>RFPM01000100.1 GCA_009926125.1 Flavobacteriales bacterium | reverse complement strand
GTAGATGAACATCCGTTAGCATCCGTTACTGTATAAGAATGAGTGCCTGCACTTACTGTAAATGTTCCTGTTCCTGTATATACTCCTGTTCCTCCTGTAGCAGATACGGTTACAGTAGATGATCCACCGTTACAAGCAATCGTTGTTGCTGATGAAGAAGATGCTACTGCTGTTGGCTCAGTCACAGTTACTGAAGTGGTAGATGAACATCCGTTAGCATCCGTTACTGTATAAGAATGAGTGCCTGCACTTACTGTAAATGTTCCTGTTCCTGTATATGCTCCTGTGCCTCCTTCAGCAGAAACTGTTACAGTAGATGATCCACCGTTACAAGCAATCGCTGTTGCAGATGAAGAAGATACTACTGCTGTTGGCTCAGTTACGGTTACTGAAGTGGTAGATGAACATCCGTTAGCATCCGTTACCATTACTGTGTATGTCCCTGCTGCTAAGTTTGATGCTGTTGCAGATGTGCCCCCTGTTGGAGACCACAAATAAGTGTATCCTGATGTTCCACCAGATGCAACTACTGTTGCAGAACCTGTGCTGTTAGCAAAACAAGAAACATCTGTTTGCGATGTGATTGAGGCTGCTAGTTGTGTGCCACTTACTACCCATTCACAAAAATCATTGTCAAATTCTACTGTTTCATAACATGCTAAGCCTGTTGGTTGTGCTGGCTGTGAGCCACTTACATCCCAAACACAGCTTGTAGTGTTGAATGTTGCAGTTTCATAACATGCTACTGTTGGTTGTGTTGGTAATGGAGTTACTGTCAATACTAATACTTGATTTGCGGTACATCCGTCATTCGTAATAGTTACTGTTTGACTTTCTGAATAATCCGTTGTATTTGCGGACCATGTATAAGTTGCACCCGAACAAATAGTTGCTATAGTGGTATCTGTAGCTGGTTTTGGTGTTACTGTCAAGTTCAATGTAGCGGTGTTACAATCTGTAACTACAGTAATTCCTGATTGAGCAGTTGTATAAGTTACATTATTTGCTGGCCAAGTATAAGAAGCTCCAGAACAAATTGAGGTGGTAACGCTTCCTGTTGTTGTTAATGGAGTTACTGTAACAGCCGTTGCACCACTTGCTGCTGATACACAACCATTACCATCTGTAACTGTTACTGAATATGAACCAGCTTCTGTTGCTGTTATGGCTTGTGTTGTTTCTCCGTTACTCCAAGAGTATGATGAACCTTCACTTGCAGATAAAACTACACTACCTCCTGAACAGAATGTTGTTGATGTTGCAGGAGTAATTGTTGCTGTTGGTAATGCATTTACTGTAATACTAAGTGTTGTTGTAGTTGCACAAAGTCCTGCAGTTGGTGTAAATGTATAGGTAGTAGTTGCAGCATTATTTGGTGCTGGTGACCAGGTACCTGTGATGCCATTATTAGAAGTAGTTGGTAAAGCACTTAAGCTTGCTCCTGAACATATTGCACTTACCGCAGTAAATGTTGGTGTTACATTTGGATTAACTGTAACCACTTCTGCAGTACTTGTTGCTGAACAACCATTAGATCCTGTAACTGTTACTGAATATGAACCAGCTTCTGTTGCTGTTATGGCTTGTGTTGTTTCTCCGTTACTCCAAGAGTATGTAGAACCTCCACTTGCAGTTAAGACTACACTACCACCTGAACAGAAAGTTATTGGTCCTCCTGCAGTAATTGTTGCTGTATTATTACAAATATTGGCGCTTAAGATTGGTTGTATTAGGCTATAATTTCCAATATCAGGTCCTGCTAAACTATAACCTGATACGGTAACGGATATTCCAACACCAGCTGCTGAAGAGGCAAAAGTAGCGGTTGGAGTTCCTGTTAAAGTAACTTGATCAAAAACAAGCACTCCAACTAAAGTTGCAGTACCACTTATAGAAGCTGTAGTATTACCATCATATGTTTTGTTAACTGCAGTAATACCTGAAATAGTTAAAGTTTTTGCGCTTATTGAAAATGCCAGGGCAGCTGAAGTAGCAGCATTGTAATTAGCATCCGCGGCAACTGAAGCAATGACCTCATAAGTTCCAACATTGGTTGGCGCAGTTGAAGAAGCAGAATAAACTGTAGGACTTACTCCCGAATAAGAATATGTTACAGCGCCTGTAGAACCTGTTAGTGTTGAAGTAGCTGGACCTTGAGCAGATCCAGTATACGTGAAACTTGAACTGCCGGTTGCTGTAATGCTTGAATTCTCTGTAGCAATAGTAAAAACTAACGTTTTTGAGTCCGTACCTCCAGCATTAGTTCCTGAAATAGTTGTTTTAAAAAATCCGGCTGCAGTTGGTTTACCTGAAATTACTCCGGTTGAAGAATTGATAGATAAAACATTGAAATAAATACTAATTAAAGCATATAATATGTATAACTTTTTCATTGTTGCTGGTTCTTAAAAGAGTTTTGTTGAAGCATTTCCATTTATTACTAATACTTAATCATTCGCAGTGTTTGGCGATTATTTTCTTGCTTTACAAGCACAAAATAAACTCCTGGCGTTAGATCTTCTCCAAATTGTGCCTCACCTA
>RFPM01000099.1 GCA_009926125.1 Flavobacteriales bacterium | reverse complement strand
TACAAATGAAATTTTATCTGAATTTACCGTTCCTCCACCACTCATGCTAGTGCATGTTGAATATGGAGTAGCTGGATTTGGATCCCATTGCCAATATGGACTTTGAATGTTATATCCAAATGCAATTCCGTAAGCACATCTAAAATTTGTTGCACTTGTTGGACCATTGGAATTCACTGCAACAGCTCCTACAAAATTCTCAAATCGACCAAATGGAACGTGAAATGTCTGATAATTATACCATGATGTTAAAGGTGAAGGGTTCATACCATTAATATTATTGCAAAATTCTGACCATGCACTGCAACTATTCCCATACAAACTTTGGCAAAAAGTACCCGATGTTGAAGATGCATATCCAATCCCATATGGTGAAGAGTTCATACCAGGTATATCATTTGTTGTTAAAACGATACTAGTATTCTGATTCTTAATAAAATTAGAATTATTGATAGAAACTGTTGGACTAGAATTAGTAAACTCTATATTTCCAAAATCAGAATTTACGATATATTCGGTAGTCTCAATTCCAAATCCAATATTCCTAACAATTGAGGAATTTTGAAGGCTGAAAATAGATGAGCCTCCAATGAATGCACCATCAATACTATTTGAGTCGATATCAAGATAATTTCCTATGAAATTCGAATTATTTATACACATCCCCATGCGTGTATTCTTTCTTATAATACAATTACTTATAACTACTGTTGATAAATTCAGAAAAATTCCGGATTTACCATTATTGTAAATTACTGAATTTGCAATGGAAACATTTTGAACAGAAACAACTTTTAAACCACTTGAACCATTTAATTTAACCTTTGAATTATTTATATTTAGAACTGAAGCATCGGTTATCGCTAATCCTTCTCCATCACACGCCCTTATTATTGAGTTATTTACAGAAATGTTAGCATTAGATCCAAAGGCATTAATTCCATTGACTTTTGAATTGAGTATTTCTACACCATTAATACTTGCATTAGTATTTTCTATTTTGATTCCGATATTTGCATTTTGAATGGATGCGTTTGCAATGGAACAATTAATTGCCAATGTATCTAGTTCTATTCCACTCCAATATTGTTTATTTGTCGTAGTAATATATGGGATAAAATTGACTTTATTACAGGGGTCTCCAAGCACATTTAAAGAACCTTTTACTTCAATTTTAACATCACCAATTAAATCTGAGTTGTTATCAATAAATAATACTTTGACCTGTATGCCCGGATTAATTGTTAAAGTAGATCCTTGTTGAATAATTACACTTTGAGTGAGAACTTGATTGGCTGTCCATGTGGTATTTGTGTTAATGATTAATTGACCATAGCTTGTAAAACAAAAGCAAATTAAAACTAAAGAATTAAATAGATTTTTTTTCATACGAATAGAGATGTTAAAAAAGGTGATAGTTTACTTATTATATCAATTAAGTTATTTCCAATTGTAGTAAGGCTTTCAATATTATCTAGTTTTGATTTTTCTGATCTATTACTAGACAACTTAATCAATCCTTCTTTTTCGGCGTCTTTGAGGATTTCTCCTAATTCAACTTTATGCTTACTGGTTAATGAGTCTAGTTGATTGATAAAAAGTATAAACCCTTTCAAGTTAATTTTAAAAATAGTTTTTCCGAAACTAGTATCAGAAATTATATTTCTTCTTTCAAAATATGACTTGGTAAGTTCAAACAACAAAGGATTAAAAATCGAAAAAACAATGTATTTATCCTCAAGAGAATATTTCCCTTCAATAATAGAATGAAGTATATTGTTTTCTACATCAATTTCTTCGCAAGAGTCGAACCTTAATTGTGCATCTAAAATTTTATTTCTAAGTTGTGTCTGTGATAATTTTAATCCAATCATTAAATCAGAGAAATGATTATTTACTCCTTCATAAGAATTCTTGTTTTTGTCTTCCAAAGAAATAATAAGAGAATGCAGTATCACAAGTTCTAGTTCTTTTTTTGGCAAACTTCCAAATGGCAATTTTTGAATTTGTTCTAAAATCGATTCAGCAAATTTTTGGTGGTCATTTATTTTTTTAAATATTGACATGGATTTTACATATTTTTTAATCATTGCAAATCGGATTTAAATCTCTCCCCCATCTTAAGCGTTGTAGGTTTTCAATTAATTCCTTATTTTTAAGCAATAGATTAATTTATTGTAAATTTACCTTCTTGAAAGAAAAAAAATAGTAATTTTTTTTCTTATTTATGAATTAATAGTTCTAATTTTGAACTTTTAAAACTAAAGTAATGATTCAACATCCAGAAATAAAAATCAAACAATTGCGTGAATTAAAGAACTTAACGCAAGAGCATGTCGCAACACAATTAGGACTCACAACTCGTGCTTTTTCTAAAATAGAAGCTGGAGAAACACAGCTGACAATTAATAGATTAAATGAAATTAGTGCAATATTGGGAGTTGATCCAATGGAACTGCTGGGTTTTGATGATAAGCAAGTTTTCAATAACTGCAAGCAAGATGGATATATAGGAATTAATCACATCAATATACCGGAAAAATTAATTGAACAATATGAAAAAACTA
>RFPM01000098.1 GCA_009926125.1 Flavobacteriales bacterium | reverse complement strand
TTTCTGCAGCCAGACTTATATGCGTTTTATGATTACAAGAACCTTCTTTGTGAGAATAGTAAATTGTTTTTTCACAAGCGCTTGCCTTTTCAAACGGGCTTATTTCTAGAGTGTGATTATGAAATAAACTAGAAGGAAAATTACTGAATAAATAGAGCAGTAAAAGTAAGAAGGTTGCTCGTCTACTTGCATATTTCTCATCTGTAAGGTTATTAACCCCAGCTTTTACGTTGTAATATTTAAGAAATTTGTAAGTGAAAGATGCGTCCATTACTTGATATGCAGCAAGTTTTCCGATAGTACCTGCTGTATTTGCGGCATCTGTATTTACGGCATCTGTATACACTGCAGCAACTTTACTAAGCTGAAGTGTTGCAGAAAAGCCTTTCAAACAATAAGATAATCCGAAGCGATGAATGTATTTCGGGGCATTTTCAACTTGTTTGTCTTGAACTGTTTTGCTTGGGTCGTCCCATTTTACATATTTTGCAGATATGAAAGAGTTAGAAGCAAAAATAGAGACAGCACCAATTTTTGTCTTATCGGTAAAAATCCGAAGGACATTAACTTCAACATAGGATTCAATCCCTTTGCTTACTGATGTTCCAATATTTGTTTTGAAGAGATTTCCATTTTGGAGAATGCTTCCAATTCGATTGTCATAGTTCAAGTAGAAAAACCCAACATCAAAACTTAAATAATTTTTTAAAGTCCCTCGAAAACCACAATCAGCATTGAATCCACTTGCATCTTTCAAATTTGGATCTATTGTTTCTGTCGTTGCTGATGGACTTAATTCAGAAAAAGTTACAGGGCGGTAAGCCAAGGAATAATTGCCATATAAATTTGTTGTCTCGCTTACCTTAAATTCGCCTCCAAGTCCGTAAAGAAAAAGAGTGCGTACTTTTTTAAGTTGAGGTAAAGTGCCACTTGCATCGATATATCCTTTTCTAGTATTATCAATATACTCAAAGCGAAGACCAGGAACTATTTTGAGTCTTTTTCCAAGTTGAAAGATATTTTCTGAAAAAACAGCTAAATTAGTTGTAGAGAATTCCAAGCCATTTGTTCCAACACCTTTTTGATTTCTAATTGTACCACCGTGATATGCTCTTACTCCTCCAGCAAAGATGTTTTCTTTTCCAAAGAATTTATATTTAACTGACATTCTAGCTTCTGTACCATAATTTTTATACTTATCTCGGTCAACTTGTCGATTGTTATATTCTAAGGTTCCTGGATTAATACTGTCTTTAGTTATAATAGAACTCGTGAACCCCACACTATTGCGTTCTGCGAAGCTAAAAAATGACTTAATTTCTACATTTATCTCTTTTGAAATAGCATAAGTGAGCGTTAAAGATGCAACATTATAAGGCGCTCCAAACCAATTTCTTGATCTAAATGATTGCTGATGATTTTCATTGTACTGCGCGTCTGAAAGCCCTCCAGCCTGCTGACTTTTATAATTCATGGAAGTATATTCCCCACTTAAAGCAAACTTTTTTGTTACCTGATAGTTTACAGAAAAATAGCCTGAATTTATAAAGTATTGGCTATTATTTCTCCATCCATCTGCAGAGCGGTGATGTAAAAATCCATAATAGGAAAACTTTTTATGAGTTCCGCCAAGAGCATTGTAGGTACTGAATAAACCAAAGGAACCAAGAGTCTGTTGAGTTTCAAAAGAAATCTTTTTTGTTGGATTTCCTTTTTTTATGCGATAATTAAGTAAACCTCCAAACTGCGGACCATATTGCAAGGAAGCCGCACCTCGAATCACTTCAATTTTTTCAAGTGCTTCCATGGGAGGCGTATAATATGTTTCGGGATAACCAAAAACCTCAGAACTTATATCGTACCCATTTTGTCGCACATTAAATTCCCAAGAACGATTAGGACTTAAGCCCCTTGTTGCAACGCCAATTTGAATTCCTGAGCCATCATTTTCCCAAATGCTCATACCCGGAACTTTCGCAAAAACTTGCCGTGTATTGTTGGTGCTGAGGTCTGCATTTAGGCGATTTAACTGAATTACTTCATTCTTTTTTCCTGTATAAATAACATTGTTCTTCAAATCTGGCATGCGTTCTATTTCGTTTGTAAGTTGATTTTCTTTGATGAGAATTTCGTTTAAACTTATAAGCTTTTCACCTAGATTTGGTTGCGCATTTAATTGACAAAAAAGATAATTTGAAAAGATAGAGAATAGAATAAATAGTTTATTCATAACAGCGGAATTCAAAACTTAAATTAAGTTGCAAATTTATTATTTAGAATGATTTTAAACTATACCGCAAATATGGTATTTTGGAATCATTCTAATTAAAATGTGGGCAATGAAAACTTGTAAGGAGCGCTAGCCTCGGTACATTCCTCCCTTCGGTCGAAACACTCGGCTAGCTCCCATAAAGTGTATCGAGAAAAGCACTCAGCTAGATAAGACAAAGCTTATCGAGTGGCCACAGCTTGCTGGGGTTGTATCGAGAGAAGCGAACCGCTAGCCTCGATACATTCCTCTCTCCGGTCGAAACACTCGGCTAGCTCCCATATAAGTGTATCGAGAGAAGCACCCGGCTAGCTCACAACATAGCTTATCGAGTGGCCACAGCTTGCTGT
>RFPM01000097.1 GCA_009926125.1 Flavobacteriales bacterium | reverse complement strand
AAGTAGCTTTCCATTCGCATCAAAAAGTTGAAAGGAAAAACTATTTATACTACTTGGAATATTAATAAAGACTGATTCAGCTTGATAACAAGGATTGGGTGAAAGAGTGAAACCTGAGGACGGTGGTGATTTAAGAAATCTTGTACGATCAAAATCAAATAAAAATAAGCCGTTTTTCCTATCTGAAACAATAATTCGCTCACTAGAATATAAAGCATAAATACCCCAAGCTCCCCACATAGAAAATGTCTCCCCTGAAATGTCAGAATAAGTATCAAATGCAGCAATTTCAGTAGGAACCGCTGTTCTTAGGTCAAAAATTCGCAAACCATCGTTGTAATAAGCTACAAAAGCAAAATCATTAGTTATTTGAATATTGTGAGGTGTTTTAGGGAAACTCTTATCACTTGATTCAAATAGATTTTCAATTGTTAAAGAATAATCTGAATTTAATCTACATTTCTTGATGCGTAAACCTGCATTTTCATCTGCAAAAACATAGGTCGAATTATCAGGACTTAGCCAGCCTTGATGATTATAACCTTGATCAGGATAGACTTCAAGAGTACTAAGTAATTGTGGCTGATTTGCCTGTGAAAAATCGTATATGCGAAGACCTTCATAGCCACAGTTTAAAATTGCTAAATTATCACGAACAAAAATATCATGAACCTCATCGATATCAGAAGGGCCAGACCAAAGAAGTAAAGGATTAACTGGGTCTGCTAGTGAAAAAACACGCAAGGGAATTAATGATTGATCTACACCATTAACAATTGGCTTTACAGAACATAAATAAAGCAGTGCATTTGTCGTATCAATAAAAAGATTGTGTGTTTTTCCAAACAAATTGTTTTGTAAGTCATTTACTAAATGAACAGAATCAGGCAAATAAGATAAATCTATTATTTGCAAACTACTCAATCCTTCATCACCAACAGCGTAAGCATAATGACGATAAGTTTTATACTCTCGAGTTATCGCTTGTGAAGAAACATAACGCCCAGGAATGAAATCTATAAAATTTAATTTATTATCATTACTTAACTCAAAAAAATGAGCGCCTTCAGTTGAACCAAGAATTGCATATTCTTTATTGCTCCTCTCAAAACCCCAACAACTTGAGTAACGAACATTACTTGAATTTGTAAGGAGTGTATCTGATTTCCAAACATCCAAAAGTGAAATATTCTGAATGTACTGACTTTCAACAAAGAAAGGAAACAAACAAAAAAAGATTGGTAAAAACCTCATCATCGAAGTTATTTATTTTTTGAGTTGAAAACTATTCTTCAAAGCAAAAAGCGAGAGCGGTTTTACAAATTAAATTTTGCCTTTACTTTGTCGACAAAATCTAATTTTTCCCATGTAAATAACTCTACCTCTTTGGAAATCACTGTGCCATCTGGCGACTTGAAATGCTTTGTAACAATTTCATTTTTACGTCCCATGTGTCCATACGCTGCAGTTTCCTGGTAAATGGGATTTCGTAATTTTAAACGTTGCTCAATAAAGTAGGGACGCATATCAAATATTTCGCTGATTTTTTCAGCAATTTCGCCATCACTTAAGCCAATTTTTGAAGTTCCATACGTATCAACAAAAAGACCACAGGGTTTTGCAACACCGATTGCATAGGAAACTTGAACTAAAATCTCATCACATAAACCAGCTGCTACAACGTTTTTAGCAATATGACGTGTTGCATAAGCTCCAGAACGGTCAACTTTTGAGGGATCTTTTCCTGAAAATGCTCCACCACCGTGCGCTCCTTTTCCACCATAAGTATCAACGATTATTTTTCGACCTGTTAATCCTGTATCTCCGTGTGGACCTCCGATTACAAATTTTCCAGTAGGATTAATATGATATTTTATTTCGTTATTAAATAGGGCTTGAAGTTCAGGTTTTAATTTTGCTATAACACGCGGAATGACAATTTCAATCATGTCCTTTTTTATTTTAGCAAGCATTGTTGCTTCTTCATCAAAATCCTGTAGAATTTTATGCGCCAAATCTAAAGCTAAAGGCATATAATTATCAGTTTCCTTTGTTGCGTATCCAAACATCATTCCTTGATCTCCTGCACCTTGATCTTCAGGATTGCTTCTCTCGACTCCTTGATTAATATCTGAAGATTGCTCGTGAATTGCAGAAAAAATACCACAAGAATTTGCATCAAACATATATTCTGACTTCGTATACCCAATTCTACGAATTGTTTCTCTAGCAATCGCTTGAACATCAAGATATGATTTTGACTTTACTTCACCAGCCAAAACTACCTGGCCAGTTGTAACAAGTGTTTCACATGCAACTTTTGATGTTGGATCAAAAGCCATAAAATGATCAATTAGTGCGTCAGAAATTTGATCTGCTACTTTATCTGGGTGACCTTCAGAAACAGATTCAGAAGTAAAAAGATATGCCATTGTATTTTTTTAAGGTATAAAGATACAACTATTCAACGGGATGATATAACGTTTAGGAAGGCATTGAAAAAAAAGTTTGCTTTCGTTTCACCATTTGTTTTAACAGCGGATTAGGCCGATAGCGATCTTCCCCATATTCATCAAATAAGACCTGCAACTGATTTAAGATATTTTCCAATCCTATTTCATCCGCCCATGCT
>RFPM01000096.1 GCA_009926125.1 Flavobacteriales bacterium | reverse complement strand
CTTCTCATTGAAAGAAAAAGTAACTCCTAATTGAACAGCTATATCGTAAAGTGTTTTTGTAATCATAAACATTCCACCTTTTGGTAATGCAGGGCCTTTATTTAATTCTAAATGTGAAATGATATTGAGCATTCCAGGAGTTTGGTAAGGATTACTTCCATTATAGGTAGCAAAACGATTAAACAATTGAACAGTTTTAGGATTCTTGAAATAAGAGGCATTCACTTTATTCATAGAACTACTCAAACCATACTTAAACAAACGTTTTAAGGCACTTAAGATTTTTTTGTTCAGAAGCTGTTTGATTTTATGCAAAGAAACATGAATAAAAACTGGTGAAACAGCAGTGTAATTCTTTTCCATTCTATCTAAATAAGAAAATACTTTTTCTTCATCCTCTCCTAATTCTCTAGCGATTTTTAATGAAACCTCCTTTTTTCCAACTGGTAAAGTAAAGGAGTGAGAATCAGCAAAAAAATAACGGCAGGATTCAGAAAGAAGAGAATAATCAAAATTTATCGTTTTTTGCTCCGACAATTCAAGTAATTCATCCATTAAATAGGGTTCCGTAAAAATGGAAGGACCCATATCAAAACGATAGTTTTTAAATGTCTTGGAATTTATTTTTCCACCGACAAAGTCGTTTGCCTCAAAAACATGAACAGAAAATCCAAGTTTCGAAAGCCGGATAGCAGTCGCTAATCCACCAATTCCTGAACCGATAATGAGTGCTTTTTTCTCTTTCATTTCTATTTAAAACATATAAAAAGTAATTCTGTTCGGTAGATTACAAGGTTTTTAAAGAGAGGGATTTAGCTAAATCCTATATAAATATAGTGTTTTAAAGCAACTTTATTAACAAAATAGGTGATTTTTCAACATTTTGTTGTTTTTTTTAGATAGATATTGATTTTCGCTTACTTATTCAGATATATTTGTTGAGATAATTAATTATTAATTTTTTTAAAAACACATTATTATGAACAAAGCAGAATTAATTGATGCAATGGCAGCTGGATCAGGTTTGTCAAAAGCAGATTCTAAAAAAGCGTTAGACGCTTTTGTATCATCTACAACAAGCGCGTTAAAAGGTGGACACAAAATCTCTTTAGTAGGATTTGGTTCTTTCGACATTTCTAGAAGAAATGCACGTAACGGTCGTAACCCAAAAACAGGTGCAGTTATCAAAATTGCAGCTAAGAATTCAGTTCGTTTCAAAGCTGGATCAGATCTTTCTTCAAGCGTGAATTAATTTCACACTTTAAGGAAATTAAAAGAGGTTGTTTTGCAACCTCTTTTTTTTGTCTAAAAATTTAGATATTTTCAATAATAATTGCTGAAGCACCTCCGCCACCATTACAAATTCCTGCTCCACCTATTTTACCAGCATTTTGTTTTAAGACGTTAATTAAAGTGACAACAATTCTAGAACCTGAATTCCCAAGAGGGTGACCAAGTGCAACTGCACCACCATTTACATCAACTTTTGATGGATCAAGACCCAAAATCTTAGTGTTTGCAATACCAACAACAGAAAAAGCTTGATTCAATTCCCAAAAATCTACATCAGAGATATTTAGATTCACTTTTTCCAATGCTTTTGGAATTGCCAGGGAAGGAGCGGTAGTAAACCATTCAGGAGCTTGCGCTGCATCGGCATACGAAACTATTTTTGCGATTGGCTTCAATCCGTATTTGTCTACAGCTTCTTTGGAAGCAAGAATTAGAGCAGATGCACCGTCATTTATCGTAGAAGCATTTGCAGCAGTGATTGTTCCGTCTTTATCAAAAGCAGGACGCAAACCTGGCATTTTATCTAAAAAGACATTTTTATATTCCTCATCTTCTTTGATGACGATTGGATCTCCTTTTCTTTGAGGTACTGAAACTGCAACAATTTCATCGTTAAATTTTCCATTTATCCAAGCAGCACTTGCTCTTTGATATGATGTTATAGCAAAATTATCTTGATCTTCTCTTGAAATATTATGTTCTTTTGCACAGATCTCAGCACAATTCCCCATTGGAACCTTATTATACACGTCTAGCAAACCATCTTTAGAAATTCCATCTAGCGTAATAATGTTTCCAAATTTTGTTCCATTTCGAGCGTCTAAATAATGAGGTGTTTGTGACATATTTTCCATTCCACCTGCAACAACAATATGGTTATCTCCTGCTAAAATAGTTTGCGCTCCAAGCATTATTGCTTTCATTCCAGATGCACATACTTTATTAACAGTAGTACAAGGAACATTTTGCCCCAATCCAGCTCCAAGAGCTGCTTGTCGAGCCGGTGCTTGACCAAGTCCCGCTTGCAATACATTCCCCATAAAAACTTCATCAACTACATCTATAGGAAGATTTGATTTTTCTATAGCCCCTTTAATTGCAATAGATCCTAATTCTGTTGCTGAAATAGTGGACAAACCACCCATGAATGCTCCAATTGGTGTTCTAACTGCAGCAACAATATAAACTTCTTTATTCATAATAAAATTAAATTTTAAGTAACAAAGTTACTGCTTTTGAGACCAAAAATACCAATCATAAATAACAAAAAAAGGTGAAAATATTAAAATCATACTTAAACAATAAAGATTATGACTTTTGGTGAATTATTTCCTATATTCTAACTAATTTTGTTAACGATGAATTTAATTACTGACC
>RFPM01000095.1 GCA_009926125.1 Flavobacteriales bacterium | reverse complement strand
GGTTTATACTGTAATACCTGTTACTAATCCAACAACAACTAAAAATATTGAAACCAAATATTCTATTGGAGTTCAATCCCTTTCTGTAATGCTCAGAGGTACATATCATATTGCTATGTGCAATGATGAATTAGACCCCTATTTCGGTCTTGGCTTAGGTTATACATCCAATACTCCTTCATGGGATTCAAAACCGACTGATAATAAATATCCAAGCGATACTTCTTTTATTGAAAAAATTGCACCTGTTAATACAGGTTCTTCATTTAGTTATCAAGTTTTTGTTGGCGCGCGTTACATGTTCTCCCGAAGCAAATATGATTTCATTAGTAGATGTGGTTTAATCGCAGAAATAGGATATTTTGGAATTTTTAAGGGTGTTCCTTACGGGAATATTGGATTTACCTTTAAATTCTAAAATCCAAAGATTTACTTCTTCAAAAAACTCATCGCTTTTTCTACCATTAATTTAGAGCCAACATAATAAGGAACTCTTTGGTGGTGAAGTTCTTCGGGCTTTATTTCCAAAATTCTTTTCCGGCCTGTACTTGCTAATCCTCCTGCTTGTTCTGCTATAAATGCCAAGGGATTGCATTCATACAATAAGCGCAATTTTCCTTTAGGTGCACTTAAGACATCTGGGTAAATATAAATTCCTCCCTTAATTAGATTTCTATGAAAGTCGGCTACCAAAGAGCCAATATAGCGACCGGAGTAGGGCATTCCAGTTTGATTTTCTCTACTTTGACAGTAAGAAATATAGTTGCTCAAGCCTTCTTCACATTCATTAATGTTACCTTCATTCATTGCATATAAACGGCCAATTTCAGGCATTCTCATATTCCGATGAGACAAACAAAAATTTTCGCTTTCAGGATCTAATGTAAATCCATTTACGCCATTACCTGTGCTGTAAACCAACATTGTAGAAGAGCCATACAATACATAACCTGCTAAAACTTGTTTCGTTCCTTCTTGTAACATGTCTTCTAGTACCGCTTCGTTTCCAAGTGGTGAAATTCTTTTGTAAACGGAAAAAATAGTCCCGATGGAAACATTTACATCAATATTACTAGAGCCATCTAAAGGGTCAAAAAGAACAACATAAGTTGCATTTTTTGCTTCCTTATTTTGAAAAGCAACAAAATTGTCATTTTCTTCAGATGCAAAACCACATATTTGACCGCTTTCCTCAAATGCCTCTATAAACGCTAAGTCTGCTACTACATCTAATTTTTGTTGTTCTTCACCTTGAATATTTTGTGAGCCTTTTGAACCCAATATATGATCTACTAGACCTGCTTTTCGAATATCCTTACTTATATTTTTTCCTGCTTTTTCAATAGCGCCAAGAATCGAAGAAAGTTCTGTAGATGGAAAATCGCAGTGATTTTCTGAAATAAAATCATGAAGGGGAATCAATTTAGACATTTTGTTTTATTTTTTTGGATCTAGTAACTAACTATGTACCTATATTTAGGAATCTGCTAATACAAATTTAAAGAAAGAAAAGAATGTAAATCCTTTCTATAGTTTATTTTTGTAGTGTTTAGTATAAAACTAACCTTTTTTCTGTTTTCATGGCAATAATTGGAAAGCTCATAAAGAAAAGTACGGCAATTGGCTTCAAGCGAAATGCTAAGAAAAATAGTGAGTATAAAAATCAGCTATCGAGCTTATCTTCTCTATTGGAAATAGCAAAAATTACAAAATTTGGAATGGTTCATTCATTTCATGACATTCTAAAACACACAGATGTTGTTTCTAAATTCCAAAAAAATGTACCGATAACCGATTACGAAGAATTTTATGGCAAATGGTTAAAACAAACTCTTCTAGGTGCTAAAAATCATACATGGAAAGGGAAAATAAAGTATTTTGCTCTCTCATCTGGCACAACAGGATCTCCAAGTAAGAGGATACCAATTAGTATCGAAATGATCCGTTCTTTTCAAAAGACGAGCATAAATCAGCTGACACTTTTACATGAATTAAATTTAGCAGAATCTTTTTTTAGCGCAAGTGTATTGACAGTTGGTGGCTCAATTGAGTTAAGTAAAAAAGACAAGCACATTGAAGGTGATTTGAGTGGAATTCTAAAAAAACATACATCCTTACTCGCTACACCATTTACAAAACCTGGCAATAGGATTAGTAGGATAAAGAATTGGGATGAAAAAATAAAAGCAATTATTGAAAATGCGCCAAAATGGAACATTGGAATCATAGCAGGAATTCCAAGTTGGTGTATTTTACTGATGGAGGAAATCGTTGAGCACTATCAGCTTAATTCTATTCATGATATTTGGCCAAATTTATCGATTTATGTTCATGGTGGTGTTTTTATGGACCCTTATGTTTCTCGTTTGAATAAGCTAACAAAAACAGAAATTATTTTGATGGACACTTATTTGGCGAGTGAGGGTTATTTTGCTTACCAAGCAAATCCGAAAAGTCAAGGAATGAAGTTACTCTTAAACAATGGTATCTTTTATGAATTTATCCCCTTTAATTCAGATTTTTTCGATGAAAATGGTGAATTATTAGATAAACAGAATGCTTACACAATTAATGAGGTTAAAAAAGATATTGATTATGCTTTGGTTATTTCAACAAATGCAGGTCTATGGCGCTACTTACTTGGAGACTTAGTGCGCTTTGAAAATATTATAAAAAGAGAAATTAAAATTACCGGTAGAAT
>RFPM01000094.1 GCA_009926125.1 Flavobacteriales bacterium | reverse complement strand
AACATACACAATAGCTGCAGCCGGAGGTTGTTCTGCAGTAAGCACAACAGCAATTGTAACTATTACAGCAGCACCAATAGCAAGTATTAGTTATGCGAGCACCTCTTTCTGTCAGACTGTTGGTGTTCAGTCTATAACCCAAACAGGCACAACAGGAGGCACGTACTCATCAACTACAGGCTTGAGTATCAATGCAAGTACAGGAGCTATAACTCCAAGCACAAGCACAGCAGGAACCTACACTATTACATATACAATAGCTGCAGCCGGAGGTTGCTTAGAATTAATAACTACAACGACAGCAACAATCACAGTAGCACCAAGTGCAAGTATTAGTTATGCTGGCTCCCCATTCTGTAAAACTCTATCAAGTGCGCAAGCAGTAACACGCATAGGAGCAAGTGGTGGAACATACAGCGCTTCATCCACTCTTTTAAACATTAGCCCTAGTTCAGGAGCTATTTACCCAAGTTCAAGTACAGCAGGCACCTACACAGTAACATATACAATCGCTGCATCAGGAGGTTGTTCTGCAGTAAGCACAACAACAACGGTAACTATTACTGCAGCACCAAATGCAAGTATCAGCTATGCTGGCTCTCCATTCTGTAACACCCTTACAAGTGCACAGTCTGTAACTCAAACAGGAACAACAGGAGGCACATACTCCTCAACTACCGGCTTGAGCATCAATACAAGTACAGGAGCTATTACTCCAAGTACAAGTACAGCAGGCACCTACACTGTAAGCTATACAATAGCTGCTTCAGGGGGTTGTGCAGCACTTATAAAAACAACAACAGTAACAATAACTGCAGCACCAAGTGCAAGTATAAGCTATGCTGGCTCTCCATTCTGTAAAACTATTACAAGTGCACAGTCTGTAACTCGAGTAGGAACAGCTAACGGAACATACTCCTCCACTACCGGCTTGAGTATTAGTTCAAGTACAGGAGCAGTAACTCCAAGTTCAAGTACAGCAGGAACCTACACTGTAAGCTACACACTAGCTGCAACAGGAGGCTGTTCTGCAGTAACAACCACATCAAGTGTAACTATTATAGCAGCACCAAGTGCAAGCATAAGCTATGCAAGCTCGTCCTTCTGTCAGACTCTTGGTGTTCAGTCTATAAGCCAAACAGGCACAACAGAGGGTACGTACTCCTCAACTACAGGCTTGAGTATCAATGCAGGTACAGGAGCTATAACTCCAAGTACAAGTACAGCAGGCACCTACACAGTAAGCTACACACTAGCAGCTTCAGGAGGCTGTGCAGCAGTGACAACTACAACAACAGTAAGCATCATAGCAGCACCAAGTGCAAGTATAAGCTATGCTGGATCTCCATTCTGTAAAACTATTACAAGTGCACAGTCTATAAGTCAAACAGGAACAAGCGGCGGTACTTACAGTGCAAGTCCAACAGGTTTGAGTATTAGTTCAAGTACAGGAGCAATCATTCCAAGTACAAGTACAGCAGGAACTTACACTGTGACATATAGTATTGCCGCTGTAGGAGGTTGTTCAGCAGTAAGTACAACAGCAAGTGTAACGATAACCGCAGCACCAAGTGCGGCAATTAGTTATTCTGGTTCTCCATGGTGTACAACAATCACAACAGCACGTACTGTAAGCCAAACAGGCACAACAGGAGGCACTTACTCCTCAACTACCGGATTGAGCATCAATGCAAGTACAGGAGCAATAATACCAAGTACAAGTACAGCAGGCACCTACACAGTAAGCTACACACTAGCTGCTTCAGGAGGCTGTTCAGCAGTAGTAGCAACAGCAAGTGTAACTGTCACCGCAGCACCAAGTGCAAGTATAAGCTATGCTGGTTCTCCATTCTGTAAAACTCTTACAAGTGCGCAGTCTGTAACACAAACCGGTACAACAGGAGGCACGTACTCCTCAACTACCGGCTTGAGCATCAATGCAAGTACAGGAGCAATAACTCCAAGTACAAGTACAGCGGGAACGTATACAGTAGTTTATACCATTGCAGCATCAGGAGGTTGTTCTGCAGTAAGCACAACAACAACAGTAACTATCACAACATCTGCTGAAGCAACTATTAGCTATACTGGTTCACCATGGTGTAAAACCATCACAACATCTCGAACTGTTACACGAACTGGTACATCTGGAGGAACTTATAGTGCAATTCCAGCAGGTTTGACTATTTCATCACTGTCAGGTTCTATAATACCAAGTTCAAGTGCAGCGGGTACTTATACAGTAAGATACACACTAGCGGCATCAGGAGGTTGCGCAGCAGTAATAGCAACAGCAACAGTAACCATAACCGCTGCACCAATAGCTACTATTAGCTACATAAACTCACCATATTGTAGGACAATTACAACAGCACAGTCTGTAAGTCAAACGGGAACTACAGGCGGTGTCTATAGTGCAAGCCCATCAGGTTTGAGCATCAATACAAGTACAGGAGCAATCACTCCAAGTACAAGTACAGCGGGAACTTATACTGTAAGCTATACAATAGCTGCATCTGGAGGTTGTGCCGCAGTTATAATAACAACAAGTGTTGTTATTACTAATTGCCAAGGAATGATTATCAACAATACAATCTCTGAGCATACAAATGCTGTGGAGACAGAAGAACTTGTTTTAGAAGATTCTAGTTCTAACTTAGTTCAAGAAGCTATTGCAGAGTGGAAAGTAGTATTTGATAGAAACCCATTTGAGAGCGCCTTTAAATTATCAATTGAAAATGCGTTAAGCACGAAATTAGAGGTCCAAATATTAAGCTCATCAGGATTATTAATCTCAACTCGTTATCTTCCAATAGATGATCTAGGTGAGGCACAATTTGGAGAAGATCTAACGCCAGGAGTTTATTTTGTGCTTGTAAAGCAAGAAAATAATCGCCAAACACTGCGAATGATTAA
>RFPM01000093.1 GCA_009926125.1 Flavobacteriales bacterium | reverse complement strand
TCTATTGACTCTGAATCGCACAATATTCGAGTTGAATTGGGTGTACGGTACATTGTCCTTACCAACAGGAATACCGTTGATATACATTTCAAAATAATTATCAGCAAAAATATATGCAGTGATCACTTCGCCTGTTGGATCAATTGTCACGATATCAGAACCGTCTAATGCATTAAGTGCTGCAGTTGATGTTGAGAATGTCGAACCGTTACATGAATTATAAAGGTCGGATGCAAAAGGGAAAGCATTGTCAGAGTAATTAACAGTTGCAGGAACTTCCCATATTGTATTGTCTGATGCAGTTATTGTTCCTAATGCAGGAGTTCGACCACCGATACACGAATATAGATTTTGTGCTGTTGTGGTTGCTAAGCCTTGTGTTACTGAACCAGAACCGTTGTATTGTGCGAAAAGTACGCTGCAGTTTAGGATCACTACAGCGCTTAGTAATTTTTTCATAACAAACCTGACTTATTCGATAATCAGTTTCTTGGTAATTTCCTTGTTGTAAACGGAGATCTTTAATAGATATACGCCTTTACTCAGATTACTCGTGTTAATTTTATTTGCATAATGATCTACATAAAACAATCGTTGACCTGTATAACTATAAATTGCCATAGAGCGAATATCTTTTTCAATAGCATCATTACTTAATTCAATTGTTAATTGATCCTTTACAGGATTTGGATACAAATAAACACCCATTTCTATTCCAGGAATATCAGAAGTTCCAGCAACAATATCGCATTGAGCAAAACCGTTCGTATATGTTTCAGTTGTTGTGCCTGATGGAGAAATGAAATTGAAAGTGTAGGTGTAAGGACCAGGGTTTCCTCCGGGATTCCAATTGTAATCAACAGAATATGTTTGTCCTCCTAAGGTGTAACTTAAAATATAGCCATTTCCACTTCCATTTGCAACACAACTTGTAATTACTGCTCCAGTTAACGGATTTGTCGCAGGTCTAACTGGACTCGCTTGTGGTTGAGGGATGATCTGGTAAGTTGCGTCCTCTGTGACAACACCAACCATCTTCCCAACCATATACGGAGCAGATGCAGTACCATGATAATGGTAAACACCATCAGTGCCAAAATGACCGTGATTAATATCTAACGTACTCATAGGAGAACCATCAGGCTCAACACTTCCATAAACGGCAAATCCGTCAAGAGCAAAAGCAATAGGCAAGGTAT
Source organism: Flavobacteriales bacterium (assembly GCA_009926125.1). GTDB lineage: Bacteria > Bacteroidota > Bacteroidia > Flavobacteriales_D > Crocinitomicaceae > UBA952. The sequence goes on along the minus strand of RFPM01000093.1, from coordinate 1,865 downwards.
TCGTTTGTTGGCTGTAAAGATGTAGTGGAGCAATATGGTAATGGTAATCATCCGCGCGACCTGAGTGTCCACCGAAATTATCCAATTGACCCGCAAGATATGCATCAACTCCTGCATTCGTATAAGGATTGAAAATTGGAACTCCATTGACAGCAACTGCTAATGCCCCACGAATAAAATGCACAGTATTAACGGGTACAGGTGTAGTAGCAATTACGGGATTCAAAGGAATACTCCATGCATTTGGTCCAACATAACATTGAGGAATTGGAACTTGTTGTTGCCATCCTGTAATCCCAGCCATCATTTCATGATCAGGAATACCTTTGGATTCTACATAAAAGTAGTTGTTGTCCCAAAATGTATTTATAGCAGGTTTAAATGGTGTAAACGCTAGATCCATTGTATTAGGATCGGTTGTACTCAGTTTTTTCTTCCAATTTTGACTTGTAAAACTGAACAACGAACTTATAAGTCCTACTGCGATCACTGGCACAATGTAGCGTAATTTAGTTTTACGAAATTTAAAATACACGATACCGCCAAGCGCTGCGACAGTAATAAAAAGTATGATCAAACTGCTGTTTTTAACTGGGTTTTGAGGAGTGCTATCAGCGGTTTTGTCCAATTCAAGTTTTTTGTTGAGATCAGCGATCTTCTTCATTTTTTCCTTCACGAATTGACGATCTTCGGAAACTAGTTCAGATACAGGGAAATGAATCATGGAATGATCTTCCTGTTCCAGGTAGACCTTTCCATCTTTACACATAAAGAAAAATCCACTGATCTCTTTACCGTTAGTGAGGTGCCAATCCTTTGCGATGACATTCTCATAATTTGCATCGTGTGCAAATGACAATTGACTAATTAATGCAATTGTAAGGACAAGGAAATATTTCATAGCTTAAATTTTTATTGCTTTAATTTTTTGACGATAAAGAGATTTATTTCTGTCAGTTGAGGTGTTATTTTTTTTTCTGAGGAGGTTCTGGCTGGAAATAATCGCGAATTTCAAGAACAAGAGACTCGAATTTTTCCATTTGTTTTGGAGAACATATTTTTTTTAATTGTTTCGCTTGTTCGAGTCGAAGCATTTCCATATTGAATTCATTTTCAGAAATTCCATGAGCAAGTTTTATGACTAATTCATCATTTATTTCTTTATTGAACATTTCGACATTCATTGAATCTAGAGCATCTCGGATCTTGCCCTCTAAAACTTTTTCTTTAGAAAAGAACTCTTCCCTGATTCTTTCGAATTCTTTAACTTGACCATTACTGAGTTGAAGTTCTGAACGTAGAATTTCTGTAACATCATTATGCCGTGGTTTTTCTTTAGGGCCTGGTTGTGCTATTTCTCTCCAAATTAAAATACCCAATAATCCACAGTTGAGGATAATAAGTACGATTACAATTCGTATTAAAATTCGATTTTTAGTGAAAATATCCATGTCAATCAGTTAAGGAAGTCGGGTTGATCAAGATTTCTTTTGAAACCATATTTAACTTTTCTTCTCTATTATTACTCGTTTTCTTTGCGTCCATTGAACTAGACATGAAATAACCTATGTTCAGAATGGCAATAAGACCTATAAGCGCTACTTTTTTCTTGTCCAATTTTGAACTTCTGGATAAAATTTCAGGAGATCTGAGTTTATCCAATAGAGTATCCGTCCAATCGCTCGAAGGGGATATGTGTTTTATCGAATCAAGTTTATGCTCCAAGTTGTCCATTTTATTTTGTAAGTCTTGTTCTTTCATTGTTTTTTATTTGACGTTCTTTAATAAAATATCTGTCATTTTCTAAGTAGTTGTTTTTAAACTAAGTAGTATTTCATTCTGCACTTTCTTTTTTGCTCTGTAGA
>RFPM01000092.1 GCA_009926125.1 Flavobacteriales bacterium | reverse complement strand
TCTTTCAAAAAGGACAGTCCAATTACCTCGCAAGACTGGGATTTAAATAATTTCAAGGGAATTCCTGTTGCAGGCGGCGTTTACATAATTCATATTGATGTACCTGATATAGGCCAAAAAGTATTAAAATTCTTTGGCGGAATGAGGCAGGTTGATTTACAAGGTATTTAATTTATTCTTTTTATTATGAAAAAATTAGTTTATAAAATTTCTTTAGGGTTTATACTCATAGCATTTTCAGTTAGTGCTGGAAATGAAGATCGAGTAGGATCAGCTGGTGCATCTAACTTGCTTATCAATCCATGGGCAAGAAGTTCAGCTTTAGCAGATGCCGCTTACGCTAATACAAATGGTTTAGAAGCTACTTATATGAATATTGCTGGCTTAGCATTTACAGATAAGACGCAGATTAAATTTAATCATACAAATTGGATGGGAAGTTCTGCTGGCATTGGAATAAATTCTGCAGGTATTGCTCAACGAATTTCTGAATCTAGCGTAATAGCAATCAGTATACAATCAATGAATTATGGGGATATTCAAATAACTACAGTTGCTAATCCTGAGGGAAATATTGGTTTCTTTTCACCTCGTTCAAATATCTTCAGTTTAGGATATGCACGGGCTTTCTCTTCTAGTATTTATGCAGGGATTAACCTTAAAATAATTTCAGAAAACATCTCAAACTTGAGAACTTCAGGAGTTGCTCTAGATGCTGGAATTAGATATGTTACAGGTGAAAATGATAAGATTAAGTTTGCAATTTCATTGAAAAATGTTGGTCCGGTTATGCGCTATAAGGGAGATGGTTTATCTCAGCAGGTTTCATACATTTCAAACGAAAATATTGCTTCTTTAGAAGAACGTTCAGCAACTTTTGAGCTTCCTTCATTGTTATCAATTGGAGGTTCTTATGATTTCATTTTTGATACCAAAAGCAAATTAAACGTTGCATTTGGTTTTACAGCAAATTCATTTATGAAAGATCAATATAGAATTGGCTTAGACTATGGAATGACCAACGATAAATATGCCTTTAATATCCGCGCTGGGTATTGTTATGAGAATGGTATTACTTCTAATGAGAATCGTTCAAACGCTCTTATTGGGCCATCAGCAGGGTTTTCTGTAGATGCAATAGTTGGGAAGAATAAAAATGCTATAGGACTTGAGTATTGCACTCGTTTTGCAGGTATTTTTGGATTAATTCACACAGTAGGATTAACAATCAATCTTAAATAAAGTTATTTTTTTTCGTTTAAAAAAGAGCTAAAAGGCACTTTTTTAGGATAAAAATTTATGATTATGTCACAAATAAATTATTATACAGCAGAGGGACTCCAGAAGTTAAAGGATGAATTAAATCATTTAAGAACTGTAGAACGTCCATCAATTTCTGAACAAATAGGTGAAGCAAGAGATAAAGGAGATTTATCAGAAAATGCCGAGTATGATGCGGCCAAAGAAGCACAAGGAATTCTGGAGATGAAAATATCTAAGATGGAAGCCATCGTTGCTAATGCTCGTCTTATTGATGAAACTCACATGGATAACTCTAAAGTATTTATTCTTTCTAAAGTTAAAATTAGAAATATGTCTAATGCTATGGAAATTGAATATACGCTTGTTGCGGAAAATGAAGCAGATATTAAAGCTCACAGATTATTACAGGAAAAATAAGCTGTTATAAAGTTGATGAAGATGAAGAATTCCTAGCTTTTTTAGATGTTAATCCAATTGCTTTAGGCCACACGCTTGTAATTCCAAAGATTAAAATTGATTATATTTTTGATGTTGAGGATGCTCTTTTGGCTAGAATGATGGTGTTTTCTAAAAAAGTTGCTATTCAATTAAAAAGTAAAATTGCTTGTAAAAAAATTGGTATAGCAGTGATTGGATTAGAAGTGCCACATGCACATATTCATTTAGTTCCGATGAATTATGTTGATGATTTAAATTTCAGTAGACCAAAGTTAGCTGTAACAAAAGAAGAATTAGTGCTTATACAAAAACAAATTTTGAGTTGAGCGCTTTAATTCAAAGAATTTCTAATAATGAACTATGAGTTTAAAATCTCTATTATTTTTCTTCATTTTTTTTATTCCATTAATAGTATTTCCACAATTGGTTAATAAGGAAATAAATCCTATGAATGTCCTTTTTATTGGAAATAGTTATACTCATTACAATTCTATGCCATTTATTTTTCAAAAAATTGCTACTTCAAAAAATATAAAAATTAATGTTGAAATGAATGCAAAAAGTAATCATACTTTTAAAATGCATTCACAAAGACTTGATATGTACGATGTTATTCGATCTAAAAAATGGGATTATGTTGTACTACAAGGATTTAGTAGAGAATTGAAGTACGACAAGGAACAAATTGACACTGCATCTCTTCCATATATCAAACAAATTCTAGATTCAATTTACAGTCGTAATTCATGTACAAATGTTCTTTTGTTTATGACATGGGGATATGAGAATGGTTATACTGAGTTAGATTCAAGTGCTACTTCGACCTATGCAGAAATGCGTCAGAGTATTGAAAATGGTTATCAATATATTTCAAAGCAGTTTGATATTCCAATCGTACCTGTTGGATCTGTTTGGAATGTATTTCGCCAAAGATATCCCAACATTAAGCTTTATCAAGATGACGGACAACATCCAACCATAAATGGCTCATATTTGTGTGCAAGTACATTTTATACCTCTATTTTTAAAGGAACAGCTGAAAATAGTTATATTCCCACAATGGATTCTGTAATCGCAAAAAATATCCAACAACTTAGTTTTATAGAAGTGAGTAAAAACCTCGACACCTTCAAACTTAATTTGAATACATTAAAGGTTTTCTCTGAACGAACTAAAAATGGATTGTATATTGTTCAGGGAATCTCTAATTTTAAAAAGGCAGATTCATTAGAATGGGATTTAGGAAATGGGATTAAATTTAAGACTACTGAGTTTAATTATGTTTTCAAAAATTCTGGAACTTATTTCATCAAGTTAACAGTTTATGATACATGCGGAATTCGTGAGATATACCGCAAAGTTGTTTTTAAACCAATCATAAAACC
>RFPM01000091.1 GCA_009926125.1 Flavobacteriales bacterium | reverse complement strand
ATTCTCATAGCCATTTGCGGTTCCTATATTCAATGGAGCAGCTTGAATAAGATCATTTATTCCTTTTGTCTCGAATGGTTTAGAATTGGGTAAAGAACAACTCCATTTTCAATTAACTCTAATAAATTAGAACCAGAGCATGAAATAACAGATAAATTCTGTGTAGCATTTGAACCACCTCAACCGTTTGTTCCTCCAGCAGGGCTTCTACCCGCTAGGTTAATACTTACTTGTATATCCTTTTGAAACACATTTTGTTTTACAAAAGTTAATCTGGCAATTAGAAGAACACACTTTAGGATCGTAATCTCCATAAAGATCGTTGCTAAAACTTATATTAATAGAACTACCAGTTTCTGTGTAGCAAGGACATCCCGAGATTGACAACATATCTGCACGCTTCATAACCTTAGTGCATGCGCCACATTTTATTACTTCATTATCAAATACGTTTCTTTTATTTTTCATTGCATCCCAGTTACTATTATTCTTGTTTTCATGGTCTAACTGACATGTGCGAGAACACATTACATGTTTCCAATCGGAATAACCCATATGTACTATTGTAAATGTGTTTTTAAAATCGTTTTCAGAAATATTTATTGTTGGATTACCCAATTCATCTTTAAAAAATTCTGCTCGTTTAATCTGTGTTGAAAACTGAACATTATCCTCATAAATTCTGCCAAAAATAATTTTTGTTGGATAAGTATATTTACCACAATCATTGGAGCATAATACCTTAAAGTCCCACGGATAGTTTATTTTGACAGATTGCTTGAAATTGTAACCTTCTGATTTGTCGTAAAATAATTTTTGCGGTAATGTTTCTAAAAGTTTAGTAGCAGAGCCGCTACCAAGTGATTTAGCCTTTAAAATTAATTTAATACCCTCTTCTTTATTTTGAATATATCCTTCTCCATTAAATATTTTGATTCCCTTCAATGTGAAAGCAGCAGGATAATTTGAAAGAATTAATTTTTCTAGATAAAAAATGCATGAGTCATTGTATTTATTTTGATTTGTATTATAGTAAAGTACTTGGTATAAGCAAGCTAAATTGAAATACGCATCTGTTGCTCCCAATTGTGCGGCACGATTGAGGTAATAGGATTTTTGTTTTAAAGATGACAATGTCGTATCATAAGGTATTACAGCACTAAGAAGTTTGAAAATGGGTGCACCATAGACTTTATCTTGAGCAAAATATTGTTCTTTTGGATTCATATAGTCAAATGTCCATTTATTTTGCATTTCTTCATATGCGTAATCAAAAAGAAGTTGTGCGAGTGATTTTGGATTTTCTTCCATTAAAATTAAATCTATTGACCCCCTCAATATTTTTAGAAAATTTACCGCATCATATACAACAGTACTACCATCGAATGCCTTAGGAACTATACTTAAATAGCCAGTTCCTTTTACAAATGATGAAAAAGTAAAACTAAGACAGAACGTTTTATCATTAATAGCAGCAGGCAATTTTTTTAAGGCGGAGTTTCTTACATCAACACTATTATTATAATCGTAGGAACTTACATTAAAATCATTATTGATTTTTTCAATTTCATTAATTTTATTATTAATAATGTCTCTTAACTCTATTAAATCCGTTTTATTAAAATCTATAAAATAACTCTTCAAAAGACTGTCCTGTGATAAAATATACTTATTAGTGTATTTAACGTTTTCCGTACATTGGAATTTTAATTAGTATCGTGCGAATTTTACTGCGGAATTATTGGAAGAGCTTTTAGAAATAAAGCTCAATGCTTCTGAACTTCTCCAATAACCTTTTCCTGATAGAAAAGAAATTGCTTTGAAATTGCCTTCAGAAGCCATTGGCAATATATATTCTTTAACAACTGTCTTTAGTGTTTCTTTTATTTCTGAGTTAGTGTTTTTAGGCAAAAGAAAGTCGTGTAAATATATTGAGTATTCAAGAACTTCATCTCTTGAAGCTTTCCCCACCATTTTTTTTAGCTTTTTTACGCTTGGTTCTTGATCGGCTGTAAAATCAGAAGTTTGTTTCAATGCCTCACATGTACTTATGACACCAGTTTGTGAAAATACTTTTGGTGTAACATTTGATTTGACTGAAGATTCAAACAGACCTAATATCTCCAAGTCGGTAAGGGCTCTTTTCCATAAACCAAAATCATCAATTGACCCAAAAAAATTCTCATAGCCTTAAGTTATGCTCAAGCAGATTCATTTCTCCGTTCCCCAAACACCTAATTCCCCAACCACAACTATTGATAGCATTGCCATATCTAACAAAATTTCCAATGTTATTTGATGAATTAACATATTTAACCCAAATTGAGCATGAAAACGAGTTTTTACCGAAAGCAGCAAAATTTGAATTTGAGAATTTTATAGAATTATTTAAAAAACTAAATGCCTGATTTGAATTTCCAAATCGATCTGAAGTGAGTGTAGCACCGTTTACTATGCCATTATTTCCATTCCCACTTTCATCTTGTGCGTTTCCATTAAAGGGCCAATAACCAACAATTTCATTTTTAGGCACATAATTGGGAGTCTGGGCCAAAATATGAGTAGAAAAAGTAAGTGAAATAATCAGAAAAAGTAAATTTGTTTTCATTATTAAATTTATTAGTTACCAAAAGTATGAAATTATTCAATTGGTTCCACTTTCCAATCAGATAAGGAGCTCATTCAGACACTGAAAGATCAAATTGTAAAAAAAGAAACTAGAAAAATTAGTTTTAGTACAATCGCTTATTTTGATGTGAGTACAGTCTATAGTGGACAGTATATCATTCAAATTGGCGAAGGGAAGCATCAAAAAACTATAAATGTGAATATCGCAGATTAATCTCTTTTTAGTAGTTTCCAATTCTCTTTGCGTACTTTTGCACTATGTTACTTGAACGTCCTATTTCGGATTGGATTCCAATGTCTTTAAAAGAAGCTCAAAAAAGAGCTTGGGAAGAATTTGATGTCATTCTAATTTCTGGCGATGCCTACATCGATCACCCTGCTTTTGGAACGGCTGTTGTAAGTAGAATCATTGAAGATGAAGGTCTGAGAATTGGTATTGTTGCCCAACCAAATTGGAAAGACGATTTAAGGGATTTTAAGAAACTTGG
>RFPM01000010.1 GCA_009926125.1 Flavobacteriales bacterium | reverse complement strand
TAAAATAAACGTTTCGGGAATTCAACTATATGCCTTTCATGGCTGTCTTGATGAAGAAGCGAAAATTGGCGGTAAATACGAAGTCGATGTAAGAATTGATACTGACTTTTCAGATGCTGCAGAAAATGATACGCTTAAAGATACAATTGATTATGTTCAAGTTCATAAAATAGTCGCTGAAGAAATGGCAATTCGTTCGAAATTAATTGAGCATGTTGGAATGCGCATTGTCAAAAGATTAAAAACTGAAATTAAGCAAGATGCAAATTATAAAGTGCTTATAACCAAACTTTCACCTCCAATAAATGGAGATGTAAAAAATGTTTCTATCGAAATCAAATCTTAAGCTGATTTAAAAATTCAATCATTTTTTGAAAAGCTCTTGCTCGATGACTGTGCTTATTTTTCTCTTCTAAGCTCATTTCCGCGAATGTTCTTATTTCTCCTTCAGGAACAAAAATCGGATCGTAACCAAAACCATTTTCACCTCTTTTCTTGGATATAATTTCACCGCGGACAATTCCTTCAAATGTAAATATTGAAGTATTTAAGATTAAGGTTATAATAGTTCTAAACTGAGCGTTTCTCGCTGTTTTTCCTTCTAATTCTAAAAGTACTTTATTGATATTTGCAGCTGCACTTTTCTCTGGTCCAGCATAGCGAGCTGAATAAACACCGGGTCGATTATCTAAGGCTTCTATTTCAAGTCCAGTGTCGTCTGCAAAACAATTTAAATTATACGTTTCTGAAATAAAGGAGGCCTTTAAAAGTGAGTTTCCCTCTAATGTTTCCGCCGTTTCTGGTATCTCATCAAAGCACCGAATATCTTTGAGTGAAATGATTTTAAAATATTCAGGTAAAAGCGATTGGATTTCTTGCGCTTTGTTCTCATTTTGCGTTGCAAAGATTAATTTCATAAAAGATTCTATGAAATTTCAGTTACCATCTTGTGCTTATCAATCAACTTTCTCATATTTATAAGCGCATAACGCATTCTTCCCAAAGCAGTGTTGATGCTAATGTCTTCTAATTCTGCAATTTCTTTGAATGACATGTCTTGAAAAATTCGCATTTCAATCATTTCCTTTTGAGGATTCGGCAAATGAGATATCAAATTAACCATTTGCGTTTCTAATTCATAATATGACTGTGTTTGCAAATAATTTTTCTCATCGCTCGCAATTTTATAAAAAATAGAATATTCCTCATCAAATGAATTGCATTCTGAAATAATTCGAACCTTGTTCTTTTTTCTAAAATAATCAATCACCAAATTATGAGCAATTCGCTGAGCCCAAGGTAGAAATTTTCCTTCTTCGTTGTAATTCCCCAATTTCATGGTATTAATTATTTTTACAAAGGTGTCTTGAAACAGATCATTTGCAAGCGCTGCATCTTTTACCTTAGAATTAATAAAACGAAACAAACGATCTTTGTGACGCAATAACAAAACCTCAAAGGGTTTTTCGTTTCCGGATAAATACAATTGGATTAAATCACAATCGCTCATTTGAGAATATACCATAATTTACATTTTGTGTTGTTAACTTCAACAATTTAAAAGTAAATTTGGACTATAGGCGTTTGTTTTTTTTGCTAATATATTAATAAAGTTGTAACAATTCAAAATAAAAAGGAAAAAAAATATTTTAAACAAAGATGAAGCAAAGAATTTTACTTTTTGGATGGATTACATTGTTGCTTTTTCCGCTACCGGCATTTCTTTTTCGAACTTTCAAAGAGAGACTTTCCTTTTTGGAGTTTATTCAAGTTGAAAATATTAAAATCTTACCAATTGGACTTGGTTTACAATTTGGAATTATCTATGCTTTTATCGCATATCTTTTCATGCAAGCTCCTTTTTTTGATAAAATCCCTACAAAAATCGACAAGATTATCGGGGAATTAAATCTCAAAATTTACCAAGGTATTTTTCTTTCACTTTGTGCCGGAGTTGGCGAAGAATTATTATTTAGAGCTGGTGTTCAACATTACATGGGCTGGTGGATTACCGCTATCTTATTTGTTGCTTTGCATGGTTATTTGAATCCATTTAACTGGCGTTTTTCTGTTTACGGCCTTATTGTTCTGCCTTTCATTTTATTAATTTCGCTAGCGTATTATCAATTTGGACTTTGGTTTTGTATTGCGGCTCATTTTTCCTACGATGCAGTTTTGTTTACTTTTATGATAAACGAAACAAAATCTAAATAATATCTTTGTAACAAATGAAAAGCACAACAGGATTTTATTACACTTCAGGGCTCCGCATTATATGGATTTTAGTATTTGTACTTGTTTTCTTAAGCAACAAACTTGAGCTTCACAAAATAATTAATAGTTTTCATTCTCCATTTCTTGATGTCTTTGCACCAATCGCTACAAATGTTGGCGATGGATTATTTCTAATTTTGATTTCACTCTTATTACTCTTTATTGAAATTCGCATAGCAATTTTACTATTCGTGTCTTTTCTAATTTCTTCAGGACTAGTTCAGTTTCTTAAGCATATTATTTTTGAGAATGTAAATAGGCCAATGTTTTTTTTTCAAAATGATTTGTCATTTCATAAAATTGAAGGATTCACCTATTATTTTTACAATAGTTTCCCTTCTGGTCATGCCACATCTTGCTTTGTGTTATTTACAATCTTAGCATATTATTGGAGCTCAAAAATCTGGCTGCAAATCTCTTTATTGGTTTGCTCTATTATTTTTGCCCTTACTCGCGTTTATTTGTCGCAGCATTTTGTTGAAGATATTTTAGCAGGCTCAATTATTGGTTCATTTACTGCAAACTATACTTGGTTGTTCCTTAACCCAAGACTTTCGAAACTAAATGGATCGATTTTAAATCGCATTAAAAAAAAGAACCAAAGCACTTAAGAATTGTTAAATTTGATACCTTAAAATAAGTTTATGCCAATACTATCTGAAAAGGCCATTTTAATGCCAGCTTCTCCAATTAGGAAACTTGTTCCGTATGCTGAAAAAGCAAAAACACTAGGGACAACTGTATACCACCTGAATATTGGTCAACCAGACATTGAAACTCCAGAAGTAGCTCTAAACGCAGTAAAAAATTTAGATAGAAAAGTAATTGAATACAGTCACTCTGCCGGCTTTGAAAGTTATCGAAACGCTCTATCTGCTTACTATGTAAAAAATGGTATTCGGGTTTCACCAGAAGATATTATTATCACAACAGGTGGATCAGAAGCATTGATTTTTGGATTTATGACAACTTGTAATCCCGGAGATGAAGTAATTATTCCCGAACCTTTTTATGCAAATTATAATGGCTTTGCTGTAACAGCTGGAATAAATGTAGTTCCTGTAACAGCAACAATTGAATCAGGATTTGCACTTCCACCGATTACTGAAATTGAAAAGAAAATTACCTCAAAGACAAAAGGTATTGTAATTTGCAACCCCGGAAATCCAACTGGTTATCTTTATTCAAAAGAAGAACTAGAACAGTTGAGAGATCTTGTAAAAAAACACGACTTATTCTTATTTGCTGATGAAGTTTATCGTGAATTCTGCTATGATGGTGCTGTTCCTTTCTCAGTAATGAATTTAGATGGGATTGAGAACAATGTCATTATGATTGACTCAGTTTCTAAGCGATATTCTATGTGTGGAGCTAGAATTGGTGCGCTAATTTCTAAAAATAAAGAAGTGATGGATGCTGCCTTAAAATTTGGACAAGCGCGACTTTCACCACCAACAATCGATCAAATTGCAGCAGAAGCTGCTTTAAATACTCCCCAGTCATATTTTGATAATGTTGTTCGTGAATACGTTCAGCGAAGAAATATTATGATTCAAGGATTAAATTCTATTCCAGGAGTTTTTTGTCCAAATCCAAGTGGTGCTTTTTATTGTGTTGCAAAATTTCCTGTTGACGATGCTGAAAAATTTTGCCAATGGTTACTAGAAGATTTTTCATTCGAAGGTCAAACTGTAATGATGGCTCCTGCAAATGGTTTCTACGCAACAAAAGGAGCTGGATTACAAGAAGCAAGAATAGCGTATGTTCTCAACCAAGAAGATTTGAAAAAAGCGGTGATTTGTTTAGAAAAGGCATTGGAAGTTTATCCTGGTAGAACAAATTAGAGAACAAATAGCCTTTAAATTCTTAAGAAACCTATTAATTAGTGAGTGAATGTTTGTAATTGTAGACGTCGAAACAACAGGAGGAAGTCCACAAAATTCAAAGATCACAGAATTGGCGATGTATAAATTTGACGGTACTAAAATCATTGAAGAATTCTCAACCTTGCTTAATCCAGAAATGGAAATCCCGGAATTTATTGTCCGACTTACTGGAATTACAGATCAAATGGTTGCTAATGCACCAAAATTCTTTGAGGTTGCAAAACAAATTCTTGAATTCACCAATAATTGTGTTTTTGTAGCTCACAATGTATCTTTCGACTATGGAATGTTTAGAAGTGAGTTTAAACGCTTGGGCTACGACTTCCGCTTACCTCATTTGTGTACAGTTCGTAGTTCGAGAAACATACTTCCAGGACATGCTTCTTATAGTTTAGGGAAAATTACACGCGATTTAGGAATTTCAATTGTTGGTCGCCATAGAGCCGGTGGAGATGCACTTGCAACATGCAAATTATTTGAAATTATCTATAAAAAAGATGAGCAAAAACTGAGATCATTTATTCAAGATGAATTAAATCCAAAATCCTTACATCCAAATTTAGATTTGGATACGATTGAAGCCATTCCAAATAAAACAGGAGTTTACCTTTTTCACAATGAATTTAATGAATTAATTTATGTTGGGAAAAGTATTCATATTCGGACACGCGTAGAGCAACACTTAAGAAATCTAAAATCAGTGAAAGGTCTAAAACTTATTCAAGATATTGCAAGTGTAAAATTTGAACTTTGTGGTTCAGAACTGATTGCCTTACTTCGTGAATCCGAATTAATTAAAGAAAAACAACCCATTTATAATAGAAAACTCCGAAAAAATCACTTTCCATTTGGACTTTTTGATGAGCTAGATTCTAATGGATACATTCGTCTGAAGGTAAAGTCTAGTGCTAAAGAAACTGCCTACCCAATCGCCAGTTTTACTTCCAAAAAAGAAGGGACCTCCTATTTACTGAAAATCATAGAGAAATATAAATTATGCCAAAAATTGTGTGATTTATACAATTCTTCTGGTGGCTGTTTTCAGTATTCTGTTAAAACTTGTTATGGCGCCTGTATAAATAAAATAAATCCAAACGAATATAATCAACGAGTAAATGATTTTGTGACAACAATAACCTTAGAGAATAAAACTTTTTATATCGTAGATAAAGGACGAAATAATTCAGAGAAAAGTTTAGTTTTAATTGAAAACGGAACCTATCGAGGTCATGGTTTTGCACCTTTTCATTTTCATGGAAAAGAAGCAAAAGATTGGAAAAAATACATCGATGAACAAAAGGAAAACAAAGATATTCGAACAATTATCAATCAATTTATTCGTAAAGGTCAAATTGAAAGAATGATCGAAATTTAAAGTTTCTCAATCCAAATTTATACCTTCGTTCTATGAGAAACGGTGTAGTTACAATTCTTGGTTCTGGAACATCACAAGGCGTTCCAGTAATTGCTTGTGAATGCAATGTTTGTCAATCAAATTCTCCAAAAGATAACAGAACGCGATCATCAATTATGATTTCTGTAGAAGAAGAAAATTATGTAATTGACTCCGGTCCAGATTTTAGGCAGCAGATGCTCCGCGAAAAAGTGAAAACATTAAGAGGCATTGTTTTTACACATGAACACAAAGACCATCTTGCAGGCTTGGATGATGTGCGTGCATTTAATTACCGTGAAAAACGAAAAATGGAAGTTTATGCCACTGCACAAGTAGAAGAAGCACTTAGGCGCGAATTTCATTATGTTTTTGAAGAATACAGTTATCCAGGAATACCAAAAATTGAAATAAATCAGATTGATTTAACTCCCTTTATTCTTCAAAAAAATCTTACCTTAATTCCAATTCAAGTTTTTCACCATAAACTTCCTGTTCTCGGATTTCGATTTGGAGATTTCACCTACATCACAGATGCAAAAACAATTTCAGAACAAGAAATCAACAAAGTAAAAGGAACTAAAACCTTAATTATAAATGCTTTGCATAGAAATAGTCATGTATCTCATTTTAATTTAGAGGAAGCACTTCGCGTGATCGAGGAAATAAGTCCAGAGAAAGCTTACCTAACACATATTTCTCATTTATTCGGAAAACAAGAGGATATTCAAAAGGAATTACCAAAAAATATATTTGTAGCTTATGATGGCTTAAAACTTCCATTTGCTTACTAACACCATTATTTTGATAAAAAACATAGAATCTTCCTTCACACTAAAATATAAAACTTAATTTCGAAAAAATGGAAGTAGAAAATACTATTGATATTAAAGAATTAATTAGGAGTAAAAATCCTCGATTAGCAAAATTACTTCCGTTTTTTGTTATACGCTACTTTAGAAGAATTTTACATGAAAAAGAATTAAATAAATTTTTTCAAGAAAATAAAAATATTCAAAATCAAGAATTCTGTTCAAAATTATTAGACACCCTAAACCTTAAAGTAGATATTCAGGGAATCGATAATATCCCAAAAAATGGTCCGGTCATTATTGCAATGAATCATCCTTTAGGTGGAATGGATGCTGTTGCATTGATCTCTGGATTAAAAGAACACCGAAGAGACCTTAAATTTATTGTTAATGACCTTTTACTAAATATCACTTTTTTAAAAACTATGTTTGTTGGTGTAAATAAATTTGGAAAAAATAAAACCTCAGTTCGAGAACAAATTAATGCAGCATTTAATGCTGATCATGCTCTTTGTATCTTTCCTGCAGGTAAAGTAAGTAGAAGATTGAAAGGAAAAATTGAAGACTTAGCGTGGAAAAGAACTTTTGTTCAGTATGCAAGAGAATTAAATAGAGAAATAATACCCATTTTTATTGATGGAAAATTATCTAAATTCTTTTATCGACTTTCAAATTTTAGGCAATTCATCGGTATTAAATCAAATATTGAAATGTTCTATTTAGCGAATGAGTTGTATAAGCAAAAAAACAGGACCTTTAGATTTATCGTTGGTGAGCCCATAAATGTTTGCAAACAATATCCTGAACTTTCTGACAATGAAACTACATTAAAAATTAGAGAAACACTCTACGCATTAAAAGAAAAAGTTTGAAAACAATTATAGAACCTATTTCTCGAGCTCTGCTAAAATCAGAATTGTCAAAAGATTTATTTGTTAGAAATACGAGGAAAGGAAACAATGAAATCTATATTCTCGACTATTTTTCAGCACCAAATATTCTTTTAGAAATTGGTAGATTACGAGAAATTACTTTCCGAGCTTCGGGAGGAGGAACTGGAGAACAAGTTGATATCGATGACTTTGACACCCACAAAAATTGCTATCAACAATTAATTGTTTGGTCGCCTGAAGATGAAGAAATTATTGGAGGTTATCGCTTCATAAAATGTGCTGATGCTATTGATGATGATGGAAAAATTCATTTATCTACAGCTCATTATTTTAATTTTAATATTGAATTCACAGAAAATTATCTTGCAAATACTATTGAACTCGGAAGAAGCTGGGTACAGCCAAATTTTCAACCAAATGTCAATCCTCGAAAGGGACTTTTTGCATTAGACAATATCTGGGATGGATTAGGCGCAATTGTAAAATTAAATCCAGAAATAAACTATTTGTTTGGTAAAGTAACAATGTATCCAAATTACAATATTGAATGCAGGGATTTACTCTTGTATTTCTTGGATTACTATTTTCCTGACAGGGAAGAATTAATGCGGCCCTTCCACCCTCTTTTACACAATGAAAATAAAATCGATTATTCAGTTTTTTTACAAAACTTAGATTTCAAAGAGGGAATAAAAGTATTAAATTCTTATTTACGAGAACGAGGAGAATTTATACCCCCATTAATTAATATCTATATGGGACTTTCTCCCAGTATGAAAACATTTGGAACTGCCATAAATTCAGATTTTGGAAATGTGGAAGAAACAGGAATTATGGTTACTATTTCAGACATCTATCCTGAGAAAAAGGAACGACATATGGACTTTTAAATTTTAATATTAAAGCTTTTAATAAACTGATTTATATCTTTTACTCCAGATTTTCTCTTAATTTTTTCCTTGATTCTGCTAATTAAAACATCAACGTGCGTTTCATTCATTTTTGAACTTATGAATACAGAGGGTTTATTATAATAATACTTCATTTTAAGAATTAACACCTCCCGTTTGGTTAAAAGCTTAAATAATATAGCAATTCCATCGTCTACCGATTTTTTTTTGTTGAAATCATATAAACCCGATGTATCATCTAGATTATCAGAATAATTAGTGCGAATAAATTCTGTTTTAGCTTCAGGAATTAAGAGAGGTTGGCGAATGGCATTTTTTTTTCTTAGCTCAGAAATACAAAAATTTGATACAATAGTCCTCAACCATGATTTAGTATCGAATAAATCTGGAGAAAGAGGATAAAGTTTACCGATCTTATCATAAAGAAAAATAGAGAAATTTTGATAAACATCTTTTACTTCCTCTGGCTCTTGAAATTTCAGTCGAATTAATGAAATAAAATATCGATTGTAACGATTTAGTATTTCTGTAAACACAACATCCTGCAATCTTTTATTCATTCTAAAATAGGACTTCCTTAGGTTTGCCGATTAAGTGTTCTAAACCTTCAATGTGATTTTCTAATTCATAAATTGAATGCATAGAGAAATCATTTAAAATAATTTTATGAACAGCTTCGATTTCTGTCTCTGAATTTCTAATTAATAGTGTTTGAACAGCATTTTTTTTTAAGAGGTAAATCAAACTTGATAATTCCTTTCGGGTATCATGACCTACCATGCCAATAGGATATAACAAGATAATTATAGACGATTTTATTGCTTTATTTTCATTCTCTAATAAGGCGGTAAGAGCAGACTGGAAAAGTAATTCAGATGGATTCCCGATAACAAGTGCTGGGGAGTCTAATATAGCATTCTCCTTAAATTTTAATTTTAAAAAAGATGTTAAATCGTCGAAATTATAAGCATTTTTATACGAGTGTTTAATAGTATCAATCTGAACAAAATTATCAAAGTTATCTAAAAATGGATCGCCAGTATTATACATTAATGTTTGCATTATTAAAGCTAAATCATCTATTTTTTTGATTCTTTTAATAATCGATAAAGCATGATTTCCTATAAGCAAAAGCTTATTAATAGTAGATTTCTCCATAGTTTGTTTTTTTTACAAAACGTAAAACTTAGATGAAAGTAACAATAAATTCAAAACAATAAGTGTTTTATGACAATTTTTGCGTTTTAACAACGTTTTTTAAGTATGAAATCTATTGCTTCTCTAATAATTTTATATCCTGTAATCTTTTTCTCACAAACCTATGTAGGATCAAATGCCTTTGCTTTTTTAAATGCAAATTACTCTGCTCGAAGTAATGCCTTAGGAGGAAATTTAATTGCAATTCAGGACAATGATTTGTCAATGGCAGCAGAAAATCCAGCATTACTAAATTCAAAATCTGTGAGGATGCTCCAAATAAACCAAAGTATTCTGCCAAATGGAATTTCTATCGGAATGCTAAATTATGCTTTCAACACAAAATATGGAGTTTTTGCACCAACTATAAAATACTTTAGTTACGGAAACTTTGAGTCGTACGATGAAGCTGGAAATCGATTGGGAACATTTACAGCGAGTGATTATTCAATTGGAATGAGCTATGGTAAAACTGTAAACAAATTAATTAGCATTGGCAGCTCAATCACTTTTTTAGGATCTAATTTAGAAACATACTCAGCCTATGGAATGACTTTTGGATTTGGAGCGTTTATTAAACATCCAAATGAATTGTTTTGTGCAGGATTTTCAGTTAAAAATATTGGCTTTACTTTTAAAGATTATACAACAAGTTCAAAGAGTATTTTACCAATCAATGTTCAAGCAGGAATTTCCTATAAATTAAAGTATGCACCATTTCGATTTTCTGTTTTGGGACAGCAATTGAATAAATGGAATATTGTTTACGAAGATCCAAATTTAAAGCCAACGTATGATGCATTAACTGGAGATACAATTCCCGTAAAGACAAGCTCTTTTTTTACTAAGATCATGCATCATCTTAACTTCCAAGTAGAATTATTAGCAAGTAAAAATACTACGTTTAGACTAGGATTTGATTACCATAGGAGACAACAATTAAAATTACTTGATCGACCCGGAATGGCAGGTTTCTCAACTGGAATTGCTCTAAATTTTAAGAAAATAAAATTTGAATACGGATTTTTATACTACTCCAAGGCAGGTCAAAATCATTCTATTGGATTGAGTACAAATCTAGGAGATTGGAAGAAAAAATAATATGCTCTTTCTATTAACACAAATCCTTAGAATGAAAGTCTTTTGTTAAAGCAATGTACTCCTCAGAGTATAGATTATTTTCATTTCGAATTACAAATTCTCTCTCTCGAATAGCATCTTGTTTTTGACTTGAAAAATTTAAAATCATACGAATATTTTTTTTGGATGGTTTTGAATGAATACAGATATACTCTTTTAGGAAAAGTCCATGCTCACTAGCCAATTTAGTTAGTTGATCTGAAGAAGAAAACGGCAGAATAATCCAAAAATCACCATTCTCAGTCAACAGCTGCTTTACAAGTTTGAAAAATTGAATGAAATCTGATAGTAAGGAATGCTTAGAGATATTGACTCCATTATCTGGACTTAATATATTTTCAAAATGATAAGGAGGATTAGAAAAAATCAAATCGTATTTTTTTTTGAATGGAAACTGAAGATAATCAGCGGTAATACACTTTAAATTTTTTCTCCATTTCGAATTCTGGAAATTAAGATCACACTCATTGGCAACATTAGCATCAATTTCAACTGCATCAATTTGTAATTTTTGATTTTTCTGAGCTAACATTAAGGATAAAACACCAGTACCAGCTCCTAAATCTAAACCTTGGAGTTTTGAATCGCTGGAAATGAAAGAACCCAAAAGCATGCTATCTGTTCCAACTTTAAGTGGACTCACTTTTTGGATTATCGTAAATTTCTTGAACTTAAAAACTGACAATTAATAAGCTTTTGCGAAAATAACACGGCGAACAGATGGTTTACCCGAAAACATACATAGACCTTCCTCCTCTTCCTGATCTAGCGCTATACATCTAATTGTTGCTTGAGTTTCCTCTTTAATTTTAGCTTCAGTTTCAGCTGTTCCATCCCAATGTGCTAAGAAGAAGCCACCTTTTTCAATTTCTACTTTAAAATCAGCATAGGAATCTATCTTTTTTGTATTTAAACTTCGGAATTCACTCGCTCGTTGAAATAAATTTAGTTGGATTTCTGAAAGTAATTGTTCAATGTAAGAATCTAAACCATCAAAATCAATAATGTCTTTTGTTTTCGTGTCGCGTCTTGCAATCTCAACTTTTCCATTTTCTAAATCTCTAGGACCCATCGCAAGTCGAATAGGCACGCCTTTCGATTCATATTCTGCAAATTTCCATCCCGGACGTCGTTGATCGTCATCATCAAATTTGAAAGAAATATTTTTGGACTTTAATTTCAATGCTAATTCCTTCATTTTTTCTGAAATAGCACTCAGTTCTTCCTCTGTTCTGTAAATTGGAATAGCAACTACTTGAATTGGCGCTAAAGCAGGAGGTAAAACCAAACCTTCATCATCCGAATGCGTCATAATCAAAGCACCCATTAAGCGCGTTGATACTCCCCAAGATGTTGCCCAAACATACTCTAATTTTCCTTCTTTATCGGCAAATTTTACTTCGAATGCTTTTGCAAAATTTTGACCTAAGAAATGAGATGTGCCCGCTTGCAATGCTTTACCGTCTTGCATCATTGCTTCAATACACAAAGTATCTTCAGCTCCAGCAAAACGTTCACTTTCAGTTTTACGTCCTTTAATTACAGGCATTGACATGTAATTTTGAGCAAAATCTTCGTAGACATCTAACATTTGTTCTGCTTCAGAAATTGCCTCTTTACTAGTCGCATGTGCAGTATGACCTTCTTGCCATAAAAATTCCGTTGTACGTAAAAACAAACGTGTTCTCATTTCCCATCGAACAACATTTGCCCATTGATTTATTAATATTGGTAAATCTCGGTATGACTGAATCCATTTTTTATAGGAATTCCAAATAATCGTTTCGGAAGTTGGTCGAACTATTAGCTCTTCCTCTAATTTAGCACTTGGATCGACAATTAATCCGCTTCCATCCTCGGCATTTTTTAAACGGTAATGAGTTACAACAGCACATTCTTTTGCAAAACCATCCACATGACTCGCTTCTTTACTCAAGTAAGATTTTGGGATAAATAGTGGGAAATAAGCATTCTGGTGTCCCGTTTCCTTAAATTTAGCATCTAAAATATCTCGCATTTTCTCCCAAATTGCATAACCATAAGGCTTAATAACCATGCAACCACGAACATCAGAGTGCTCTGCTAAATCAGCACGATTTACCAATTCATTATACCATTTCGAATAATCTTCTGCCCTTGTTATAAATTTCTGTGCCATACATTCTTAAACTGATTGTAAAGGTAGTTATTTGAATTTTATTAATGAAACACTTTGGAAATACATCGAATTGTTGCGTTTTTTGTTTAAATTTGGGAGAATATAATCTAAGTATGTCAAAATATATTTTACTTTTTTTACTCTTTCCATTATCAAGTTTTGGGCAATTTAAAATCAATGAGGCAAGTAATTCTAATGGTAATACAATTCTACTGCCAAACGGAGATGGCCCAGATTGGATTGAAATTTACAATGCAAGTTCTTCCTCTGCAAATATTTCAGGATATGGACTAAGCGATGATCCAAGCAATCTAATGAAATGGGTTTTTCCTACTACTTCAATTGGAGCACTGAATTTTTTAACAGTTTTTGCGACTAATAACAATTCTGTATATCTCAACAACCATTATGAAACAGCCGTTTTTGCAGAAAGCACATGGAAATACAAAATACCAACTGCAGAAATTCCTGATTGGAAAAGTAACTCATTTAACAGTAGCTCTTGGTTAACTGGTGCCGCAAGTATCGGATTTGGAGATGGAGATGACGCCACAGTATTAAACGCTCCAATTACGACAATTTACTCTCTTATTACATTTCAATGCACAAATATAACAGCGATAAGTGAAGCACTTTTAGACATTGATTATGATGATGGGTTTGTTGCCTATATTAATGGAGTTGAAATAGCTCGAGCTGGACTTATGGGCTCACCGCCTTTGTGGAATGAATTTTCAACAGACCATGAAGCTACGCTTCCACAAGGAGGAGCAATTTCCTCTTTTGACATTGATATTAATGTGCTTCAATCTGCACTCGTAATAGGCACAAATGTTTTGGCAATAGAATTACATAACGTAAATGCAAACTCGTCCGACCTGACTTGTAAACCTTACTTAACTTTTGGATTTAATCAAGGAAATATATTCTACAATAATACAGTTCACCCCTATTTTGAAACATCTTTCGGAACGAATTTAGAAGCAAATTTTTCAATTAGCACAGCTGGAGAAACGCTCTACTTATCAAATCCTGCAGGTGTCTTAATAGATTCATTAGTAGTTTCAGATTTAGAACCAAACATGTCCTGTGGAAAGTTGCCAAATGGAAGCAGCACTATTTCTACATTTCCAATTCCTACACCAAATGCATCAAATAATGATGCTTTAGCATACAATGGATATGAAGTACAACCAACAATTGTAAATATAGGAGGTGTTTTTCAAGGTCCGATTTCTGTTTCGGTTATAAATAATTCTATTTCAAATGGAATTTTACGATACACCACAAACGGCTCAAATCCAACAATTAATTCACCACTTGTAACTGGACCAATTAGCATTAATGTAAATACTGTTTTAAAAGTTACTTGTTTTTCATCTGGAAGTGCAAATTTGTTACCAAGTATTATTGCTGCGGAAACATTTTTATTTGCCGAAGACTTTGAACTTCCTATCTTATTATTGACTATTGATTCAGTAGATTTATACGGTGATAATGGTATTTTTGACAATTGGTGGACCGATTGGAAAAAACCTTGTATTGTAGAATATTTTGATAAAGATGGAATCAAAAAATTTGAATCACGATCATCTGTAAAACCTGACGGAGGAGCCGGTGGCAGTCGTTCAAATCCACAACACAGTGTTACCATTGAACCAGCAAATACAATCTTTGGAGAAGGAGAACCTATTCATTATCCAATTATCCCAAACAAACCATATATTACTGATTACTACGCTTTGTTTATCCGAAATGGAAGTAATTTCTGGAATCAATACCCACAAAGAGATGCAACGTTTAATCGAATGATGAGTAAAACAAATGTAAATTCTCAAGCTTACACTCCCGCAGTAGTTTTCCTAAATGGCGAATATTTTGGAGTATATGAGATCCGAGAAAAGGCAAATGAGGGCTATTTCGAAAATAACTATGGAAATGACATAGACAGTGTTGATTTACTATCAGTAAGTTATTTTTATGGCGCAGGAGTTATTCGAACTGTAAAAGGTTCAGACACTTCTTTTTATGCTATGCGCGATTACATTGCAAACACAAATCCTTATCTACCAAATTATTTTTCTGAATGCAATAAACGCTTAGATCTTTACAATTTTACAGATTATATGGCTGGAGAAAATTGGTTTGGCAATGCCGATTGGATATACAATAATATGAAAATGGCCAGAACTAGAACCTTTGACAATAAATGGCGGTTTTTTCTTCAGGACTTAGAATGGGGACTTGGTGGCTGGACAAATTATACATCAAATATGTTTGATTGGTTCGAAGGACAAAGTCAGGGAACAGCCTTTTGGGATATTTACAATGGTCTTATCCAAAATCCAGAATTCAAAAACTACTTCATAAATCGGTATGCAGATTTAATGAATACAACATTTCAAGCAGATCATTACCAAGGAATAGTTGATAGCATGCATAACGAGCTTTTAGCTGATTATCCTAGATCATTGCTGCTTTGGACAGGAAACAGTAGCATGGACAACTACAACAATATACACAACATTCATTTAGATCAGTTTGCCAACAGAAATAACTTTGTGAGAGATCAAATAGTTAGTGAATATAACTTGAATAACAAAGTTGATGTAACATTGGATGTTTTTCCAGATGGAGCAGGATCTATAAAAATCTCCACAATCGTACCTGAAAACCTCCCTTGGACAGGCGTATATTTCAATGGGAATCCCGTCAAAATAACAGCAATTGCAAACCCTGGATACACATTTCAACATTGGGACGAAAACTTAACACTTTCACTCTTTAATTACACTGATGCCAGCATAACAATTAATATAGAAAACAACGATCTATTTAGAGCCCATTTTTCAGGTTCTCCAAAACAAGAAAAAATTACAATTTCAGAAATAAATTACAATCCAGACCCAACAGTTGATGGAGGAAATTGGATAGAATTACACAACTTTGGAACTGCTCCAATCGATTTAACTGCTTGGTCAATAAAATCAAAAAACTACTGGGATAAATTTACCTTTGAAGACCAGACTATTCTGAATCCTGGAGCATTTTTAGTCGTTTGTGAAAACACAAATCTTTTTAGTCAAATGTACCCACAAGTAACTAATTTTGTTGGAGGAACGGGCTTCGTTTGGAGCAACAAATGGGATTCTATTAAATTGTATAACCCCTTTGAAGACATTCGAGTTTCTGCGGTGTACACTGATGAATCACCGTATCCAAAATGTGCTGATGGCTGGGGCAGAACCTTAGAAAATAAAAACATTACACTACTTCCTTTAGATTCACTAACGTGGTTCTGCGGTTGCATTGGAGGATCACCCGGAGAAGCCTATTCGCCTTGCGAAGAACCTATCATTATTAGTGAATTTAATTACAACAATAGCATTCCAGGCAATAATGCAGGCGATTGGATTGAATTGTACAATAATACAACTGCAACAATCAACCTGAATTCATATGTTTTTAAAGATTCAAAAAATAACAATGAATACATTTTTCCATCTGTAAGCATTCCTCCTGATTCATTTATCGTCATTTCTAACAACATTTTATTGTTCTCACTAAAGCATCCTTTAGTATCTAATTTTATTGGGCAATTTAATTTTGGTCTTTCCTCAGATGATGGTATTCGAATTTATGATAATACCGGAACCTTAATAAATAGTTTTACTTATGACACACTTGCTCCTTGGTCGGCTATCCCCTCAGTACTTAACTTCACAAATGAATACAATTTCTATAATGGTTACTTAGATCAAAACAGTGGTCTTTCTTGGTTTGTGGGGTGCCCTGGAGGTTCTCCTGGAACTCAATTTATTTCATGTACTGCTTCTGTAGATCAAGGTGATGATAATACTGATCGCTTTGTGAGTTTATTTCCAAATCCTGCTACTTCCTCTCTTACATTGTCTATAAAAAACTCTTTAGCACTTGATGAAACAACTGAATTTATTCTCTACAATCTCAATGGAAGTATTCTAGATAAATGTAGTTTAACTTCGAAAGAACTTATCTCAAATATTGAAATCAATCTTCAAGATTTTAAGCAAGGAATGTATTATGTTCAGGTAAAACAAAAAGACAGAAGTGTTACCTTGCCTTTTGTTAAAATGTAATTCCTTATGGCTAAGAAAAACTTTTAAATTAAGTTTAGAAAAAAGGATTACAAATGAATCACTTCTCCGTAAGCTTGAGCAGCGGCCTCCATAATCGCTTCTGACATTGTTGGATGTGGATGAACAGTTTTAATCAATGCTTCTCCTGTTATTTCTAATTTACGAACAGCAACTAATTCAGCAACCATTTCTGTAACATTTGCACCAATCATATGTCCACCTAAAAGTTCGCCATACTTCGCATCGAAAATTAATTTCACAAAACCATCTTTTGCTCCCGCCGCACTTGCTTTTCCAGAGGCCGAGAATGGAAACTTTCCAATTTTTACATCATAACCTGCTTCTTTGGCTGCTTTCTCTGTCATTCCAACAGAAGCAACTTCTGGAGAACAATAAGTACAGCCTGGAATATTTCCATAATTTAATGGCTCAGGATGATGTCCAGCTAATTTCTCAACACAAATAATTCCTTCCGCTGAAGCAACATGCGCTAATGCAGGTCCTGGAACAATATCGCCAATTGCATAATAACCTGGTAAATTTGTTTGGTAATAATCGTTTACAAGAATTCGACCCTTGTCAACTATAATTCCAAGTTCTTCTAATCCAATATTCTCTATATTTGCTTGAATTCCGACAGCAGAAAGAACAACATCACATTCTATTTTTTCTTCGCCTTTTTCAGTTTTTATTGATACAATACAATTTTTACCCTTAGTATCAACTGCTTCAACTGAAGCATTCGTCATAATGTTAATTCCAGCTTTTTTAAAGGACTTTTCTAGTTGCTTTGAAATATCTTCATCTTCAACAGGGACAATATTTGGTAAGTATTCAACAACGGTAACCTCTGTTCCAATAGCATTGTAAAAATAAGCGAATTCAATACCAATTGCTCCAGAACCAACAATAACAAGTTTTTTTGGTTGAGTCTTCAAAGTCATTGCTTGTCGGTAACCAATTATTTTTTCACCATCCTGGGGTAAATTTGGTAATTCTCTCGAGCGAGATCCTGTTGCAATAATTAATCCTTTATCAGCAGTGTATTCAACTGTCTTTCCAGTCTCATCAGTTACAGCAACTTTTCTTCCTGCTTTAATTACGCCATTTCCTTTAAGAACGTCAATTTTATTTTTTTTCATTAAAAATTGAATTCCATTGCTCATTCCATCCGCTACATCACGACTTCTTTTAATCATTCCGTTAAAATCTACAGAAGAAGAATTTACTGTTATTCCATAATCGGATGCATGAGAAATGTATTCAAAAACATTCGCGGATTTTAATAATGCTTTTGTTGGGATACAACCCCAATTTAAGCAAATCCCACCTAAAGATTCACGCTCTACAATCGCAGTTTTAAAACCCAACTGAGAAGCCCGAATAGCAGTTACATATCCACCGGGTCCACTACCAACAACAATTATATCGTAATTCATAAAGTTCAATTTAGATGTCAAAATTAATAAAAAATTAGGGAATTTAACTGCTTTTCTTATTCGATTGTCTTTTCTAAAAAAATACCTCTTATTCTTGCTATTTTTAAAACTAAAATCTATATAATTTACCTATTTTTGCAAAGAAAAATTGGATCATGGAAAGTAATTTGCAAAAAGAAGCAAGCATAGAACAAGCAATAGATTTAGGTCTCAGAACGGATGAATTTGATCAGATAAAAGAAATTTTAGGACGAACACCAAATTTTACTGAAACTGCTGTTTATTCTGTTATGTGGTCGGAGCATTGTTCTTACAAGAATTCGATTCTTTGGCTCAAAACACTTCCGAAAGATGGTCCACATATGCTCGTAAAAGCTGGAGAGGAAAATGCTGGCTTGGTAGATATAGGAGATGGTTTAGGCTGCGTTTTTAAAATTGAATCACACAATCACCCAAGTGCTTTAGAACCATACCAAGGAGCTGCAACTGGAGTTGGTGGTATCAATCGGGATATTTTTACCATGGGAGCGCGACCAATTGCTCAATTAAATTCTTTGCGTTTTGGAAATATTGAAAATGCCAGAACAAAATGGTTGGTCAAAGGAGTTGTTAAAGGAATTGGAGATTATGGAAATGCATTTGGAATTCCAATCGTTGGTGGCGAAGTCTTTTTTGATGATTCATACAATACAAATCCACTAGTTAATGCTTTTTCAGCGGGAATAATTGACAGTAAAAAAATGATTTCAGCAACTGCAAAAGGTCCCGGAAACCCAGTTTTTATTGTTGGGTCTGCTACTGGAAAAGACGGAATCGCAGGTGCAGCATTTGCATCAAAAGACATAACAGAAGATTCCGTAAACGATTTACCATCTGTACAAGTTGGTGATCCTTTTATGGAAAAATTACTCCTTGAAGCTACAATGGAATTAGCAGAAACAAATGCAATTGTTGGAATGCAAGATATGGGAGCCGCTGGAATTACTTGTTCAACTTGCGAAATGAGTGCCGCAGGAAACGTTGGAATGGATATTTTTTTAGATAAGGTGCCAAAAAGACAAGAAAATATGCTTCCCTATGAAATTTTACTTTCAGAATCTCAAGAACGAATGCTTGTGGTTGTTCAAAAGGGGAAAGAAAAAATCGTAAAAGATATATTTACAAAATGGGATTTACATGCCGAGGAAATTGGCTTTGTTACAGATACAGGTCGTGTTCGCTATTTCACAAATGATGAATTAGTTGGCGATGTTCCTGCCGAATCACTTGTTTTAGGAGGTGGAGCACCGCAATACAATAGAGAATATTCTGAACCAGCATACTATTCAGAATTCAAGAAATTTAATATTGATAGTATCGAAATGCCAAGTAATTTAAAAGAAGTTGGCTTTGCAATGCTTGGATTGCCAAATATCGCATCTAAAAAATGGGTTTACGAACAATATGACTCAATGGTCGGTACACGGAATATGACGACTAATCGCCCTTCAGATGCAGGAGTTGTAAATATAAAAGGAACGAATAAAGCTTTAGCAATGACCGTTGACTGTAATTCGCGCTACGTTAATGCAGATCCAGAAATAGGAACGATGATTGCCGTATCAGAAGCAGCTAGAAATATTGTATGTGCTGGCGGAATTCCAAGTGCAATTACAAATTGCTTGAATTTTGGAAATCCCTATAATCCTGAATCCTATTGGCAGTTTGTAGGAGCAATTAAAGGAATGTCTACTGCCTGTCTAAAATTTAAGACACCTGTAACTGGTGGAAATGTATCATTTTATAACCAAACATCTAAAAATGGTGTTGAAATTCCAGTTTTTCCAACTCCAACTATTGGAATGATTGGCATTGTTCCCGATAAAGACAAGGTAATGACCTTGGATTTCAAGCAAAAAGGAGATTTAATTTTTTTAATTGGTGAATATAAAAACGATATTTCGTCTTCAGAATACCTTGCAACATACTTGGGTGTAAAAGCCTCGCCAGCTCCTTATTTTGATCTTGAAAAAGAATTTCAAATGCAAGAGGCAGTAAAAGGATTAATCGAAGAAAACATTGTAAATGCTGTTCACGATGTTGCAGATGGAGGATTGTATGTAACTTTGATTGAAATGTCTCTTCCAAGAGAACTTGGTTTTGATATTGTTAGCGACTCTGAAATTCGTGAAGATGCCTTTTTATTCGGAGAAGGACAAGGAAGAGTAGTTGTAACTGTAAGTGAAGAAAAAGCTGAATCTTTTCTGGAATACATGATAAAAACAATGGTAAACATTACGCTTTTAGGCCATGTCACCAAAGGAAAGCTTCAAATTGACGAAGAACATTTTGGATTTATTAGCGAAGCAAAAAATATTTATGATAATGCACTCTCACAAAAATTAGAAAATTAATTATGGAAGAAATGGAATACAATACCACTCGTGGAAAATTAATTCTGCCTGAATATGGTCGAAATGTTCAAAATATGATCTCACACGCAATGGAACTTGAGGATCGCATTGAAAGAAATAGAGCAGCTCAAGCTATAATTGAAGTTATGGGACAACTAAATCCTCATTTAAGAGATGTTGATGACTACAGACATAAATTATGGACACACTTATTTGTTATGTCTGATTTTATGCTCGATGTTGATTCTCCTTATGATATTCCAAAACCTGAAGCTTTAAATGAAAAACCATCCATTATGGATTATCCTTCAAGTTCTATTAAATATGGCCATTATGGGAAATATACTCAAGCAATTTTAGAAGCTTCAAGGGAAACAACTGATCCAAAAGAAAAAGAATATTTAAAGACTTCAATGGCGAATTTCATGAAAAAACAGTACCTCTCTCATAACAACGATGCTGTAGAAAATAATGTTATTGCTGAAAATTTAAAAGAATTATCAAAAGGTGACTTAATTTTGGAAAACCCGGATGATTTGGTTAATACAAGTACTATTTTACGTGAAATGGGGCTGAATAAGAAATTTACGAAACCCAATAACAATTTTAAGCAAAAAAAGAAATTCAAAAAGCAATAAAATGGCCTCATTTGAGATTTATGGTGGAAAACCACTTAAGGGAGAATTAATTCCTCAAGGTGCTAAAAATGAAGCGCTACAAGTATTGTGTGCTCCTCTTCTAACGGAAGAAAAAGTCACAATATCTAATATTCCTGATATTGTCGATGTAAATAAATTAATTGCACTCTTACAAATTATGGGTGTGAAAATTGAGAAAATTGAAAAAGGAACGTATAGCTTTCAAGCAAAAGAAATCGATTTAAAATACCTTGAATCGGAAGATTTTAAAATACGTGCTGCATCGCTTCGTGGTTCAATAATGATTGTTGGTCCTTTATTGGCGCGCTTCGGAAGAGGTTTTATTCCAAAACCCGGTGGAGATAAAATTGGAAGACGTCGCTTAGACACTCATTTTGAAGGTTTTGCACTTCTAGGAGCAAAATTTAATTACGATGCTGGAGAACATTTTTATTCTGTAGAAGCAAAAAAGTTAAAAGGTGCATACATTCATTTAGATGAAGCTTCCGTTACAGGAACTGCAAATATATTAATGGCTGCTGTTCTTGCTGAAGGAAAAACAACCTTTTATAACGCAGCTTGTGAGCCATATATTCAACAGATGTGCCGCATGTTGAATTCAATGGGAGCGAATATCACTGGAATTGGTTCTAATTTATTATATATTGAAGGGGTTAAATCTTTAAAAGGTTGCTACCATCGTATACTTCCAGATATGATTGAAATAGGTAGTTTTATCGGCCTAGCAGCAATGACAAAATCTGAAATCACAATCAAAGAAGTGAGTTATGAGAATCTAGGGATAATCCCAAATGTTTTTAAGAGACTCGGAATAAAACTAGAACGACGAGGAGATGATATTTTTGTGCCAGCTCAAGATAGTTATCAAATTGATACTTTTATCGACGGGTCAATTCTAACTATTTATGACGCACCATGGCCAGGCTTCACACCAGATTTACTTTCAATTATTTTAGTTGTTGCATCACAAGCAAAAGGATCAGTGTTAATTCATCAAAAAATGTTTGAATCCCGCTTATTTTTTGTAGATAAGTTAATCGATATGGGAGCTCAAATTATTCTCTGTGACCCACATCGGGCGACAGTTATTGGCTTGGGAAGAGAACATGATTTAAAAGCAATTAGCATGACTTCACCAGATATTCGTGCTGGCGTTTCCCTTTTAATTGCTGCTCTATCTGCACCGGGAAAAAGTACTATACATAATATTGAACAAATTGATCGTGGATACCAAGATATCGAATTGCGACTTAATAATATCGGTGCTGACATAAGAAGAATTAGCTAATGAAATATAAAATAATTTTAAGTTCTATTTTAGTTGTAGCTTATGCTTGCTTTGCTCTAACTATGAAAAAAAAAGCTGGTGTTAATTCAGTAATAAGTGCTCCAGAAATAGAATTACTTTCCCCAAGTGGAAAAAAAATTAAACTTTCAAATTTGAAAGGAAAAATTGTCTTAATAGATTTTTGGGCTTCTTGGTGTGGACCTTGCAGGCAGGAAAACCCAAAAGTTGTGGAAGCTTATAAAAAGTATAAAAAAGAAACCTTTATAAATGCAAAAGGTTTTGAGGTATTTAGTGTTTCACTAGATCGTGATGAAAAAGCATGGAAGGAAGCTATAAAAAATGATCTTCTTTCATGGAAAAATCATGGGATTGATAAAGAAGGAAAAGCCGCTACTCTTTATGGCGTTAGCTCAATCCCCTCAGCTTTTTTAGTTGATGGTACAGGAAAAATTGTTGCCCAAGGAAATGAGCTGAGAGGAATCAATTTACACATTGCTATAGACAAGCTAGTAAAGAATTAAAATCAGTTTATATTCTTTCGAGCGTATAAGATATTAATTTTTGCATTTCAGCTTTGGAATCACTTGAAAATTCAAGGTTTGGTCTATTTGCAATCCCCAAACAAATTGTTGCGCATCTGTGACCAAGATCTTTCCCTAAAGCAAAAAGAGCTGAACTTTCCATTTCAAAATTTAAAATTTTTAGGTCTTTCTCGATAAATTTAGCAAGCAATAAATGAATATCTTGGGTATGGGTTGGAATCCTTAAAGTTCTGCCTTGTGGACCATAAAATCCAGAACTTGTTACCGTAATTCCAATATGAGTATCTTTTGAACTTAAACGACTGACTAAATCTTCGTTTGCACTAGAAAAATAAGTTTGAATAGACTTTGGGAAATCTAAAAAATTATTAATTTTTTGTGCTAAGTCAAGTTCAAAAGCACTGAAGTTTATTTTATAAAAATGTGCTACATTATCAAAACCACAAGCATGACTAGATAAAATATAAGAATGTACTGGAATGTTTTCTTGTAAAATCCCACAGGTTCCAATACGAATTATCTCTAAACTAATTTTTTCTTCGTTCTCTATTCTATTATCTAAATCAATATTGACTAATGCATCCAATTCATTAATAGTAATGTCAATATTATCAGTTCCAATTCCGGTTGATATAGCAGAAATTCGTTTTCCTTTGTATATTCCTGTATGGCAAACAAATTCTCGATGCTGTGACTTATGTTCAATCTTTTCAAAGAATTCTGAAACCATTGAAACACGATCTTGATCTCCAACAAGAATTATTTTATGAGCTAAGTTATTTGCGGATAATCCAAGATGATATACTTGTTTTTTGGAATTTAATACCAATTCAGTTTCAGTGTAATATTTCATACTGCTAAAACAAACTTCCAAATACTTTTACAAGAATATCTGAAACACGCGCTAAAGGGTCTTTACGAATTTTATTTTCTTCAGTTTCTACCAAATAAAACAAACCATCTATTGCTTTTTGGGTAATATAAGCATCTAAATCTGGATCTAATTTTTGACCACCGGATAAAGTCATTGCAGAATTATATCTTGTAATTATTGGATTCCAATATGCTGTTAGTTGTACTTTAGTAGTCGCTTCTTTTACCACAGGAGCAAATGCTATAACTAATTGATTTGAAGTTTGGCTTTTTAAAAATTTAGTAGCCGCTCCATCTCCTCCTTTTAATATTGAGAAGCCATCTGAAACAGACATATTTTTTATTGCATCAATAAAAATGGGTAGTGCCTTTTTTGTGGCTTCTTCTGCAGCACGATTCAATGTTTCCTCAAAGGTTGCAACTTGCTTGGAAAGACCAAAATTTATGGCTTTTTCCCGAACTTTAATGGCATCTGGAGGAAAAGGTAAGCGAATCACATCATTTTTAAGAAATCCATCCGTTACTGAACTTAAATTAACTGCATTCTTAATACCAACATTCAAAGCTTCTTTTAAACCTGAAATAACTTCCTCATTTGTTAAGTCGATTTTAGAGGGAGAATTGTTGGTCGGATTTAAAATAGTTGTTGAAGCATTTTCTATAATGCTACATGAAAACAAACTGATTAAAAATAAACTAGCAAGTAATTTCATTTTTAACGAATCACATTAATTAATCCTGTTCTTTGTTTCTTGTCGTCATTATCTAGGGCTTTATAAGAGGCTTTCCAAACATACGAGCCTGCTTGAACTATTGATCCATTATAATAGCCATCCCATGAAGCTTTTGAATCATTTGTTTGCCAAATTACTTCTCCCCAACGGTTATAAATTTCTAAGGAGAAATTTGCGAAATCAATCCCCTCAATATAAAAATTCCATGATTGATTGTGTTCATCATCATCAGGCGTAAATGAATTTGGAGTGTAAAAAATAATATCAGGAACAATTTCCATTGTCAGTATTGTAGAATCAATACATCCCTCACTATCTGTTACTATCAACATGATTTCATAGTTGCCAGTTATCCCCTCGGGGTAAGATATAAATGCATTATTGCCATTACTTGTAATATTTGAAGCGCCATCACTAGACCACATATAATTTGAAATGTTACCGAATGAAACATCATTTGTCTGAATAGTTGTTTCAAACCATGTAGCAGGATTTTTTGAAATTGTGAAACCTGCAATTGGAAGAGGTGTAACTTCAATAATATTTGGTATTTGGGAAGTATAAATACAGCCATAAATAGAGGTTGCCGTTAAATCAACACCGTAAACACCAGCATATGGAAAGATTGCGGACAAAGGATTTAAATCAGTTGTGCTATATGCGAAACCATTAGAAAAAGAATAATCCATTGTTGCAATTTCTGAGCCATTTATAGACGTGTTTGAAAATAGAAAATCACCTGGTAAGCATTTTTTAGAATCATCCGGGACTGTAATTGGAGTAATTGGAGTTGGAAAGGTAATAGTTAAACATTCTTGTGGCGGTATTGGCGAACCGCAGAGTTCGGATAATGTGACACAATATATATTTCCAGTATTTATCGGATCAACATTTATCGTTGAGCCATTTCCAATTGGAACACCATTTTCTGTCCAAGTGAATATATAAGCTGTCGAACCTCCGGATCCAACTGCAGTTAAATCAATTGATGACTCTGAACAAATCATCGAATCTGGAGAAACAAATGTAATAGCTAAGGGTTGTGGTTCATTAATAAGTACAGAAATGTCATTAATGCACCCATTTGCGTCTGTAACTGTTAATGTATTTGTCCCTGGAACAAGATTATTTGCCGTATTGGATACTGAAGATGATGTATTCCAACTAAAAGTATAAGGAGTACTACCTTGAGTAACAGAAATAGTAGCAATACCATTATTAGCAGAATTACAATTTACATCTTGTTGATTTGAAATCACAAGGTTTAAATAAGGTATCTGTGTTACGTTTATAACAAGATTTTGTGAGCAACCAGAGGCAGCTTGAATAAAACAAGTATAGGTTCCAACAGTTAATCCAGTTATTGTTTGTGTAGTTTCTCCGCCTCCCCATAAATA
The DNA here is from genome assembly GCA_009926125.1 of Flavobacteriales bacterium. Classification (GTDB taxonomy): domain Bacteria; phylum Bacteroidota; class Bacteroidia; order Flavobacteriales_D; family Crocinitomicaceae; genus UBA952. Next base: position 7,120 of record RFPM01000010.1, on the reverse strand, counting down.
AGTTGTTGCTGCGCTTTGTGGGGTAGAAATAGCTGTCGCAGTACCGTCAGAACCTCCTGGACAAGATACAGGAACTATTGTTGAAGTAAATACTGCTGGGTTATCACCAACTACAGCTGAAGAAGTGGAAGTGCAATTGTTACCATCAACTTGAGTTAGCGTATAAGACCCTCCAAATAAATTTATATTAGCTGCTAGATTTGCCAAAGGAATTGCAGGAGATGGAGACCACGTGTATGTGTATGGTCCAGGAGAGCCAGCTCCTGGAGTTGCAGTAATGCTTCCAATTCCTTGAGAGCATATATCAGTTTGTGCAACAAGTGAAACAGACGGACTTGCTTGTGTAATCCATGATGTATCAGAGATTGCATTTCCTCCTCCGCAAGTTGAACGCAAAAAATACCCCGTTGTTCCTGCAATAACTTGAACAGCAGGTATCGTTAACACACCATTATTATAAGGATAATTTGCCCCATTAGTACTTGCCCACTCGATTCCAAGAGCTCCAGGCATAAAGCGAGTGCCTTCATTTGTTGCTGTCCATTGTGTATTGTTTCTATTATTTACAACAATTGCGGCAGTTCCATCAATATTATGTAAGCCATGAACAGCATTTCCGCTATTCCATCCGGCACAAACTGATTTATTTACAATGTGAGTTTCAATTACATTTGTTGTCTCATATATAATAACTTGACTTGAATACAACTGTCCCGTACAACTAAACATCGGAATATTATTCCAAGAAACTGACATTCTTCTAAATGGAGCTACGCCATATAATTGATACGTTACTGTACCACCTAAACCAGGATGAATATCTTGCCACGGCCCCATAATAGCATTCTGAGGAACAAAACCAGCGTTGGGAATTGGTGTTGTGACCCATGTTGCATTAGCATTTGGAGGAAAAGAAATGAAATTATTTGAACCTATATTAAATTGTGTGTAAGTATTTCCGTAATAGCAAAAAGAAAAGCCGATATCTAAAACACCTGATAAAGCATCATCTCCTAAAGCAACCTGGGTGCCAGCTGTTAAAGGATCTGGAGCAAAAGGAATAGTGCTAGTATTATATGCTGCACCTCCACCTCCTCCAATCGAACCTCCAACATTTGCACAGTCGTTAATGGTAAAACCTTGACCAGGACAAATAGTTGCATCTGCTCCTAAACAAAGTGTTACTTGACTATAAATTTCAAATGAATTTAAAGAGAAGACTAAGAATAAAAGTGAAATTGAATGTATCCAATTTTTCATAAGCTAATTTTTATTTTTTGTAACTTTTTATAAACGACATATTTTGTTAGAGGTTGCCTAATTATAAAATACAAGTCAAATTTACTGAAAATAAATTTATAAAAAATTAGATGTACTTCATTCTTCCACATAAATTCACTTCCAAGGTTCAAAATATAAATTTCAAACTAATAATTTAATCAATAGTTTATTACTGAGTTTTGATATATTTTCTACCGTTCTTGATGTAAAGAGAATTAATTGAGTATGTTGCTATGTCTTTAATTTCTCTACCTAATAAGTCATAGTATTTACCATTCATTAATGACGAATTTTGAGTTTGTTCAGCAAGGGATGCCGAAATACAATCGTTAATATTCGTTCCTAAACGAACGTAATTCAAATTATTCTGGTCAACGAATGTGGCGATGTTTCCTTCACAACTAAATACCATTCGACTAACTAAGATATTTCCAAAATGGTAATCCATAATAATTGTATCGTTAGACACGGAGTAATCTTCTGTTCCAGGAATATGATTGCCGTCTCCAGCCTCAAAGGTGTTGTATAAGGAATCGCAATTTCCTGCGATACAATAATAGGTGAACCGTTCACCATTTTCAAAAATATACAGCGTATTGTCGAAGTTTAGCATTTTCCATTTGCCTTCAATTGTGTTGTTTTGTGAGAATATGTTAGTTGTACTCAATAGTAGTAGAGTTCCTAATAGTAATTTTTTTATCATTTTATTTTAGGTGAATTTAATGAATAACGACCAATTTTTTAATGGGTTGCCTAATTGTAAATTTAAGTCAAATTTGATTAAAACAAAGATTTAAAAAATTAGATCTACTTGAATCTTACTTGTAAATACAAATAAAGTACAATCTAAGTGTAAATTTGACACTAATAAATTATTCAAATTTAGTGAATTGAGAATCAAAAATCTTATCTACATTTGCGACGATTAATTTTAAAAAAAATATATATATGTCTAAAAATTATCATACAGAAATCGAGCAATTTATGAACAGTGTTCGATTAAAAAATTCACACGAAACTGAGTTTCTTCAAGCTGTGCAAGAAGTAGCAGAAGCGGTAATTCCGTTTATGGAAGAACACCCAAAATATAAATCTTTCAAAATTCTTGATAGAATCGTTGAACCCGAAAGAACTATTTTGTTTAGAGTTCCTTGGTTAGACGACAAAGGAGAGATTCAAGTAAACAGAGGTTATCGAGTAGAATTTAATTCTGCTATCGGTCCATATAAAGGAGGGCTTCGCTTCCACCCTTCTGTGAATCTTTCAATTTTAAAATTCTTAGGTTTCGAACAAACATTTAAGAATTCACTTACAACTTTGCCAATGGGCGGAGGAAAAGGAGGTTCTGACTTTGACCCAAAAGGAAAATCTGATAATGAAGTAATGAAATTTTGTCAATCTTTTATGACAGAATTATGCAGACACATCGGACCAGATACAGACGTTCCAGCAGGTGATATTGGTGTTGGCGGAAGAGAAATTGGTTATATGTTTGGTCAATATAAAAGAATACGAAACGAATTTACTGGAGTTTTAACTGGTAAAGGAAGAAACTGGGGAGGATCTTTAATTCGCCCAGAAGCAACAGGATATGGAACAGTTTATTTTGCTAAAGAGATGTTAGCAACAAAAAATGATTCATTTAAAGGAAAGATTGTCGCTGTTTCTGGTTCAGGAAATGTTGCACAATACGCAACTGAAAAAGCAACGCAATTAGGAGCTAAAGTTGTTACATTGTCAGATTCTGAAGGATACATTTACGATTCTGAAGGAATTACGGCTGATAAATTAGCTTTTGTAATGGAATTGAAAAATGTGAAACGTGGTAGAATTTCAGAATATGCTACTAAATATCCATCTGCAAAATTTATAGCTGGAAAAAGACCTTGGGAAGTAAAAGTTGATATTGCTTTACCATGTGCAACTCAAAATGAATTAAATGAAGCTGAAGCAAAAGCACTTATTGCAAATGGTGTACAATGTGTAGCTGAAGGCGCAAATATGCCCTCAACACCTGAAGCAATTACAGCATTTCAAAATGCTAAAGTTCAATTTGCTCCTGGAAAAGCATCCAATGCTGGAGGTGTTGCAACTTCTGGTTTAGAGATGTCACAAAATTCATTGCGTCTATCTTGGACAGCGGAAGAAGTTGATTCAAAACTTCACGGAATAATGGTTTCCATTCACACTGCTTGCGTTCAATATGGAAAAGAAGCAGATGGAACTATCGATTACGTAAAAGGTGCAAATATCGCAGGATTTGTAAAAGTTGCAGATTCTATGATTGATCAAGGTTTGGTTTAAGATCTTAGAACTCTTTAAATAAATTAATGCCCTTTTCAGGGCATTTTTTTTTTACAATTTTACTTGACTTCAAAAATAATTTTTAACTTTGTTTAGAATTATTCTAAATAATGAAAGAGGCACAAAATCATTCTCCTGAAGGACAACTAATACTTAATTGTAGCATATGCGATTGCTCCAAAAAGAAGAAATGTTGTAAAAAATATAAAACTAAAAATCATGCTTGCAAAAATTGTCCGAAATTTGACTAAAAAATTGTCATGAGGACTATAATCCTAGTTTTTACTTTTATTTATTTCAATTCATTTTCTCAAAATTTAGAAACCAAGGCAAAAAAAAGTCTAAATCTTCTATCACTAACTACCTCCTACTCATATTTAAATTACGAACTTTTTCATGGGATTTCATATACGCATCATTTCCCACTATTTTCTGCTTCTTTCGGATTACAGACAGCCGTTAAAACCTTGTATTCTGCTCAAAAGTTTTTTCCAGAAACTAACTGTTCTTTTGTCTTCCGTTTAATCGATAAGAACACATTTCAATTTGGACCATCAATTCAATACAACATGTGCAACCAAAAAGTAAAAGTTTGGCATCTATACAATGATCTTCTTCTTGGCTATAGTTTATTTTATGGGAAACGCATACAATTTTTTCATACCGCAGGAATTGGACCATTTTGGGAAACATTTAAGTCTGATAAAAATGAGCGTTATTCTATTAGAAGTACTAATTTCAACTTGAAAATCGGACTGAGTTATGCCTTTTAGATTGCTCTATTTTCTTGTTCTACTGCTGCTTTCTTGTTCAAAAAAAGAGGATTTTTCTGAAGTACAAGTTATTGGTCACGCTGGAATGGGACTTGAAATGCCTAATTCGATTTTTCACGACAATTCAATGGAGGCAATTGAGCTTGCGCTCACTATTCCTGGTTCAAATGGAGTTGAAATTGACGTTCAAATGGATTTAAATGGTCGTCTGTGGTTGTTTCACGATGAACTATTGAACGAAGAAACGAACGGGATAAATTGTATTCCAAGCAATACAAGTGAATACCTAAAAACTTTACGATATAGTAGTTTAAAGCAAGAAAAACTCGCAGAGTTATGTCAAATTCCTTTTCACAATTTTGAAGACAAAAGTTTTTTTTTAGATCTTAAAACATGGAATAAATGCGCAGAAAGCAGTGTTTCTGCAGAAGATTTCAAAGCTGCCTTATTAGCGATAAATTTACCTAACAAGTGTAATATAATTCTCTCTGATCCAAGTTGGATTCCCTTTTTCATAGATGAATTCAATGTTTATTTTGCTAGTGATGATTTTCAAAATGCAAAAATAATTCTTACTGATGAACCAATGATAAAAGGGTTTATAATACGAAGTGCTGTAATAAATAAATCTCAAGTAAATGAAATAATAGCACAAAATAAAAAAATATACTTATTTGAAATTCGCTCACCAAAAGGTGTAAAAAGTGCACTTCAAAAAAGACCGAGTGGAATTATTTCAGATGATTTAAGAGCAGCGATTAGTGCTGTTAGTAATTAATTCTAATCTGTAAACTACCTATTTAGTCTAAGTTTTACAATTTTATCCAAATACATATCAGTGTAATAATAAGCTAAAATTTGCTTAAAATCATACCCTTTACTTGCCATAATAATTGCTCCTTCTTGACATAATCCTACACCATGCCCATTTCCTTTTCCTTTCAAATAAACAATATTATCTTTGACTTGACAGTTAAAAAAAGTAGATTTTAAATCAAATTCATCACGTAAATCTCTCAATGGTATTCCATAACGAGGATGAATAAAAAAAGCCATTCTTTTTTCTTGAATAAAATTTGACATCAAAACTATGGAACTTTCATCATTAATAGGAAAATTATATTTTTCGGTTAAAAATTTTGACCATTTTTCCAAGGGGATTTCTTTTTCCCAGTTTGCCTGCTTTGTTTTTCTGCAAAATGTATCTTGAAAACTTTTAAAACAAGCCATTTTCTCATTCCATATATAATCTGTTTCACTTGTTTGTCCGCCGCAATTTGCATGAAAAAAAGTTGGATAATAGCTGTCATCTTTATATTTCATAACTAAAGACCTAGTTGATTTAACTGCTGAATCAATTAACAGATTTGTATTATTTCGAAGTCCGTAAACTTGACAATGCGTAGTATTACACATGTTAAATGATTGATTCTCATGTCTCTGCCAATATTTCATGGCATAGGTTCTACTAATTACAGCTTGAACTTTATAATACTCTAAATCCAAATTTATTCCGGATTCAGAAACTACTACACTTTTGATGTAATCTTCGATATCCAGTGAATTTATAATGTTTAAGCGCTTTTCCACTAAAGAGATTTCAAAATCCCCTTCAAAACTTATTTTTTTTAAGTTTGAACTTGATGACTGGATAAGCAAAGTATTTATACACTGTAGTTGTATCAATGAAATTTTAGATGGTGAAGAATAAAATTTTTGATTCAAGAAAAGCGACATTTGATTGCCTTCAATTATCTTTACATCAAGAATATCTTTAGGCGATATTTCTTTAACTATAGAATCTGAAATTAATAAGTACTGACCTGAAAAACCAGATAATTCTATTGATTCAAGAGACTTTTCAGTGTATAAACCAACACGTATCGTCTGGCAATTTGCAGCTAAAACGCAAAACGCAAAACAAAAAGCGATAAAAAATTTCATTTTGCTAAATATAAATTCTTTAGCATGTCCTCAGCAACTCTTGAACTTGCTCCTTCATTTCCTAATAGTTCAACTAAATCGTTGTAATCTTTATTCATTTGAATAGCTTTTTTTTCACCTTTTTTTATTTTTATTAATTCTCCAGCAATGTTACTTGAAGAACAATCTCGTTGAATAAGTTCTCTGACAATTTCTTTGTTTGCAATTAAGTTCACCAAAGAAATAAATTTAATCTTTATTAATTTTTTAGCTATCCAAAAGGAGATAAAAGAACTCTTATAGCAAACAACTTGTGGGACTTTAAAAAGAGCTGCTTCAAGCGTAGCAGTTCCAGAAGTAACAATCGCTAATTCTGCATTTTGAAGTAAGTTATACGTTTGATTTTTGACAAATAAAACCTCTTGAGTTTTAAACTTTTCATAATATGCTAAATCAAGGTTTGGTGCACAGGCTACAATTACTGTATATTCAGGAAATTGAGAACTTGCCGCTATCATAAGTGGTAATTTCCGTTCTATTTCTTGTTTTCTACTTCCAGGTAAAATAGCAAGTATAGGTCTTTTATTTTCTAATTCTAAACTATTGTAATTGAGGATTTTGAATTTATTTACTTCATCTAACAGTGGATGTCCCAGATACGATACATTTAGCGAATGCTTCATGTAAAAATCTTTTTCAAAAGGTAAAATGCAATACATCCTTTCAACTGTTTTTTTAATCAAGTGAATTCGAGATTCTTTCCAAGCCCAAATCTGTGGAGAAATGTAATAATAGACAGGGATGTTTTGACTTTTAGCCCATTTTGCAATACGTAAATT
>RFPM01000090.1 GCA_009926125.1 Flavobacteriales bacterium | reverse complement strand
TTGTATGAGAGGGATTTGCAAACCAAAACACAGCCCTTTCGCTGTTGAAACTCCAATTCTCAAGCCAGTATATGAACCTGGCCCTGAAGAAATAGAGACAGCAGCTAAGTGTTCTATTTTTAAATTTGCTGTACGAAAAACATCTTCAATAAATAAAGTCAAAGACTCTCCATGAATATAAGCATCTGAAGTACTTTCTTTTATTGCTACTAAATTCCCATCTACAGATAAGGCAACAGAACAGACTTTTGTTGCCGTTTCTATATGAAGAATCAGTGTACTCATTCTAAAATCTCAAATTTAAAACCAACACCATGAATATTGGAAATAAGAATTTTTGGATCCTCGCGTAAATATTTTCGAAGTTTTGTAATAAAAACATCTAAACTTCTCCCAACAAAATAGTCATTTTGACCCCAAACAGCATTTAAAATAACTTCTCGAGAAACAACTTGATTTTTATACTTGAAAAGAATTTTAAGTATCTGAACTTCTTTTTTTGTCAAGGTCTTAACTTGGTCGTTTGATACTAAAGTTTGGTTTTCAGTATCAAAAACAAAAATGCCAAGCAGATAGTTTGTTTGTTCTTTTTCATCTACTTTGATGTTCACACGCTTTAGCAAAGCTTTAATTCGGAGTTGCAATTCTTCGATGGAAAATGGTTTACTCAAATAATCATCTCCTCCAGCATTAAAACCTTCCACTTTATCTTCAGTCATGCCTCTTGCTGAAAGAAATAAAATTGGGATTTCTGAATTTGTTTTACGAATATCTCGGGTTAAGGTAAAGCCATCTTTTCTTGGAAGCATCACATCAAAAATACAGAGATGAAATTTATCCTCATTAAAGCGTTGCATTGCCTCAACACCATTATTACAAAGTGAAACGGCATAGCCATCTGATTTTAAATGATCTGAAATAATCAGACCAAGATTTAAGTCATCTTCTACTAATAGTATTTTTACCTTTAACATTTTAAAATGATAGTCTATTTACAAATTTACTACATTGTTTGTTAAATTTATATTAAAACACTTATTTTTGACTGAAATTAATTACTTATAAATGAACTTTAAACATAGATTATTAAAAAAGTTGTACTTGTATGTCACACTTCTTTTCCTTCTAGCTTTTAAAAGTTCCAAAGTTTTTTCGCAAACAAAAATATCTGGAATTGTAATTGACGAATATACAAGTCTACCCTTAGAAAATGTAAAAATTAAAGTCAAAGACTTAAACATAGGTGCAATATCAGACCAAAAAGGATATTTCACAATCACATTAAACAAAGAGTTTCCTATTATTTTAGTTTCCACCAATTTAGGCTACGACAACCTAGAAACTCTTTTATCTGCTGCTGAAGATAGCTTATTACTTAAAATGAAATCCAATAACATTTTAAAATTAAGCACTGTAAATGTTCGCGGCTTTGGAAGTGAAAAAGAGAAAGAAGCGGCATTATCTGTAGAAACGATGTCCTTAAATGAAATTAAAGCAACTCCAGCCTTGGATTTTTACGATGGCTTAAGTCATATGAAAGGTGTTGATTTAACATCAGCAAGTATTGGATTTAAAGTTGTAAACACAAGAGGATTCAATTCTACATCTCCTGTGCGGACATTACAAATTATTGACGGAGTAGATAATGCATCGCCAGGTCTTAATTTTGCCCTCGGAAACTTTTTGGGTGCATCAGAATTAGATTTGATGCAAGTAGAAATTGTTTCAGGTGCAAGTTCTGCCTTCTACGGACCAAATGCTTTTAATGGCGTAATCAGTATGCAAACTAAAAATCCCTTTAAATTTCAAGGTTTTAGCGCAAGTATCAAAGGAGGAGAGCGACTACTAAATGAATATGCTATTCGTTATGCTAAAGGATTTCAATTTAAAACTGGCAGAGATATTTTTGCTTTTAAACTAAATGTCTCATACATGAAAGCCGACGATTGGGAGGCAAATAATTCTAATTCTGTGGAAGGTTTAGATACTGATAAAAACAATCCTGGCGGCTACGATGCTGTTAATCGTTATGGCGACGAGAATTTATCTCCAAATATTAACAATGCTTTAGATCCAGCTGCTATTGTGCAAACCCCTGGTTTAAAAAGATGGCACCGAACAGGTTACTGGGAAAAAGACATAGTTGATTATAAAACTGAAAATCTGAAAACGGCAGCGGCTTTGCACTTTATGTTGAAGCCAAAAGTTGAACTTATTTTAGCATCAAATTTCGGAACAGGGACAACCGTTTACCAAGGAGATAATCGCTTTAGCTTAAAGGATATTCTCTTTTTCCAAAATAGAATTGAGATTCAGAAGAAAGATGATTTCTTTATTCGTGCATACGCTACTCATGAAGATGCAGGAAAATCATATGATGCTGTTCTTACAGCATTTTTATTGCAAGATGCAGCAGCTGATGATTGGGATTGGAACAATAGATACCGACAGTATTGGTCTAGCAACATCACAAGCCGTGTGAGGGCCCTAGACCCTTCGGTTCAATGGACAGTTGGCGGGGTCGGTATTCCACCAGATTACAATGCGATAAATGCAGTTATTAATGCCAACCAAGATTCAATGCTTGTTTGGCATGCACAAGCTAGCGCATATGCTAATAGTGCATATAGTAATTGGGAAATGCTGGACTATTTTGAACCAGGAACCCAACGTTTTGATTCTTTAATGACGGTTATCACAACGAAAACATCTTTTTTAGAAGGTGGCTCAAGAATTGTTGATAAATCTGCTCTCTATCATTTGCATGCTGAGAAAATATTTAATTTGGATTTTGGAAAAATAACATTTGGGGGGAACGGACGAATATACAATCCAAAATCAGGCGGCTCACTTTTTTGTGATACAAATGGTAGAACAATAGTGAATAAAGAATTTGGCTTATATGCTGGAATAGAAAAACGATTTGCTGATGAAAAATGGATTTTAAAAGCGAGTATAAGAGTAGATAAAAATCAAAATTTTGACTTTTTACCATCTCCAGCAGCTTCTATAATTTGGCAGCCATCTAAAAAACATTCAATACGAACAACCCTTACCTCTGCTATTAGAAATCCGACATTGTTAAATCAATACATGTATTACAATGTTGGAAGAGCAAAACTAGTTGGAAACAT
>RFPM01000089.1 GCA_009926125.1 Flavobacteriales bacterium | reverse complement strand
TCGGCGAGAGTAAGTCCGTGAGACGCATTATAAACCTGATTAAACCCCGAAGTATGAAAGCTTGTTAGTTCGCTATCTGTTGTAGTTTTCATTGAAATTGAGGGAAATAATAATTCTCCAGAAGTCCCAGGTGAATTAAGAAAAAGCGATAAGGATTGGATATCTCCCACTTGAATTCCTGCAGCACTCAATTCAGCAGCTGTCAATAACATCTGATATTTTCCTCCATTTTTTGAAGTGTTGAAGGGCAGGGTAGATGAAGAATTTGAAGTATTTAATGGAATAGAAGACAAGGAAGGATTCGAACGAAAGTTTTCTATTCGTTGGTAATTATCAGCTTGTAAATAGGGAATTGGCGTGTAATTTATTAGCGCTGGAGCTTGACAATTTACAAGGTATTTTGCTTTATCTACTCGAACAGAGTCGAAAATTCCAGTATGATCAAAAACACGTGTATATGTAAGGTAATCCCATTCTCCACAATTATATTGATCCCAAGTTGTTAGTGGACTACATTTTAATTTGTAATACATCAATACTTTTTCAAAGCGTTTTGAATTTAATTCTTCAGGAAAAGTAAAATTTGCTCTTCGCGTAGTTATTGAATCAAAAGTAAAAGTCTTTACCCATGTTGTATCTTGAGAAAAGTATGCAAAAGATAAACTAAGACCGATAAATAATAATAGAAATTTTTTCATGTTATTCTTTAATAAATTGTTTTACAATTTTTCTATGTTCTGAGGTGATTTCAAGAAGATAAAATCCTTTTTTCAATCGTGAAATATCGAATGAGTGGCTTGAAGCATTATCTAAATGTTCTTCAATAATTCTACCATTCGCATCTAAAATACGAACTTTTATTTCAGCGGCATTATTTTTTATGGTAACAAATTGATTTGCAGGATTTGGATAAATCTCAAGGTGATTAAGTGAAGTTTCATCTACATTACTTTCAAAAGTTAGGGATTGACTTAAAACACATCCATTTTGGAAATAAACAGCAACTTGATAAGTAGCCCCTAAATCAACTGGAATATTATAGCATTGTTGAGTTTCTCCAATTATCGGTTGATTGTCCATATACCATTGATAAGAAAGGCCAGTCTCAGAGGAGCAATATACACCTGCGCCTTGATTGGGGTCATTGACAAGCGTAACAATAGGCAAGGCAGGACAAATCGATTCGTTAACAGTTCCTGGTTGTGAACTAATTCCTAATAAAAAGGCAGCGTATGACTCACAAATTCCTTTAAGTTTAAAATCAAGCCATGGATCTAATAATCCAAACATAGCAGTTTGTTGCGCCGCTCTTGTAATTGAAATAGATGGAGAGGAAACGCTTTCACCAAAATCACAGTTAAAATCAGTATTTGCATAATAGCAATGCGCTCCACCACTAATAGAAACAAAACTTTTGCAAGAACTAGTTAACCCATTATAAATTGGAATATGATGTTCAGCAGGCGGAGTTACCCCGTCAGCACTTCCAGAAAAAATTAAGGCGGGAACAGATACATTTGAAGCCGAAGCAATTGCTGAAGGATTTGTTTCTGCAGGCGCCAATCCAATGACAGTTTCGATATTAGAATTATTTGCTGCTGCAAGAAAAGAAGCTCCGCCTCCCATGGAATGACCTATAATCGCAGCTTTCTGAAGTATTTTCCCATTAAAGAGTGAAGATGAATTGGCATCTAGCGCTAGCATTTTGTCTGACACTTGCTTTAAATCTGTTCCAAAATCTCCATGACTTGGACCAGGAATTAAGCCGCCTTCAGTTCGTGGAAAAGCCAAAATATATCCTCTAGCGGCATAATGTTGCCAAATAGTAGCATAAGCACTCCATGCCATTGCAAAACCATGACCAAAAGTTATCACTGGAAATCGACCTGAAGCTAAAGAAACATTATCACCTGAGGTATTTGCAGGATAGTAAATTTCAGTTTGAATTTGCCGGCCAACTCCACCACCAGAACCAAAACCTCCTGTTCTCAAGGGATCATTAAAAGTTATAGTTGTATGTCCAATTTGATATTGAGAATACGTAATAAGGGAGCAAGAAATTCCAATAAAAAAAAGAAATATTTTCAATGCGATACTTTTGCTCAAATATAGTCTTTTATTCAATAATTAGCTCTCTTCCCCTTTCTAAAATTATGATTTTTTTATTTTCTTGAATAGGGATTTTTTTAGCAATTTTCTCAACTATTCCTTTCCCTATTTTCTGTTCATCATGCGTTGATAGGATAATTGAAGTTGAAAGTAATTCTGCCATTGAAAGGGCTTTATTTATACCAAGATTAATAGTTCCACCTAAATACCAAGGAAGATGGTAAGTAGAGCAAGAAGTAATTAATACATCAGCAGTAATTTGTTTATTTAGGGATTTAAAACCATGAGGAGCATACACAATTCTCTTATTTCCAAAAGAAATCAAGAAAGCATTATGAACGAGATCGAATAGGGATTTTTTATTAATGCGCTCAATTTTTACCTTCTCAAAATCGTTTATATTGATTAAATTTTTAAAGTAATTCCATCTTTTTATTTTAGTCAAGGTATTGGTTTCTGCTATAATTGGAATAGTTCGATCAAATTGAAGCAATGTTTCCTTATTACAATGATCAGTAAATGGATGCGAAATAAAAATATAATGAGGTTTTTTTATCTCAGAAATTAATGGCTGTGGATTCAAGTGAAACTGTTCAGAAAACCAAGGTGCAAGATCTATTTGTGAAACTGTAAACCAAGGATCAACAAGTATTGATAAAGAATCACTTTCCCACATCCATGAACTGTCCTCATTCAGTTTCACGACTCGAATAGCCATGATTAGTTCATGAACATTTTTATAGAAAGACTTAATTTTTCGCGAATTTCTGTTCTATCAACAATATAATCTAAGAAGCCATGCTCTAGTAAAAATTCTGAAGTTTGAAAATCATCTGGTAAATCTCTTCCAATTGTTTCTTTTACTACACGCGGTCCAGCAAAAGCAATGAGTGCACCAGGTTCTGAGATATTTATGTCTCCAAGCATTGCAAAAGATGCAGTAACACCACCAGTAGTTGGATCAGTTAAATAGGAAATATAAGGAAGTTTAGCATCCGAAAGTTGCCCTAATTTACCAGAAACTTTTGCCATTTGCATCAGAGAATAACCTGCTTCCATCATTCTTGCCCCACCAGATTTTGAAATAATCATAAATGGTGCTTTGAGT
>RFPM01000088.1 GCA_009926125.1 Flavobacteriales bacterium | reverse complement strand
AGTTGCTTTTATTTCGAAGCTATTCGCTTTAATTCAAGTAGAGATCTTGCTGTAAATTCTGATTTTTTAGCTAAGCCATTGGGAGAAAGAGCATTTGAAACATCTTATGTTCGTTGGGGTTTTACATTAGGAATGACTGTTCCTATCTCAAAAGTGATTTTTTTTGAAGGTGGTTTGTCTTATTTGCGAAATGGGGAGCAATATTCATGGAAATCTTCTGAAAATGATAGTTCTTTTTCTTACCAAACTAGCTATTCCTATATTTCAATGCCTGTACAAGTGAAAATTCAAGGCGGACTTAGATTAAAATATTTTTTAGCAACTGGATTACAACCCCAGTTATTTCAATCCTTTCGTCAAAAGCAGCAATGGACAAATGATGTAAATACAAAATACTCAGCAACACTTAAAGACAATAGTGACCTCAATTCATTTGTAATTTCTTGGATTACAACAGCAGGGCTTGCATTAGAATTAAGTAAACTTTACGGTATTCGAATATCTGCGCAATACCGAAATCAATTAAATAGTTCCTATTTGAAAACAGGGGATTATATTCATAAAGCAAATGGTCTTGGTTTTGCATTTGGATTAACAAGAAAATTATAAAATGAAACTGCAAGAAGTTACAGATTACCTCGAAGATTGTTTTCCTTTAAGTCTTCAAGAATCTTACGATAATTCTGGATTGCTTATTGGTGATAAAGCAATGGAACTTAAAAGCATATTAATTTGCTTAGACAGTACTGAAGATGTAGTTGAGGAGGCAATTCGAAAAGGAGCAAATTTAATTATTGCTCATCACCCAATTATTTTTAATGGATTAAAAAGTTTGACAGGTAAAACCTATATTGAACGAGTTGTAATTCGCTGCATTCAAAATAATATTGCGCTCTATGCAATTCACACGAATCTTGACAATCATAAGCAAGGAGTTAATGCTGAAATCGCAAAAAGAATTGGTTTAAGTAAATGCAGAATTTTACAAGCAAAAAAAGGAGTACTGTGTAAACTTGTTGTTTATCTTCCAAAAGATGCTCTCGAGCTAATAGATAAAGCACTATTTGAAAAAGGAGCTGGAAGAATTGGAAATTATTCAGAATGTCATTTTCGTACAGAAGGAATCGGGACATTTATGCCAAATGAAATAGCAAAACCAGTAATTGGCGAAGCGGATATAAGAAGTAGTATTTCAGAATATAGAGTAGAATACCTCGTGTCTTATTCAAAATTACAGGCTGTATTAGCAGCACTTCAAACTTCTCATACATATGAAGAAATACCATATGAAATTCTTCCAATTGACAATAAAAATCAAGATGAAGGAGCCGGTATGATTGGAGAATTAGACGTAGCACTGAGTGAAAAAGACTTTTTACAAGAGCTAAAAACTATTTTTAATTGCGGTGCCATTCGGCATACACCATTTCTTAATAAACCAATTAAAAGAATTGCACTTTGCGGAGGTTCTGGAAGTTTCTTATTACAAGATGCATTGCGTTCAAAAGCTGATATTTTTATTACAGCAGATTTCAAATACCACGACTTTTTTGACGCTGAAAATAAAATTATTATTGCAGATATTGGTCACTTTGAAAGCGAACAATTCACAACAAATTTATTAGCTGAGAAACTTAAAGAAAAATTTACTAACTTTGCAATCCATTTAACAGAAATAAATACAAATCCAATAAACTACTTTTAGAACATGGCAGCAACTGCAACTAAAAAGAAAGAGAAAGACGTTACTATTAGCGATAAACTTGAAATGCTATTAAAACTTCAACAAATTGATACAGAAATTGATCGTATTAGAACAATTCGTGGTGAACTTCCATTAGAAGTTCAAGATTTGGAAGATGAAGTTCTTGGTTTAACTACAAGAATCGCAAAAATCAATGATGAAATCAATGAAATTGAAACTGATATTTCTGATCGTAAACAAGGATCTAAAGATTCTGAAACAGCGATTACAAAATATAAGGAGCAGCAAAATAATGTACGAAATAATCGCGAATTTGAGTCTTTAGCAAAAGAAATTGAGTTTCAAGAATTAGAAATTAAGTTAAACGAAAAGAAAGCGAAAGAGTCGAAATTTAAAATTGAAGGGAAAAAAGAAATTTTAACAGAGGCAACAGATCGATTAACAATGAAGCAAGAAGATTTGGATACAAAGACTTCTGAACTAGACGCTATTATTAGTGAAACAAAAATTGATGAAGACCGCTTACTAAAAGCATCTTTAGATGCAAAAAAGAACATTGAAAACCGATTGGTATCTGCCTATACGCGTCTTCGTGAAAATGCAAAAAATGGTCTTGCAGTAGTTCAAGTTGTTCGCGGATCTTGTGGTGGTTGTTTTAATAAAATTCCACCCCAAAGACAATTAGATATCGTAACAAAGAAAAAAATCATCGTTTGCGAATACTGCGGAAGAATTTTAGTTCCTTTCGAAGAAGCATAAGCCAAACTAAGTAAACCATTTCTAGCGAAATGGTTTTTTTTATGTTTAAATATTCGGAAAACTAAATTTAGGTATCCTTGAAATTACAGGGATAAATAATATTTTGAGTATTTTTTTGAATTTAAAAAGAGTATTTATAAATCAAAGTGAATCAAACTAAATCTTTGTTTTTACCTAATTTAATTTATAATCGATATCTAATTTCGCCAAATCCTTAAATAGTTCATTACTAGGTTTGACACGAACAGATCGAGATGGTAAATTTATTTCAAGACCTTCTATAGTATCAAAAACAGTAAATTGAATAGGGCAAGAACCTTTATTATCTGCGAACAATTGATTTAATTTTTCAATTAATAATTCATCCATTGCGCGAGAAGAAATTTTTAATTGTAGTTGTTTCGTATTTTTTTCTCTTAGTTCTTGTAAAAGTTCAATACTAAACGGAGTAAATTCCAATTGCGTTCTGTACCTTGGAACTTCCACTCTTCCTTTTATAAGAATAAATGTTCCAGCAACCATAAAATGCTTAAAACGCAAATAATTTTCTTTAAATAAATTCAAGCGAAAAGAATCTTGGTAGTCTTCAATTGTCAATACTCCAAATCCATCTCCATTTTTTGTGAAACGGTGTTCTGATAATGTAACTATTGCAGGAAGCATTATATCACGGCCTTTATATGATTGTAAATCACTAAGCATTGCTAAAGTTCCATTACAAAACGCATCAATTTCTGGTTTAAAATCATCAAGTGGATGTCCTGAGATGAAAATCCCTATAACCTCTTTTTCCTTATTTAATTGAAAAATATTTGGCCATTCATTACATTGAGGCACATTTGGCTCAGGCATAGACACTTCAGAACCAACTCCAAACAAGGATTCTTGAGCTGATGATTGGTTTTCCTTAAAATTTATGCCGTATTTCATCGCATTATCTAAAAAACTTCTATTATTTCCATCGACAAAGAAATATTGAGCTCTGTG
>RFPM01000087.1 GCA_009926125.1 Flavobacteriales bacterium | reverse complement strand
ATTCTGGTCTATTATCAATTCTCTTTTGAGAATCTTTCATTGCTTCAACAACTTGCAATCTTTTTAACGCTTCATTTTTACGCTGTACAGAAGTTTCGTGTTCCGCTTGATCACGTAATTGATATGAAAGCTCCTCTAATTGCAATCCTTTCAATAAATCATGAAGTGCTTCAGCACCCATTTTTGCGATAAATTTATTAGGATCAGCATCATCTAAATGATGATTGTCTTTCATTAATGGATTATCAATAATGTCAAGGTATTCATCTTCAGAAAGGAAATCCATTTTCTTAAGTGTAAGTCCTTCAATAGACAAGGCAGAACCAACTTGAATTACCGCATAACGCTCATAATAGATAATTTGATCCAATTTCTTCGTCGGTAAACCTAAAAGATATCCAATTTTATTAGGAAGAGAGCGGAAATACCAAATGTGTGCTACAGGAACAACTAAGGAAATATGCCCCATTCTTTCACGGCGCACTTTTTTCTCGGTTACTTCAACACCGCAGCGATCACAAATAATTCCTTTATAGCGAATACGCTTGTATTTTCCACAATGGCACTCATAATCCTTAACTGGACCAAAGATGCGCTCACAAAATAAACCATCTCTTTCAGGCTTATAAGTACGGTAATTTATTGTCTCAGGCTTCAACACTTCACCGCTTGAGTTCTCCAAAATTATCTCAGGAGAAGATAGTGAAATAGTTATCTTATTAAAGCTATTTTGTTTTTTTGGTGTTTCTTTTTTAAAAGACATATTTATTGGAATATTTTCGTTAAATAATTCAATTAATCCATTGTTACATTAAGGCATAAACCTCTCAATTCGTGAAGCAATACATTGAAAGATTCTGGAATTCCTGGTTCAGGAATATTATCACCTTTTACAATTGCTTCATATGCTTTCGCACGGCCTGTTACATCATCTGATTTTACTGTCAAAATTTCTTGTAAGATATTTGCAGCACCAAATGCTTCCAAAGCCCAAACTTCCATCTCTCCAAAACGCTGACCTCCAAATTGAGCTTTACCTCCAAGTGGCTGTTGCGTAATTAATGAATAAGGTCCAATTGAACGTGCATGCATTTTATCATCTACCATGTGTGATAATTTCAACATGTAAATTATTCCTACAGTCGCTGGTTGATGGAAACGTTCTCCAGTTCCACCATCATACAAATAGGTTTTACCTGATCTTGGCACACCTGCTTTATCCGTCCAATCATTGATTTCGTCAGGTGTTGCACCATCAAAAATAGGCGTTGCGAACTTGATGCCTAACTTCTCACCTGCCCAACCAAGAACAGTTTCATAAATTTGACCAAGGTTCATACGTGAAGGTACACCAAGTGGATTCAAAACTATATCAACAGGAGTTCCATCGGCAAGGAATGGCATGTCTTCAGCACGAACAATATTTGCTACAATACCCTTATTACCATGACGTCCCGCCATTTTATCACCTACCTTTAACTTACGTTTTTTGGCAACATACACTTTTGCTAATTTCACAATTCCTGCAGGAAGTTCATCACCAACAGAGATATGGAATTTTCGACGCTTGTAGTTACCTAAAAGATCATTTGATTTGATATTAAAATTATGAATAACACGACTAACCAATTGGTTTATAGTCGCATCACTTGTCCAGTTAAGTGGATTAACAATTGAATAATCCAATGAAATTAATGCCTTATTTGAAAATTTAGTTCCTTTTTTAACTAATTCTTCTTTAAAGTTATTAAAAACACCATTGGCTTTACTTTCGCCAAGAATTTGAATTAACTTATCTACCAATTTCTCTTTTAAATCAGCAAAATCTTTGTGGTATTCAGCATCAATAGTTTCAAGAACTGGTTTATCATGATTCTTAGATTTACGATCTTTAATTGCCCGAGAAAATAATTTCTTTTCAATTACAACTCCACGAAGAGATGGTCCAGCTTTCAAAGATGCATCTTTTACATCACCCGCTTTGTCACCAAAAATCGCACGAAGTAATTTTTCTTCTGGAGACGGATCTGTTTCACCTTTTGGTGTAATTTTTCCTATTAAAATATCTCCTTCTTTAATTTCTGCTCCAATTCGAATCAATCCATTTTCATCCAAATCTTTTGTAGCTTCTTCACTAACATTTGGAATATCAGAGGTTAATTCTTCCATTCCACGTTTTGTGTCTCTTACTTCCAAAGAATATTCATCAATATGAACAGAAGTAAAGATATCATCACGAACAACTTTTTCAGAAATTACAATCGCATCCTCAAAATTATAACCTTTCCAAGGCATGAATGCCACTTTTAAGTTTTGACCAAGAGCTAATTCGCCTTTTTGCGTTGCAAATCCTTCACAAAGAACCTGTCCTTTTTCAACTCTATCGCCTTTTTGTACAATTGGTTTCAAGTTGATGCAAGTACTTTGGTTTGTTTTCATGAATTTAGTAAGCTTGTAATGAATTACTTCACTGTCAAAACTCACTAATTTATCTTCAGCATTCCAATCGTAACGAATGATAATTTCATTTGCATCTACATATTCTACAGTTCCATTACCTTCAGCGTTTATTAGAACACGAGAATCACGCGCTACTAAACGCTCAATTCCTGTTCCAACAATTGGAGAATTCGGACGAAGAAGCGGAACCGCTTGACGCTGCATGTTTGATCCCATCAAAGCACGATTCGCGTCATCATGCTCCAAGAATGGAATAGAAGAGGCTGCAATCGATGCAATTTGGTTGGCACCAACATCCATTAAATGAAGTGCTTTAGGAGTTACAACGGGGAAATCACCTTCAAATCGAGCTTTAACAAGATCTGATAAGAAATTTCCTTTATCATCAATATTCTCAATAGCTTGAGCAATAATTTTTGAGTTTTCCTCTTCAGCAGCCAAATAAATTGGTGTATCATTTAAAGAAACTTTTCCGTTTTCAACTTTTCTATAAGGAGTTTCAATGAAACCTAACTTATTTACTTTTGCAAAAACACAAAGTGAAGAAATCAATCCAATGTTTGGTCCTTCTGGCGTTTCAATTGTACACAAACGACCATAGTGCGTATAATGTACATCTCGTACCTCAAATCCAGCTCTTTCTCGTGAAAGTCCGCCTGGCCCAAGGGCAGAAAGACGACGTTTATGAGTTACCTCCGAAAGTGGATTCGTTTGATCCATAAATTGAGACAATTGATTTGTTCCAAAAAATGAATTAATAACCGAAGACAAAGTTTTTGCATTAATTAAATCGATTGGTGTAAAAACCTCGTTATCACGAACATTCATTCGTTCACGGATTGTACGTGCCATTCGAGATAAACCAACTCCAAACTGAGAATACAATTGTTCACCAACTGTCCTTACTCGACGATTTGATAAATGGTCAATATCATCAATATCCGCTTTTGAATTAATCAATTCAATAAGGTATTTAATGATGTTTATAATATCTGTTTTTGTAAGAACACGAGACTGTTCAGAATTGTCAAGTCCTAATTTCTTATTTAAA
>RFPM01000086.1 GCA_009926125.1 Flavobacteriales bacterium | reverse complement strand
AAAACTATAAATGTGAATATCGCAGATTAATCTCTTTTTAGTAGTTTCCAATTCTCTTTGCGTACTTTTGCAGTATGTTACCTGAACGACCTATATCAGATTGGATTCCTCTGTCTTTAAAAGAAGCTCAAAAAAGAGCTTGGGATGAATTTGATGTGATCCTAATTTCTGGCGATGCATACGTTGATCACCCTGCTTTTGGAACAGCTGTTGTAAGTAGAATCATTGAAGATGAAGGTCTGCGAATTGGTATTGTTGCCCAGCCAAATTGAAAAGACGATTTAAGGGATTTTAAGAAACTTGGGAAACCAAAACTTTTCTTCGGTGTTACAGCGGGTTGCATGGATTCAGTAATAGTTTTGTCAAAAACAATTGGGCTTGGTTGTATATCGGCATCATCAAAATAAGTAAGACTTCTTGCTACATGAAAAGTAGTTTGATGTGGATATTTTTCGGTGTAAAAGGAAAATAATTCATCTATTGAATAATGTTGTAAAAGGAAGAATAAATCATAAAAATCTTTTTTACTACCTCTTCCTGTTATGGCATCTAACTTCATGGCAGCAATATCTTCAAGGGAAGCCATTCGAATATTTTCTATTACTAAAAAAGGTCTAATAAACGGATAATGAAACTTTATAAAGTCAACTTTAACGTAATTAATTGTTGTAATTAGCGTTTGTGAAAGTTGATTGTTTACTACAATTTGATAATCATTCAACAAGGATGTCAAAAGTTCGTTTGAGGCAAAATCAATGTTTGAAAACAAATCCAAATCAATAGATTCCCTATTTCCTAACTGCAACGCTAAAGCAGTTCCTCCCACCAATACAAAAGAATTTAAATATTCTTTTTGCATCAAAGACTTTAATAATTCCAGTGTGTTAGATTCGACTGTTTGAGATTGTAACATCTAAAATTTATTTTAGGCATAGAAAAATATACAGAACAAAAACATAAGGTTCTTTCGTCAAGATTTTTTATTTCTACGATAATCGATTTTAATTTTTCTATTCCAAAATAGTTTTTTAGAACTTTAAAATCAACTAATGTTCCTCTTGTAAGAACGCGCTCTGTAATAAATAGTGAATGTGCTTGAGAATCAATATCCTCAAAATTAACATCCCAAAAAAGTGTTTTGCTTAAACTATGTTTAACAT
The DNA here is from genome assembly GCA_009926125.1 of Flavobacteriales bacterium. Lineage (GTDB taxonomy): Bacteria > Bacteroidota > Bacteroidia > Flavobacteriales_D > Crocinitomicaceae > UBA952. The sequence goes on along the minus strand of RFPM01000086.1, from coordinate 2,413 downwards.
CTTCCTGCATCAATCAAATATAGGGTGAATTTTTAAATTAAAAGAAAAGATGTTTCAAACATTCAAGAATTAAAACCAAGAAAAGGACAATATAAAATTCTTGTGTTGACTACCCAAGAATTTGTGGATAGGTTTTATAGAATTGTCGGGATCGTGATAATTCTGTTGTAGTTAGTCCTTTAACAGTGATATTTTTGGCAATATTTTCTAGTACTTTAGTTCCGTATTCTGCTCTGTTGCTACCATTTTGTTCAAATTCCACAATGTAAAACCGGTAAGCCAATTTCTAAATGTAAGGTGTGTATTTACCGCTTTTTGCTGTAAAAATTCATTTGTTTGTTGAATGCGGGAGACTAACTTTTAAAAATTCATTTTTGCTTGTATTTTACCTAAAAATACAAAAAGATAATTTAGTAATGAAAAGTTTAATTATTAAATAATCAAAATTCATATGCGCTAAAACAAAAAAAACTCCCGACAAGCGGTGTTGAGGGAGGCATAATGGTTTCTGAAAGTTGTTAAAACACTATTTTTTTATTTCTAATAAATCTTTATCTCTAATTTTCTTGGCCTTTATTATTAATTTAGCCTCGTCTTCTTTTGAGATATTCGCATCACTTTTGTTAACAAGGAAAGCAGCTCCTGTTTTATCTAAATAATAGTATATGTTAAAATCATTATCTTGAGACGAAAATTCATTAGTAACATTAATTTGGGATTTATACAAATTATCATCGATTTTAAAGATTAGTTCAGTAATTACTTTCTTTTTGTCATATAATTCATCTTCTAGATGTTTATTAAAATAAAGTGAATATGTTTGGTGCCATGATTTATTATCCGCATTTGGTGAAATTTTGAAATCCCAAATAGAAGTTAAAGCTTTACTAGTAAACTTTAAATAATGAGCATCAACTATTGTATAGCCATGTCTTTCCTCCAATTCATTAATTATGCTTTTTACAAGTGAAAAATCTTTAACTCTATTCGGTCGATACGGTACAATAAATTCTTGCATTATTTTCATAGTCAATTTTGACTGCTCAATCATCGCAATCGATAATATCCAAAACTTTATTTGACTATGAATACCTATAATTTTGTTATAACCTTGAGAACCGTAATTGCTAGATGCGGGTTGGTTTGACTTCTCGCACAACAACTTAAAAGAAGTCATATTTAGTCCATCCCCATTATTCGATGGGAAATTATAATTCAAAAACTTATCTAACACATCTGAGGCTTTTTCAATTTCTTTTTGTTTAATTAATGTAATTAGTAGTTCGGAAACATCAGTGTAATACTCAGGATAACAAGTTAATGTGTTTTTTTCGTCACAGTCATTGACATTTTTTAGAGCTAGATTTAAGCTGTCTAATCGATACCATTCATTAATAATGATCTCTTGGATTCTTATGTATAATTCAACATTTTTATTTTTTAAATCCTTCCAGTCTTTTGTATAATAATCGGCATATACTTTAGCCTTTTGATGTGCTATTTGTGAGGCAGGAGAATTTTCTTTTTTTCTTTTTTCTTCATCAGCTAATCTTTGTTTTTCTGAATAATAATCTAAGTATTCCTTAGTCTCTTTTACGCAACGAACAGAAAACCCTTTACCTTTATTTTCCTTATCACTCAAGTAACCGCCATTGTGAATTAAAAAAGCATCATCAAATGATATTTTAAGACACCCAGCCTTTGTTTCTGAAGTATTCTTTTAGGTAGAAATCCAAAATACGGTACTACCCGCATCGAATGTTGCGCCAAACCAATCATCAACAGAACAACCTGGAACAGCTGAGAAACCAGTTTGATTGGTCCCATTACCAGAATAAGTTACCCTAATTTCTCCAGATCCTTGACATTTTGAACAATACAATGTTTTTCCTTTACATAGGGGACAGGTTTCTTTTAAAGTGTAATCTATCCAACCACTTTTGCTTTTAAATTTAGATCATCTTCCAGCATTACTATTTATACTGTTTTGAAGATCATACACATCATCTTCACTTGGAATTGCCCAACCAGTTGGTGCTAAACCTCTTTGGTCTTCAACTGCGAAGTAATTATAAAGTTTACCATAATTCGCTCCATTTTTAGAATCGAAGTCTTTATAACAGTATGCAGGTTTTTTTGTCTTAACGGCATTCAACCATTCTTCTTTACTATTAGCTTCAGGAATTTTCTCTCCATTTCTAAACGTTGAAACATTTAGGTTTTGCGTCGTCCAAACAAGTCTTCCAATTTTGACAGAATTTTGAACACTTGCATTTGTTATAACCTGAGGAGATGCTTTTGAGGTGACTTTTGTTTTGACTGAAGATTCAAACAGACCTAATATCTCCAAGTCGGTAAGGGCTCTTTTCCATAAACCAAAATCATCAATTGACCCAAAAAAATTCTCATAGCC
>RFPM01000085.1 GCA_009926125.1 Flavobacteriales bacterium | reverse complement strand
ATTGATCCGAGTCTGACTTTTTCTACATTTTCTGGATCTACCACTGATAACTGGGGTTTTACTGCAACTCCTGATGTAAATGGAAATTTATTTGGTGGAGGAATCGTCTTTGGTTCCGGTTATCCAATAACTACAGGTGCATTTGATGCATCCTATAATTCTGGTTCAGGTTCTTTTCCAATGGATGTTGGAATTACAAAATTTAATGCAGCAGGAACTGCATTACTTTATTCTACTTATATCGGAGGTACTGGAAATGAGACGCCACATAGTATTGTATGCGCTCCAAATGGAGAATTGTATATTTATGGTGTTACATCATCTGCAAATTTTCCAATGGCAGGTGCTTCTTTTGATAATTCTTTTAATGGTGGACCATATGAACTACAAAATTCTCTTGAATTTAATGGTTCAGATATTTATATCGCACGATTAAACAGTGCTGGTTCTTCGCTTATTTCTTCTACTTACATTGGTGGAACAAATACAGATGGATTAAATCCTGGAACGCTACACTATAATTACGGCGATCAATTTAGAGGAGAAATAGTACTTGATGGCAACCAAAATGTTTATGTTTCAAGTACAACACAATCGTCAAATTTTCCAATTGTTAACGGTGCTCAGACAAATCTCAATGGAATTCAAGATGCAGTGATATTAAAGTTAAATTCTAATTTAAGTAGTATTTTGTGGAGTTCCTATTTTGGTGGGACAGGCTTAGAAACTGGAAATTCGATTACGATTGGAACAAATGGCTCTGTTTACGTTGCAGGTGGTACAAGTTCAAATTCTATTCCTATAAATTCAGGAAATGACCTTAGTTTTAACGGAGGATTATCTGATGGCTATGCCTTACGAATAAATTCTGGTAATGGAAGTTTTCAATCAGGAACTTATATGGGGCAAGCAGAATACGATCAAAGTTATTTTATCCGTGTTGATGTAGATAATTTTCCATACGTTTTTGGACAAACTGAGTCAGCTTGGACTATTTCTCCAGGATGTTATGGCATCGCTAATTCAGGACAATATCTTAGAAAATACAATGCTGATTTATCAACTATTTCTTGGACGACAATGATAGGAGCAAGTTCTGGTCATGTAGAGATTTCTCCTACAGCATTTTTAATTTCAAATTGTTATGATATCTATTTAGCTGGTTGGGGCGGTGTTTTAAATCAAGTTGGACAAGCTACTTTTTCTTCAACCAACGGATTTCAAACAACTCCAGATGCTTATCAAGGAGCAACAAATGGCTCGAATTTTTATATCGCAGTTTTAGATCAAGATGCAAGTTCCTTGAAGTACGCAACTTTTATGGGTGGAATGTCAAGTAGTTCAAACCATGTTGACGGAGGAACAAGTCGTTTTGATAATTCTGGAAGAATTTATCATGCAGTTTGCGGTGCATGCGGAGGAAATAATTTTGGATTTACAAGCACGCCTGGAAGTTGGTCGCCGCAAAACTCAAGTCCGAACTGTAATTTAGCAGTTTTCAAGTTTGAATTAAGCGCAATTGAAGCAGCTGCAGCCCAACCTGCTCCTTTAATCTGTATTCCGCAATCGGTCTATTTTCTTAATAATAGTACAAACGGTAATTCATATATTTGGGATTTTGGAGATGGAACAAGTTCAACATTAGAGGAACCTATTCATCAATATACAACTCCAGGTGTCTATGATGTAGAATTAATTGTTTTCGATTCTACAGGTTGCTTTAGCCCCGATTCAGTAACAGTTACAGTGAATATTGGCTCCTTTACTGCCGGAGTTGTGCAAGCACCAACATCAATTTGTCCAGGAGATTCTTATCAGTTAAATGCTTTTGGAGGTGCTACTTACTTGTGGAGCCCCGCTAATGTTTTAAATAATGCCACTATCGCAAATCCGATTGCAACAATTTTTTCTACAACTACATTTAATGTTATAATATCAGATTCTTGTGGAACTATAACAACTCAGGTAACTCTGGATGTTTCAGCACCGAGTGTTTCAATTAACAACGATACAACTATTTGCCTCGGAGAATCTGTCAATCTTATTGCAAATGGTTCTGGAGCAATTACATGGGTTCCAAGTACTTTTTTAACAAATGCCAATACATTTACAACAACTTCAACACCTAATTCAAACATTACATATATCGCAAATGTTGTTTCAGCAAATGGCTGTACAGACTCAGATACAATGAGTATCCAAGTATTTTTTGATCTGCCAAGTCCAGTTTTAGATGATACTACTTTAATATGTAATGGTGGGTCTAGCTCTGTAAATATTACCGGAGGAACAAGTTACTTTTGGTATCCTAGTAATAATCTAATTGGGCAAAATAATACTAGCGTTATTCTGAGTCCTCCAACTGAGCAATATTATTACTGTGATGTCACAAATAGCTGCGGGACAACTACAGATTCTATTTGGGTAGAAATTATTATTCCACAAATTCTGGCAGGAAATGATACAATCGTTTGCCCAAATAATACAGCTGCAGTCAATGCCAGTGGTGCAGCATCTTATGTCTGGTCTCCATCTCCAATTTCCAGCAATGCAGATGGAAGTCAAGCTATTGTACAAAACCAAACGACTACAAATTATATGGTTATTGGTACGGATATTTTTGGATGCAAAGACACCGCTTATGTTCTTATTAGTACTTTTCCTCAACCTTTTGTATTTGCAGGTTCAGATGTTTATGCGCTTATTGGAGAACCGATTAATTTAGCTGCAACATCAAGTGGTCAAGGTACTTTTTTATGGACACCCTCAGCTGAATTTACCTGTGCTACTTGCCAAAATACGAGTGTAAACACCTCGCAAAACTCAACATATACAATATATTTTACCGACCTAAATGGTTGTAAAGCAACAAGTCAAGTTAGCATCTATTTTGATCCATTCTTTTATGTGCCAAATACATTCACTCCTGATGGTGATCAATTTAATAATGGATTTAGGGCGATTGGCGGTAATATTAAAGACTTTGAAATGACAATTTTCAACAGATGGGGAGAATTAATCTATACAATGAAATCTTTATCTGATTATTGGGATGGAACCTATAATAATGTATATTGTGAAGACGGAACGTATGTTTGGAAAATAGTCTATAGTGATTTCGCATATAAGAAAAAAGAAATCACAGGTCACGTTAATTTATTGCGATAGTATATTCTTTGCGCTAACTTTGCCTCATGGCACTAATAGTGAATGTATTTCAATTCAATGGTTTTCAGGAAAACACCTATCTTGTTTCAAATGATAGTGGAGAAACCTTAATTTTTGATCCCGGATGCTATAATCGTGAAGAAGAACTCTTACTTAGTGATTTTATTGAGAAAAATAAATTAACTATTTGCGCTGTATTATATACGCATGCTCACATAGACCATATTTTAGGAGCGGAATTTGTGCGTGAAAAATACATATGTGCATCCTATTTGCATCCTCTAGATCATATCACCTGGACATCCGTTGCAAACTATGCGCATGTTTATGGATTTGAAGGGTATAAATCTTCAGCTTTACCAGAAAATTATTTGGAAGACGGACAAGAACTTCATATTGGCAACTTTAAAATTCAGGTCCGACATACACCAGGCCATGCACCAGGACACGTTATTTTTTATTTTGAAGTAGATAATTTTATCATAAATGGTGATGTTTTATTTAGAGAAAGTTTTGGAAGAGTTGATTTGCCTGGTGGAGATTTAACAACTTTAAAAAAATCAATTTTTGACATTATATTCCAATATCCCGATGAAACAATCGTTTATTGCGGACATGGACCAAACACTACAATTGGGCACGAAAAGAAATATAATTATATCAATCAATATTAACTGAAGTGCGAATTGGAATAAATGCTCGTAATTTATTGGCTAAAA
>RFPM01000084.1 GCA_009926125.1 Flavobacteriales bacterium | reverse complement strand
TAAAGAATTTCCTAAAACAGATTTACCTCTTTGTTGTGACATGTCATCCGATATTTTTTCTCGTGTAATTAATGTTGCTGATTTTGATATTATCTATGCTGGAGCTCAAAAAAACCTTGGTCCAGCTGGAGCAACTCTATACATTGTAAAAGATGAAATTCTAGGAAAATCTTCTTCTCCTTTCATGCCAACTTACTTGGACCTAAAACAGCAAATTGAAAAGGAATCAATGTTAAATACACCGCCAGTTTTTTCTGTCTTTGTTTCAATGCTAAACTTGCGTAATTTAATAGCAAATGGCGGAGTTCCAGAAATGGAAAAAAGGAACATCGCAAAAGCGAAATTATTGTACGATGAAATTGATTCAAATACTGCATTTAAAGGTGCTGTAGAAATTGAAGATCGTTCAAATATGAATATCACCTTTTTATTAACAGATGAGTCAAAAGCTGCCGATTTTGATCAAATGTGGAAAGCTGCAGGAATTGTTGGACTCCCAGGACATCGTTCTGTAGGTGGTTACCGCGCTTCAATTTACAATGCATTACCAATTGATAGCGTGCAAGTTTTAGTAAATACAATGAAAGAATTCTCTCAAAATAAATAGATTAATAAAAGTAGTCAATGAAAATATTAGCAAATGATGGAATTTCCTCAGTTGGAAAAGAACAATTAGAAAGCGCTGGATTTACTGTCATTACAGAAAAAGTTGCACAAGAAAATTTAGCTTCTGCAGTTAATGAGCAAGGAATTGAAATGATTTTAGTTCGCTCTGCAACAACAGTTCGTAAGGAAGTAATTGACCAATGTCCGAACTTAAAGCTAATTGGTCGAGGTGGTGTTGGAATGGATAATATTGATGTTGTTTACGCAAGGGAAAAAGGCATAACTGTAATTAATACGCCCGCTTCTTCTTCACAATCAGTTGCAGAATTGGTAATGGGACACTTATTTTCATTGTCTCGATTTCTCCATGATTCTTTTAAAAATATGGAAAGTAGTGATTTTTCAACCTTGAAGAAAAATTATGCAAAAGGTGTTGAATTAAGGGGAAAAACTCTTGGAATTATTGGTTTTGGTCGTATTGGTCAAAGTTTAGCTTCTTATGCTTTAGGGGCTGGAATGGATGTTATTGCAATTGATCAGTATTCAACTCCGGTAAATATTAGCGTGCCGCTTGGATTGAATAATAATATAGATATTAAAATCACTCCTACAACAGACTTGAAAAGTGTTTTAGGGAATTTAGACTATATCTCGATACACGTTCCAAAACAAGCGGATGGAAGCGCTGTTATTCGTTCTGCTGAATTTGCATTGATGAAAAAAGGTGTTCAAATTGTAAATGCTGCAAGAGGAGGAGTAATTGATGAAATAGATTTAATTGTAGCATTAAACAATGGAACTGTCGCTGGAATTGCATTAGACGTTTATGAAAATGAGCCGAATCCAAAAAAAGAATTGCTTTCTCATCCTAAAATTGCTTGCACGCCTCATATTGGTGCTGCAACAAATGAAGCGCAAGACAGAATTGGAGAGGAATTAGCTCAATTAATAATTGGTCAGTTCGGCCCGAAATAACTTAAGGTATTTTATTTAAGTCGTATATTTGGAGATATGAGTGTAAGAAATATTTTTCTTTTTATATCTTTTAGCTTGTTTTTATCCTGTTCGAAAGAAGTAAAAATTGATATTCCAGGTTTTGCTTCTCAATTAGTTGTTGACGGAACGATTGAAACAAATGGAAATCCTCTTGTCCTCTTATCCCAATCAGCAAATATTTATTCAGAAACAAATCTTTCAAGCTACCTGAATAATTTTATTACGAATGCTGATGTAAAGGTTGTATATGGTCTTGATACTTTTAATTTATCACCTATGAATATTGGTGATTTACCCTTAGCCTCTCAAAAAAAACTTGCTGAAATGTTAGAAATTGGATATGGGGAGACAATCTTACTGCCAATTAAAGTTTACTCAAACATAGAATTAATAGCAACTGCAAATTCATCCTATGAACTAATAATTGACTATAACTCAAAAACATATAAATCAACGACCTTTATACCCTTGCCTTCGACTTTAGATAATCTTTACTGGAAACCTGAAATTAGTAATCCATTATATGGGAAATCATGGGCGCGACTTTCTGATAATTCAACTCAATACGATGCATATAAATGGGAAGTGAGAAGAATTAATAAAAACAGTGAAAACGAAGATTTAGACCTTATTTTTAGAAAAACGAATGATGCCTATTTTGACGACCGCTTTTTTAACGGACAAAGCTTTGACTTTTCATATGACAATCCTCTAAAAAGAAAAGATAGCACGCATTTAAAAGAATATAGAAGATACTTCAGAATGGGCGATAGTGTAGTTGTAAAGTTTTCTAAAATGGATTTAAACACCTTTACTTTTTTTCAAAAAAAATCAGCACAGTTATCTTCTAATGGGAACCCTTTCGGAAGCCCAATTAATATTACTTCAACTATTTCTGGTGGTGCTTTAGGAATTTGGGCAGGTTTTTCTCCCTACTATGACACCTTGTATTGCATTCCATAATCTAGGGATATTCTTATCCTATTTTGGACTCAAATAATGCATGAAAATGATGTATCTTTGCCAAAAAATTTATTCAAATGCCCGATAAACCAGTTCGCGTTCGTTTTGCCCCCTCACCTACAGGACCATTACACATGGGAGGTGTTCGAACCGCTTTATACAATTACCTTTTCGCTAAAAAACACAATGGTACATTCATTATTCGTATTGAAGATACAGATCAAGCTAGGTTTGTACCGGGAGCACAAGAGTATATACTAGATGCTTTAAAATGGTGTGGAATTATGCCAACAGAAGGTCCGGGAATTGGAGGAGATTATGGTCCATATGTTCAATCTGAACGAAAAGAATCCTATAAGCCATTTGCAGAACAATTAATTTCAAATGAAAAAGCATATTATGCATTTGATAGCGCTGAGGAATTAGAAGCAATGCGCGACCAAGCAAAGCAAATGGGAATGGCAAATTGGCAATACAATAGTATTACTAGAACAAGTTTAAAAAACTCATTAACGCTTCCGCAATCTGAAGTAAGCAAGTTATTAGAAGCTGGTGTTCCATACGTTATTCGGATGAAAATGCCAAGGAATCAAGATATTCGCTTGCATGATATAATTAGAGGTTGGGTTGTCGTTAACACTAATAATTTAGACGATAAAGTACTTTTCAAAAGCGACGGAATGCCTACGTATCATTTAGCAAATATTGTAGATGACCATGCGATGGATATTAGTCACGTTATTCGTGGTGAAGAATGGTTGCCCTCCGCTCCTCTTCATGTAATGTTGTATGAAGCTTTTGGTTGGGAATGTCCAGAGTTTGCTCATTTACCTTTACTACTTAGACCAGATGGAAACGGAAAACTTTCTAAACGCGATGGTGATCGTCTAGGATTTCCAGTTTTTCCTACTGATTGGACAACATCAGAAGGTGAATTGTATTCTGGTTACCGCGAAAAAGGATATTTCCCTGAGGCATTTATTAACATGCTTTCATTTTTAGGTTGGAATCCAGGAACTACACAAGAGATTTTCTCTCTGGAAGAATTGACAGAAGCATTTTCTTTAGAGCGTGTTGCAAAAGCGGGAGCAAAATTTGATCCTGATAAAACAAAATGGTTTCAACAAAATTACCTTCGAGCTCAAAGCAATGAAGATTTAGCAATTACCTTAGGAAAACTTACAAATGGCTCACTCCCAAATGAGAAATTAATTCAAATTGCGAGTTTAATGAAAGAACGAGCAACATTTGTTCAAGATATGCTAAGTGATGGAGCTTATTTAATCGCGAGACCAATAAATTATGATAAAGAAACGATTCTCAAAAAATGGAAA
>RFPM01000083.1 GCA_009926125.1 Flavobacteriales bacterium | reverse complement strand
TAGAACCACCCAATGCGCTAACGGAAAGCGGAACAACTGTCGCTGAGTTTTGACAATAACTTGCTCCTAATGGTGCTGTTACAATTGGATCAGATACAAAGGAGATTAAAATTGGATTTGTTGAAACGCCACATCCTAATCCTAATTGAGATACTACACAATAATAATATGTATTGTTTAATATATTAAATGAAGGTGGTGAATATGATTGAGCAGTACCAGAAATTGTAATTAATGTTCCTCCTGTATTTGAATTTAAACTACTACTATGCCATTGATATGTATAAGTTGTTCCAATTCCTCCTGTAAGACTTAATGAAATAGCAGAAGGAATACCTCCAATACATAAACTTTGATCTGGCGATTGTATATTAATTATGGGGTCAGGAACGACTGTAATTGAAAGTACATTTGAATAATCTTGACAAATTGCAGTGCCAGAAAAAGTAGCAATGACAACTCTTCGAAAAAAAGTTGTAGTAGAAAGAACCCCAGGATCATAGTTTGTGCTAGTTGCATTTAGAATATTACTCCAAGATATATTATCTAAAGACAATTGCCATTGATATGTTAAAATAATTGTTCCTGTAGAACTTCCAGGAGTTGCAGTAAATGGATTTGGATCACCTCCGGTACAAATTGTCTGATTATTACCAATTGAACCCGGAGAGAAAATGTAGACCGAAATTAAAACGACGTTTGAGTTAGCGGAACAAGGTAAGCCATTTAAGGTGCTAGTAACAATTACTTTGTACCATGTATTTACAGTTAATACAGGTGGATCATAACTCAATCCTGTCTGATTAGAAATATTAGTGAAACCTGTTGAAGAGGAAGTAATGGAGGATTGCCATTGATAAGTTAATGCTGTACCAGTTGCAGGTGAACTTATTGTTAAAACGGTTGGATCATTACCAGCGCATATATTTTGAGAAGCGCTTATCGTTGGAGCGGTTAAGCTATTTATAGAAATTAAAATTGTATTTGAAAAAGTGGAACAAGTTGTTCCATTCGAAAGATAATTTACAACCCTTCTAAAATAAGTATTTTGAGTTAACACTCCAGGAGAGTAAGTCGTATTGGTTGATAAACATGATCCAAGATTCGTCCAATTGATATTGTCAGTTGATTGTTGCCATTGATAACAAAATGTACCATAACCACTTGCAGGTGAAGAGCTTGTAATTGTAGCTGGTATTGTCCCTGAACAAATTGTTTGATCGGTTGCTATCGTTCCTGGAGTTACATAATTAATTGTAATAGTAGAACTAGTAACGGTTTGTCCAACGCAATTTAAATTTGAAGTAGGTGTGACTGTGTAATTTATTGTTTGATATAATGAAGAAGTATTTGTAAGTAAATCACCAATTATAGGTGTAGATTGAGTAGTGGTAGACTCACCAGTAACATTTGTATTTGAACTTGCTATCCAAGTGAAAGTGGATGTCATGTTGGTGCTTGTTTGCAAATTGACATTTGCTTGATAAGGTGAAACACAACTAGTAATATTAAATGGTGTAAAAATTGGAATAGGATTAACTGTGACGGTTTGTGAACAGTTTGAAACGCAGTTTGGATTACCAAAGTTTTGTGAAATATTATATGGGTCTTTTGGGTTGACTACCAAACTAATGGTAAAAGTTTGAGGAGTTGTTGTTGGATTTGTAAGTGTGAGTGCAGGCGGAACTTGGCTCGAATTACTTGTGTAACTTGAACTTGTTCCATTAGGCGATGTTATTGTCCATGCATATGATAACGGAATTGGTGTGCCACCACATGTAGGGGCAATTGTGGTGTTATTTATGTTAACAGTTAAAGGAGTACATCCGGAATTAGGATTTACCGTGAATTGACAGGTTGGAGGGTCAATTACACAAATATTTCTTGTGAATGTTTTTTGACCACATTGATTGTAATATACTTGGGTAATAGTATAATAACCTGCAGTTAAAAAGGTAATATTTAATGTACTTGAACCATTACTTGCTGTACTATTCCAAGAACAGGTTGGTGGTGGACAAAAAGATCCGAGTTGTTGCCCTGCTGCCAAAGTGAAATTAGTACCTAAAACACCACCTGTAATTTGCCAGTAGAACTTACCTTGAGCGGTACAATTGTATGGGGAGTTATTTCCTACAACCGAACCAGAAACCCCAGTATTCGTAATTGTTGCAGATTGTCCGGTACACAGAGTAGAATCGGAGACCGTAAAGTTGGCCGTTGGTAAATTGTGAACGGTAATTGGAGAATAAAAACTTTGTGAGGTTCCACAAGGATTCTGCGCAGTAACAAGTGCATAATAGGTATTTGGAGGAAAGGTAGTTCCTGAATTAGTAATTCCACATGAAGTCGTGTTAAATGAATGTGGGACAGTTATGTCATTAATTAAATCCGTATAAATAGTATTACCAACAATATCGCTTAAGGTCAAAGTATAGGTCGTCCCAGGAGGATTCGTGAAACCAACACTTTGGGTTGGATCAATCACGAAATTCACTGTACTTCCTGGACATAAATTGATTGAATTATTTGCACCTAATGAAACGTATGGATTTGATCCAGAATATAGATTTACTGAATTTGAAAGAGTACACACACCACTCGTTGCAGTTAGAATAAAGGTATTGTTTCCATAGTTAATTGGAACTGTCGCACTTCCAGTAATTGCTGTAGGTATTCCTCCATTGATAGTGTAGGTATATATGGTGTTAGTTGGATTTGTTCCTCCAAAATTGTCATTAAACACAATTGCATTTGAAGTACTTGAGCCGGAACAAATCGCTAAAGTGTTTACTCCATTGATTACTTGTAAGGCTTGAGAACCAACGACTGATGGTAAAATATTCGTTAAATTTATTACCGAAACATTCTGAACCGCTGATGTAGCAGTACACCCATTCTGAGTTGTTGCTGTTACTGACACACTATATAAACCACCATTATTGAAGATAAAGGATGGGGAATTTGTCGTTAGGCCTGTACTATTACTTGAAGGAGAAACTGTCCAAACATAACTCGTACCTGCTTGTGGAGTGAAATTAGAAGGTGAATAAGAATAAGAAGTGCCAGGACAACCATTGGCTGGAATACTAAATGTTGGTGTATTAGGAAAGAGGTTCAATTGTGTACTTAGCGGGTAGTTACAGATTGCTGTTCCGTAAATTACATTTATGTTCGCATTGTAGACTCCGATATTACTTGCACTAAAATTACTTACACTCGCTACTTCTATATTTGAAGAGAAACTATTAGGACCAGACCAAGCGTAATTAGCAGAAAAGCCATTAGGTAAGCTTGGTAAAAAATTAACAGTCATTGTTCCAGTAGAATTACTAGCAATACATTGGTTTGCATTGATTGTTGGAGGAGTCAATACTTGAACATCAATGATATTCGAATAGCAAGTTGTTGTAATACTATTATTACCATTGCCAATGCTTACTATTATTGATCTTCGGAAATAAGAAGTTGTAGTAATTTGTGGAGAATCATAAGTGGCACTGTTTGTATTAGAAATATTTATCCAGTTAATATTGTCAGTTGATATCTGCCATTGATAAGAATAACTAAAATTTGGAACACCGTTCAAACTCGTTGTCCCATTATCTGTGCTTCCAAATAAAGAAGGATCATAACCACTTGAATTGCAGGCGATTTGGATAACAGAAGAAATAGTTCCCGGGTAAATGGTATAAACTTTGACTGTATCTGAAATAGTATTACTGTTTGAGAGTGTTACTATACAACTCACAATTTGTGGATTTGTACTTAAATTTGGAGAAACAGAAAGTGTACTTGAAGAGTTGCTAATACTTGAAGAGTTGATGCTCCAGGCATAACTTGTTACTGAATTGTTCCCGAGACCTGAGGTATTTGCGCTAATTGTATTTGGGCTATCGCTACTACATAAAATGAAATTACCACC
>RFPM01000082.1 GCA_009926125.1 Flavobacteriales bacterium | reverse complement strand
TGATTTATTCTATGTCCAAGGAACAAGAAATGTTCAATATGAACAGCATAGAATAAAAATTCTTGATCACGAGAAAGAAGTTAATTTTTTATACGCTTTTTCAAGTAGAGGATCTGGTTTCTACTTCATGCTCACAAGAAGATTGCAATTTTACCCTTGGCGACCGAATAAAGTAAAAAGCTTATAAAAGCTGTCTAGCGACACCCTCAAATCTCACCTCGCAACAACAATGAATTTGAAAGAAAATAATATTAACTTCGGTGTAACGAATTATTTAAAGAGTCGGCCCGAACGCAAAGCCCCAAAACATTATATACCACTACAGAACCCAAAAAACAACGAGGAAATTTGGATGAAGTAAACTAATTAGTTAACTTTGTTTCTGTGGCAAGAGAAATAATTTTTTTCGGGGGCAATGTAATTAAGTTTTATAAATCTCAAGATTCAAAAGTTCAGTTGAAAATTGAATATGTTTTGGATCTAGTTCGCTTTGAAAGGCAAGTACCAATCAAATTCTTTAAAAAATTGGAAAGTACGAATAGTATTTATGAAGTGAGAATAATTCATCACAAAAAAGCATTCGAATTCTTTGTTTCCAGGATGAAGGAACATTGGTGGTTTTGACGAACACATTCGTTAAGAAAACGCAAAAGACTCCTAATAAATGAAATCAAAAATGCAGAGAATTTAAAGACGGAATATTTAAAACAGAAAGAAGATGAAAAACGTTAAAACATTTGATCAACTACTTGATGAGAAATACGGAAAAAAAGGAAACACTGAAAGAGATCAGTTTTATGCGGATTCTCTTGCTTTTAGATTAGGTGCTATGTTGAAAGAAGCGCGTGTTGAAGCAAACTTAACACAAGAAGAACTTGCCCAAAAAACCGGAACGAAAAAAAGTTATATTTCCAGAATAGAACGTGGATTAAGCGATATACAAATTTCGACTTATTACAAGTTAATTGAACTTGGTCTAGGGAAGCATTTAAATATTTCAATTGGATAAAAGTCATTTAACACATAATAAGCAAAATGACGCACGAACATATTCGATAGAAAGTGCTACTTCGCCTACTGAAAACCTTTATATACCATTTTACACGACCAAAATAGAAACATTAAATTGAAAACAATAAACGCTACAAAAGGACAGATTCTGCAAAGAAGTGGTGAACTAAATACAAAAGTGTTTACTGTAGAAAGTGGTTTGTTGCGAAGTTACTCCATAGACAATAAAGGGAAAGAACATATTTATATGTTTGCACCAGAGAATTGGATTATTGCCGATAATTGCGAAGGAGATATTCCTTGTGACTTGTATATAGATGCAATTGAAAATTCTACAATTACGGTAACAGAAAAGGACTTTACAAAATTAACCTCAGACAGGAAATCATTAATCAAGCGTATAAATGTTCTACAAAAAAGGGTCATTATGTTAATGAGCTCTTCCGCGGTTGAACGTTACCAACATTTTGTAGAAACGTATCCTGATATTATTCAAAGAGTTCCACAAAGAATGATAGCTTCTTATCTTGGAATTACTCCAGAAGCATTGAGTAGATTAAGAAAAGAAATATCAAAGAACAAATAAAATACAAAATCACTTCTTGACCTACATCAATGCACAATCTTTTAAAAAGTTACACCTTTGCATCATGATAAGTATTTTATAAAAATGAAACCTATTGAACTCAATTTCGAAAAAGAATACAAACAGAAATTACTAAAGCAAATAGAATTTTAATGGCTAAATTAAATTAATCTTAAAAAAACTACAAATATGAACAACGGACAAGTAGCGGGAAAATCACCCCAAATGGAACAATTAGAAGAAGGAAAAACGTATGCATGGTGTACATGTGGTAAATCAGAAAATCAACCTTGGTGCAATGGAGCTCACATGGGAAGTGAATTTACCCCAAAAGTTTTTAAAGCAGATGAATCAAAAGCGGCTGCCATGTGTATGTGCAAACAATCAAAGAATCCTCCCTATTGCGATGGCTCGCATATTAGCTTATAAATAAAGTGACTATACAACATATCTTAGTAACTTTGCTGATAAGCCTTTATGGCAATTTATCTGCAATACAATTAAATAAAAATTTAACCCTTTTTAAATAAAATATAAAAACATGAAAAAAATACTTATCACATTATCCGCAGCACTTGCATTGGTTTCATTCGTAGTATTAGACGCTGGAAGTTGGTCTTTGGATGCAGGGCACTCACGTTTGGGTTTTACTGTAAAACACATGGAGATTTCTGAAACTGTTGGTCAATTCGACAAATTCGATGTAAAAATAACGACTCCAAATGCAGACTTCTCTGATGCAACAATCGAATTAACCGCTGAGGCTAAAACTGTCAACACTTACCTTTCAATGCGTGATGATCATTTACGTTCTGCTGATTTTTTCGATGTTGAAAAACACCCAACAATCACTTTCAAAAGTACATCTGTGAAAAAAGCAAAAGGGAATAACTATGTCATCAAAGGGGATTTCACCATGCGCGGAGTTACAAAAACAGTTGTTTTAGCAGGTGTTCATAATGGGACAACTAAAAACAGAGCTGGTGCAGATTTAGCAGGATTGAAAATTTCAGGAATGATTAAAAGATCAGAATACGGAGTGGGTGTAACTATGCCAAACACAGTGGTTGCTGACGAAATTTACTTAAATGCTGATTTAGAGGTATCTAAAAACTAATAGAAAGAATCACGAAAGATGAAAGCATCGAAAATAGCTACTTTGTTGGTTCTTCTTTTAACAATTGGAACCGTACAAGCACAAAACTGGAAGATTTCTGAGAATCACAATATTGCCTTTTCAAACAAAGATGTAAGTGGTGTATTTAAAGAAATGTCTGGAAGTATTATTTTCGATGCAACTAAACTTTCAAGTTCAAAATTCGACTTAAAAATCAAGGTTGAATCTATCAGTACAGGAAATGGTATTCAGAACAAACATGCGAAAGGTGAAGAATGGTTTAACGCTGATAAATACCCGAATATTGAATTTGTTTCTTCAAAAATTGAAAAAACAGATACTGGTTATAAAGCAATTGGAAAATTAGCAATTCACGGCGTTAAAAAAGATTGCTCTGTTCTTTTTACATTTGTTAAAAAAGGAAATAAAGCTACATTTATTGGTAAATTCAGTGTGGATAGAACGGATTTTGGAGTTGGTAAAAAAGGAGATGATGTATCCGAAACTTTAAAAATAATGGCAACAATTCCGGTAACATTAAATAAATAAAAAATTGATGATAAAATACACCTTACTTGCTCTTATTTCCGGAGCCTTATCTGGATTTGGCTCTTATTTATATGCATCTGTTTATCAAGAATTAACGGTGATAGATTATAGCGCATTTATTCCATCAAGCTCCATTTTTATTTCATGCTTCGTAGGCTGTATTCTAGCATCTGCTGGTCATGCACTTTTTGTAAAATTCTTACCAAAAATCGGTGACATTATCTTTGGTTTCTTATTTGCCATCATTAGTTTTATAAGTATCTTGGGGGTTTTTAAAGCAACTTTACCAGAAAATGATGATGAAAGTTTTTACTATTTGATTTATGGTTTTGCCATACCAATGCATTTCTTCCCCATCGTAGTTTGGAATACTATTAAACCGATATTTATTAGAAAATAATTCTGCGAAAACCTACCATTTCTGGCTTGAATATCCAACTAATTAAAAAAACAGCATAAAATAGCGGTTTTCCTCAGGCGGGCTTTCTTACTTCGTCTGGCGCTCCAGCGAAATAGATGATTTTCTTTCTATTTGTTCTTCGAGAAATACGATTAATCGTTAAAATAACAAGAATTTAACCTAATTAAACAGAAAAATGAGTTACTTGCGCCCTGAAATAACTTATGCGTACAAGTTAATTTAAAAGATTATAAAGCAATTAATACATATCAATTTTTGAACAGCAAGCATTCTATGTTAAAACAAGTTAAAATTTCGGTGCTAAT
>RFPM01000081.1 GCA_009926125.1 Flavobacteriales bacterium | reverse complement strand
TCATAACCCAAATATGCTGGACCAAAACCAGAAAATGCATATCCTCGCTTTGTATCATAAGCAGCCAAAACTTTATCATAAAGAATACCTGGCCCATATCCAATTTGGATAAAATTATTTCCCTTTTCAAACGCCTGTTGTGCTTTTACATGTTGGAAAAAGAAAGAAAGAAAGAGGATAGCTGATACTTTTTTCATTTTTGAATTATTAATAAACTTTAAATTAAAAATCAAAGAAAATAAAAAAAACGCAAACAAAAGAGAAAAAACTGAAATTTTATCCAATAGTTTTATTTAATAGTAAAATAAAACAGATGAATTAGTTCGATTTTTTGTTATGTTTAGAAGACAAGAATCCTTATTATGAGTCAAATGTAAGATTTAATTTTAAAAATAGTGGCTGATTATTTATTCCATAATCTCCAACTTTCCATTGCTTGTTCTTTTAGCATACTAGCCCCATTTAAAATAGTTGCTCGTTGTTTTTGAGCGCGTTCTAAGAAAAGAGTTTTTTCAGGATTATAAATCAAATCAATCACTAAATGATCCTTGCTAAGAGCATTAAAAGGAATGTCAACACTTGTTTTAGTTTGTGGGAACATCCCAAGAGGAGTACAATTTATAAGTAATTTACAGGCACTAAGCATGTTTTCATTTACATCTGTGTATACAAAATAATTTTTGATACCAGATGCTTGGCGAGAAACATATAAAACTTTAATGCCAATTTCTTTGAGAACAAATGCAACTGCTTTTGCTGCGCCCCCCGTTCCAAAAATAAGTGCGCAATCGTGTTTATTGGTTAAAAATGGCTTGATGCTTTGCTTGAAACCAAAAGCATCTGTATTGTATCCAATACTTTTATTGTTTTTAAATACAATTGTATTTACAGCCCCTATTTCTTTTGCTATTGGATCAATTTCATCTAAAAAAGGAAGAATACTTTCTTTATAGGGAATGGTAACATTATACCCCCCAATTTTTTGTGATAAAAGCTCTTTTACTTCTTCAATACTTTGGATCTCATACTTCTTATATTCAGCTGAAATATTGTTTATTTCAAAGAATTGCTTAAAAAATACAGGAGAAAATGAATGAGATAGTGATTTTCCAATAAGTCCGTATTGTTTCATTTTGGACTATGCGATAAGGTCAAAGCCAGTATAACTTTGCAAAGCTTCTGGAATTTTAATCCCATCTGCTGTTTGATGATTCTCTAACATGGCTGCAACAATTCTCGGCAGCGCCAAGGCAGAACCATTTAAAGTATGGCACAACTGCGATTTTTTATCTTCATCTTTAAAACGTAGTTTCAAACGATTGGATTGGAAGGTATCAAAGCGAGAAACGGAGCTAACTTCTAGCCATTTTTCTTGAGCTGCTGAGTAAACTTCAAAATCGTAAGTCATTGCTGAAGCAAAGCCCATATCACCACCACAAAGACGCAAAATTCGGTATTGTAAGCCTAATTTCTCTAGCAATCCTTTGACATGCTCTACCATTTCTTCTAATGCTTGAGCAGAATTTGAAGGGTGTTCAATACGTACAATTTCAACTTTATCAAATTGATGCAAACGATTTAAGCCGCGAACATCTTTTCCATAGGAACCTGCTTCGCGACGGAAACAAGGAGTGTAGCCTGTCATTTTAATTGAAAAGTCGTTTGTTGGCAATAGAATATCGCGGTAAATATTTGTCAATGGAACCTCAGCGGTTGGAATCAGATACAAATCATCTTCCGGCATGTAATACATTTGTCCTTCTTTGTCAGGCAATTGACCAGTTCCTATTCCGCTTGCTTCATTTACAAGAAGTGGAGCCATAAATTCCTCGTAGCCAGCTTTTGTTGCTTCATCCAAGAAAAATGCAATTAAAGCACGTTGTAATTTTGCTCCTTTACCTCGGTAAAATGGAAATCCTGCACCCGTAACTTTTACGCCAAGTTCAAAATCAATTAAATCATATTTTTTTGCAAGGTCCCAATGAGCAAGTGGAGTGAAAGAAAAAGTAGGTTTTGTGCCGTATTCATAAACAGTTTCGTTATCAGCAGCTTCTCTTCCTTGTTTAACGGCTTCATTTGGCACATTTGGTAGCGTATAAAGTAATTTGGCGAGTTCCCCGTCTAGTTCATCTACCTTTGCTTTAAGAAGCGTTTCTTTGACTTTTAGAGTAGTAGTTTGTTCTTTCAATTCATTCGCTTCAGCTACTTTTCCAGCCTTAAAAAATTCACCAATAGTTCGAGCTAAGAGATTTAATTCTGATGACAGCTTATCTAATTCTGTTTTGTTACTTCTCCATTCTTGGTCAATAAGCAATACTTTATCAATAGTTTGAGAAGCATCGATATTTCTTTTTTTGAGCCCTCGTAATACTGACTCTTTTTCGTTCCTTATTCGTTGAATTTCTAACATTTAATAGCTTTATTGGAATACAAAATTAATGAAATGTCGTGAATTTCATCTACTTTAATCTTGATACTTTACAAACTTAGATTTTTCTATCCCTAAAACTGTGGCAAAGTTGTATTCAATTTATTGTTGATTAATCAAGCAAACGGAAGTGACACATAGCTAAGTTTTTTATACTTTTGAAGTTATAAATAAATTATGTTTCTTAAAATAACGAATAAATCTAAGCATCCACTCCCAAAGTATGAAACTTCAGGAGCTTCAGGCATGGATATTCGTGCAGATATAGAGACAACTATTGACATTGAACCATTGGGTCGTGTTTTGATAAAAACAGGGCTCTATTTAGAAATGGAAAATGGTTTGGAATGCCAAGTCCGACCGAGAAGTGGCCTAGCTTTAAAGAAGGGATTAAGTGTATTAAATACTCCTGGAACAATTGATGCTGACTACCGAGGAGAAATCGGCGTTATTTTAGTGAATTTATCAAACGTGGCGGTAAGTATTGAAGATGGGGAAAGAATTGCGCAGCTAGTTTTTTGTAAAGTTGAGCATGTATCATTTACAGAAGTTGCCGTTTTAACTGATTCAGAACGTGGAGTTGGAGGATTTGGAAGTACTGGTTTAAAATAAATAAAATGAATATAATAGTACCAATGGCAGGAAGAGGAAATCGATTGCGGCCGCATACCTTGACTTTGCCAAAACCTTTAGTTCCTGTTGGTGGAAAGCCAATAGTTCATCGATTAGTTGAGGATATTGCTGCAGTTTGTGCAGATAAAATTGACGAAATAGCATTTGTAATTGGTAATTTTGGGGATAAAGTTGAGAAAGAATTACTTCAAGTAGCAGAAAAATTGGGTGCAAAGGGATCTATTTATTACCAAAAAGACCCTTTAGGAACTGCTCATGCCGTTCTCTGTGCCGCTGAAAAATTAGTAGGACCGGTTGTTGTTGCTTTTGCTGACACCTTATTTCGTGCAGATTTCAATATTTCGCCTTCAGACGAAGGGATTTTGTGGGTGAAGCAAATTGAAGACCCAAGTTCATTTGGTGTTGTCAAATTAAATGCTGCAGGTGAAATAGTCGATTTTATTGAAAAACCTCAAGAATTTGTATCAGATTTAGCCATGATTGGTGTTTATTATTTTAAGGATGGCGCCAAATTGAAAAAAGAATTAGATTATTTAATTGACAATAAGGTCATGAAAAGTGGAGAATATCAACTTCCTGATGCTTTAAGAAGAATGACAAGTTCTGGCTGCGTTTTTAACCCTGGAGAAGTTACAGAATGGCTGGATTGTGGAAATAAAGAAGTAACCGTGCATACTAACAAACGTGTTCTAGATTTTGATTTCGAGAAAAATATACAACTTGTTCATGCCTCTTCTAAAATTACTAATAGTCAGATTATTCCACCCTGTTTTATTGGAGAAAATGCCTGTATTGAGAATTCAATTATCGGTCCTCATGTTTCTGTAGGAGCTAATACAAAAATCAATAGCTCTATATTAAAAAACTCAAATATTCAAGAGAATACGAGTATTACAAATGCGGTGATTTTTAATTCCATGCTTGGCTCTCATGTTAATTACA
>RFPM01000009.1 GCA_009926125.1 Flavobacteriales bacterium | reverse complement strand
TATTGTCACGATGGCTATGTGCGAAATGACACCATGTATTTGGCTAATATTTATGCCGGATTTTTTAGTTTAGTGGATGTCAGCGATAAGGCGAATCCAGTATTATTGGGAACTAAAACAACGCCCAGCAGTTTCACGCATAATATTTGGCCTTCAGAAAACGGGCAATATGTTTTTACGACAGATGAAATTTCTGGGGCTTTTATTGCCGCTTATGATATTTCAGATCCAACAAACATTGTAGAAGTTGACCGCATTCAAAATTCCCCTGGCTCTGGAATTATTCCTCACAATACGCATGTAAAGGGAGATTATTTAATTACAAGTTATTACTCCGATGGAATTGTTATTCACGACATTACTTATCCATTTAACATGATTAAAGTTGCTGAATACGATACCTATGAAGGACAAACAATAAGTTACGACGGATGTTGGGGCGTTTATCCGTTTTTACCATCTGGAACCACTTTAGCTGCTGATATTACGAATGGCTTGTTTATATTAGGTCCAACTTATCAAAAGGCTGCTTACCTCGAAGGAATTGTTACCGATCAACAAAGCAACTTACCCTTAAATGATGTTTTGGTAAAAATTGTCGGTGATGACCAAACAGATTATACTAATTCAATAGGTTTTTATGCAACAGGGATTTTTTCTCCTGGAATTTATAATGTCACCTATGAAAAGGTGGGATATTTTCCCAAAACAGAAAGTGTTACATTGATTCAAGGTCAAATAGTCATTCAAAATACCGAATTAATTCCTATTCCTCCTTACAATTTAGATATTAAAGTTTATGAATTAGGTACTACAATTCCAATTTCAGGGGCACAAATAAAATTAATTCACCCCTTGCTTGTTCATGAAGGTATTACTAATGGAATTGGAGAAGAGTCTTTAACTTTATATTATCAAGATGGTGCTTTTTATAACATCCAAGTTGGAAAATGGGGATTTGTTACTTCCTGTTTTGATATGCAGCTAGATTCTTCAACTGGTTCAATAATCGTGTATCTTGAAAAAGGATATTATGATGATTTTGAATTTGATTTTTCTTGGACAATCATCGGAAATGCTACAACAGGACTTTGGGAGCGAGGAATTCCAAATCCAACAAATAATACTATGATTGGAACAGATGCTCCTTATGATTGTGGTTCAATTGGTTTTGTAACAGGAAATGATTCAAATTTTAATCCAGATTTCGACGATGTTGATGAAGGTTACACTACTTTAATTTCACCACAAATGGATTTAACTTCACTGAGTAATCCTCACATTAATTTTGCCCGTTCATTTTTCTGTTATCATGGTCCAGGTGAATTCGACGATACCCTAAAAGTTTTTATATCTAATGGTTCAACAAGTGTTTTACTCGATCAGATAGGTGGTCCCCAGGGAAATGAAATGAGTTATTCTTTTCAAAGTATTCCGATAAATGGTTTGCTAACGATTAATAATACAATGCAAATTTCTGTTACTATTTCAGATGAAAATCCAAATATCAATATCACTGAAGCTGCTTTTGATCATTTTTGGGTAAGTAATTTTTCTACTGCAGAAATTTCAGAAAATACCAAAGAGGAATTTAGTTTGTATCCGAATCCTTCTAATGATAAAATTACAATTGAAAACGCTGAAATAGATAGTTATGTCCAAGATTCAAGTTTCAGTAAATAAAATGGAAATTGATCTACAGTCCTTATCTGCCGGCATCTATATTATTCAAAATTTAGGTCAATCCATTCGTTTTATAAAATTGTAGAAGACAAGCAACTTCAGTAAAACATTCTTCGAACGAAATATAAATCTTATTTTTTAGTTAAATTTGTTCTATGTATAAGTTATCGATTGTAATTCCATTGTTAAACGAAGCTGAATCTCTTCCTGAGTTACATAGCTGGATTTATGATGTTGTTACCAAGAACAACTTGTCTTACGAGCTTATTTTAATTGATGATGGAAGTACTGATACTTCTTGGAATATAATTGAGGAATTAGCTCTAAAAGACAAGAACATCAAAGCTATAAAATTTCAAAAGAATTATGGGAAGTCTGCGGCTTTTCAAAAAGGTTTTGAACTAGCAACTGGACAGGTTGTAATAACAATGGATGCCGACTTGCAAGATTCTCCCGAAGAAATCCCAGAATTGTATCGAATGATTGTTGAAGATAATTTTGACCTAGTTTCTGGATGGAAAAAAAATAGGCACGACCCTTTATCAAAAACATTACCAACTAAATTATACAATTGGGCAGCACGTAGAATAACAGGCATTCATTTGCACGATTTCAATTGCGGTTTAAAAGCATATAAACTTTCTGTTTTAAAAAGCATTGAACTTTATGGTGATATGCACCGTTATGTTCCCGCTTTAGCAAAATATGCAGGTTTTCAAAACATAGGAGAAAAAATTGTGCAGCATCAAGCGAGAAAATACGGAGTTACAAAATTTGGATTAAATCGGTTTTTAAATGGACCCTTAGATTTAATGACTGTTGCATTTATGGGGAAATTTGGAAAAAAACCCATGCATTTTTTCGGTGGAATGGGAACGCTTATGTTTTTAATAGGTTTTGGACTTCTTTTATACCTTGGTCTTAATAAATTATTTTTTCATCAATCAGCACTTAAATTAGCAGAGCGGACAGAGTTTTATGTTTCCTTAGCAGCAATGATTATTGGAGTCCAATTTTTTCTCGTTGGTTTTGTATCAGAATTAATCGGAAGAAACTCAAGTACACGAAATCAGTACCTTATTGAAAAGCAAATTTCTGAATGAGTTTAGATTGGAATATTGATTCTAGCTGGTCGCTTTTTCTCGATCGCGATGGTGTAATCAATGAAAGACCAATAAATGATTATGTTCTAGAATGGGAAAAATTTCATTTTCGTCCAAATGTACTATCTTCTTTTTCTAGTTTATGCGCTAAATTCAGTCATGTTTTCGTAGTCACAAATCAGCAATGTGTTGCACTGAATAAAATCTCAGTAAGTGATTTAGAGAATATTCATTCTCAAATGCAAAAAGTTATTTCAGATAATGGTGGATTCATCACTAAAGTTTTTGCGGCAACTGAATTAAAAAATAAATTTAGTAAAATGCGAAAGCCAAACACAATGATGGCCCAAATGGCAAAAAAGGAATTTCCTTCTGTAGATTTTAAGAAATCAATTATGGTTGGAGACACAGATTCTGATATTATCTTTGGAAAGAAACTCGGAATGAAAACTGTATTGATTTTAACTTCTGAAAAAACAAGTATAAAACCCGATATTTCATTAAATTCTCTCTCTGATTTAAGTGCTTTACTATGAATAAACTACTTTATATTCTTCTACTTTTCCTTCCACTTTTGAGCGTTTCACAAGTCAATGAAAAAGACGCCAAAGGTCAAAAACAGGGCGTTTGGAATAAAAAATATCCGGGAAGTAATACTTTTATTTACAAAGGTCAATTTAAAGATGACAAGGCAATTGGAGAGTTTACTTATTATTATGAAAGCGGAAAAATAAAATCAATTATTAAACACATCCCAAATTCAAATCTTTCGTTTGCAACTTTTTATTTTGAGAATAATGCTATACTCTCTCGAGGCTTTTATGAAAATAACTTAAAGGATTCTGTTTGGTATTCATATAATCTTTATGGCGCCTTATCAAGTAAGGAAACCTTTGAGAAAAATCAATTGAACGGAGAAGCAATAATATATTATACAGAGGGGCAAATCGATAATAATGTTCTGATTCCTTTATCTATTTCAAATTATAAGAAAGACACACTAAATGGACTTTATACTGAATTTTTTAGCACTGGAAAAATAAAAAAAAAAGGTGTTTTTCAAAATGGACTTAAGGATGGTGAATGGTTAGAATACCATCCCAATGGGCAAATAGCTCAAAAAGCAAAATTTAAGAACGACAAGGTTCATACTTGGGTTTATAGTTACGATAAAAACGGATTAAAAATATCTGAGGTATTTTTTCAAAATGGCACTAGATTGAAAGGAAAAGAATTAGATTTATTTTTTGAAAATTGTACCAAGAATGGGATAGATCCAAATGATTAAAATGAAAAAATCAACACATAAAGTAGTCTTTTTTTCAGCACTTCCTCCTTATCGAGGAGGCATTTCGGATTTCAGTGAATTAGTTGTCAGCGCAATGGAACAGCAATACGACTTGAAGGCATTTACCTTTAAAAAACAATACCCTAATTTTTTATTTCCTGGAAAAACACAATTGAGTCTAAATAAGCTTTCAAAAAGTTATCCTAGAATTGTTTCTGGCTTTAATCCTTTAAGTTATTTTAGCGCCGTAAGGCAACTCAAGAAATCTTCGCCTACTATTTTTATTACAAATTATTGGATGACATTTTTTGCTCCCATGAATGTTTTTTTCTCAAAATCTTTTAAAAAAGATTGTTTAAAAATTGCAATTATTCATAACCTGATACCGCACGAAAAAAGATTTTTTGACACCTTTTTTAATCGAATATTTGTAAAGTCTTACGATGGTTTTATTGTCCTTTCTGAGTCTGTAAAAAAGGATTTACTTGCCATTGATCCTGCTGCGAAGTATTGCTTGTTGAAGCATCCATCTTACAATCAGTTTGGTGAAAAAATTGCGAGAAAAGAGGCTGCTGAAGCTTTAGGTTTAGATCCCACAAAAAAAATACTTTTATTTTTTGGCTTGATAAGAAATTACAAGGGCTTAGATTTACTATTGCAAGCATTTTCAAATTTAAATAAGGAGTTCATTTTGCTTATTGCTGGTGAGGTTTATGGTGATGAAATTACGTATACTAACTTAATTGCAAAATCTAAAAATAAAAACATTCATTTTGTCAATCAATTTATTAATGAGCAAGATGTCAAGCTTTATTTTAGCGTAGCAGATTTGTGTGTTCTACCTTATAAATCAGCAACTCAGAGTGGTATTCAAGCACTTGCAAACTCTTTTTGTTTGCCGGTTTTAATTTCAAATGTTGGAGGATTAGTAGAAGATATTGTTGATGAAAAAAATGGATTTATCTTGAATGAAATAAATCCTTTAGCTATTCAAAATAAAATAGAGGAGATTTTTAATGAAAATAAATTGACTCAGGTTGAAGAAAATTTAAAGATCGAAAATTTACTTTTAAATGACATGTGGACTAAATTTTCAGATTCGCTAATCCAATTTTGCGATACATTAAAAAAGAATAGCTGAGGCAGGTAAATTTTCATATTCAAAACTTCAATTTTATTTGGCTTTCAGCAATGTAAATCCTATATTTGCACCCTTATTGAAATCAAAAATTTAGAAAATATGCGTTTAAAAGGTTTTTTCTTGTTGTTTACACTTGTGTTAACAGCTGTTTGTATTTATCAATTGTCATTTACTTGGGTAGCAAGTGGAGTTGAGAGAAAAGCAGAAAAAGAAGCAATTCTTAAGGTTCAAGCTCTAAGAAAACAAGCTAAAGATAATAATGGCATTGCAATTCTTCCAAATAGCACAACTGTAGATTTTAATTTACCAGAATCTGAAGAATTAGCAAGAGCAGCATTCGTAAATGAGATATTGCGTTCAAAAGGTGAAAAAAAGGTTTATCCATTAATTGGATCTACTTTTTCGGAGGTTAAGAAACGCTCGCTTGCATTTGGTCTTGATTTAGTTGGAGGAATGAGTGTTACACTTGAAATTTCTATTTCTGATTTAATTAAAAATCATGCTAAAAATCCAAGAGATTTAAAGTTTGTTAAACCTTTTCAAGCTGCACAAGCAATTTATAATAAAAAAGGGGGTGATTTCTTAAGTATTTTTATTGAGCAAAATACGAAACTAAATAAGGGGCTAAAGCTTAATTATTTATTGAAAGGAGCCGAAATAGGAATCCGTTCTTCAGATGCTGAAGTTGAAAAAGGCTTAAGAACTCAAATTGCTTCATCAATGGATGGCGTTGAGATTATTATGAATCGTCGAATCAATCAATTTGGTGTAGCCCAACCAAATATACAAAAAGATCCTGCTAAGAATAGATTATATATTGAGTTACCAGGAGTTCAAGATGAATATACTGTAGCAAAAAAGTTACAATCAACTGCAAATCTTGAATTCTTTGAAACGTACATGCCTGAGCAGATTCAAATTCAATGGACAACAGCCAATAACCTTTCCAAGGAAAAAGAGCAAAAAGACTTATCATTAATTAATGATTCTTCTGAAGTATCTGATAGTACTCAGACTGCAGATACTCTAAAAAAGAAGTCTTCGTCTTTGAGTTTAACTGGAACAGATGAGAAGAAAGGTTTAACTGATTTAGTAACATCCGTTGGAGGATTTGCGATGGGTTATGTAGATGTTCAAAATAAAGGAACTGTAGAAACAATATTGCGTCGACGTGATATTGCTTCTGTTTTTCCTGAAGATGTAAAGTTTATGTGGTCAGCAGAGCCGGATAAAATTGATGACAAATCTAAGAAAACAGCTTATTTCTTATATGCTTGTAAAATACCTGAGTCTGGTAAAGCACGCGTGAATGGAGAGCACATTGCTAAAGCGGGTACAGGATACGATCAAAGAGATGGAAAAATTACTGTAGACTTAGAAATGACACCTGAGGGCGCTGATGAATGGGGTAGAATGACCTCAGACAATAAGGATAGAATTATAGCAATAACAATGGATAGTGTTGTTTATAGCGCTCCTCGAGTAATAAACGCTATTACAACTGGTAATACTCAAATTTCTGGAAGCTTTTCCTTTCAAGAGGCGGAAGATCTTGCTGGCTTGTTAAATGGAGGTGCACTTCCTGCTCCTTGTATTATTAAAGAACAGACAAAAGTTGGACCAACAATTGGTGCAGAAAACACCCGAGCAGGTTTAATTTCTTTCGCAGTTGCTTTGATTGTTGTATTTATATACATGTATCTTTATTATGGAAAAGCTGGTATTGTAGCAGATATTGCTTTATTTGCAAACATCATTTTTATTTTTGGAACGCTTGCGTCATTTGGAGCAGTTTTAACACTTGCGGGTATTGCGGGTATTGTTTTGACGATTGGTATGGCCGTCGATGCGAATGTCTTGGTCTATGAAAGAATTCGAGAAGAACAGGCAAAAGGAAAAGACATTGCTGCAGCGATTGAAACAGGTTATGAAAAGGCCCTTTCGTCGATTATTGATGCCAATGTCACAACACTCTTAACAGCCATCGTTTTGAAAATATTTGGTTCAGGACCAATTGAGTCCTTTGCTACAACATTGATTATTGGAATTTTCTCTTCAGTATTTGCTGCCTTGGTAATTTCAAGATTAATATTTACTTGGATGTTAAATAAAGGATACGGTATTTCCTTTGGAACTAAGCTTACGCAAAACGCATTTAAGAACATCAATATTAACTTTATTTCGAAACGGAATATTTATTATGTGGTTTCTGGATTATTGGTTGCAGGTTCGATTTTTGCTGTTTTAACTATCGGATTAAAGCCTTCTGTAGAATTTTCTGGAGGTAGAACATTTGGTGTTAAATTCGCTAAAACTGCGGATAATAACATGGAATTTATAAAAGAGAAATTATCTTCCGTGATGCAAGGCGCATCAATTGACGTAAAAACAAAATCCAGTAATTTTTACGTTGAAATAACAACAAATTACTTGGTTTCTGATGAAACAGCAACAACTAAGGTAAAAGATAAATTAGAGAAAGGTCTTGATTTATGTAAATCAAAATTAGGATCTTATAAAATTGAAGCTGATTCAAGATTTGTTTCCTCTTCCGTGTCAAATGAATTGATTTCATCTTCAACTATTGCAATTGTCTTATCCTTAATCATGATTTTTGCCTATATTCTATTGCGTTTTGGTACATGGCAGTATTCATTAAGTGCAATTATTGCCTTGTTTCATGATGTTATGATTGTTTTAGGAGTTTTCGCTGTATTTAATGGAATTCTTCCTTTTAATATGGATGTTGATCAATCCTTTATTGCAGCGATATTAACGGTAATTGGTTATTCGATAAACGATACTGTGGTTGTCTTTGACAGGATTCGTGAAGAGCTATCATGGAAGAAAGATGCTGATTATAAAACTGAAATTAATGGTGCCTTAAATTCAACCTTATCTCGTACGATTAATACTTCCTTAACTACGATTATTGTATTAGTTGTTATTTTCTTATTTGGTGGTGCAGCAATTCAAGGATTTGTTTTTGCTTTATTAGTTGGTATTGTTGTAGGAACTTATTCATCACTTCTTATTGCAACTCCAATGCTTATCGATTTAACTAAGAAATTAAAAAATTAAAAATTAGTTTTCCTTAATTTTAAAGTCGTTTAGAAATAAGCGACTTTTTTTTTAGATAGCGTCGTCACTTTAGTAATCCCTTTCCGTTTAGATGAAAAATGCAATAAAGATTTTCTTAGCGCCTTCAAAAACATTAAATGAACGAGATGGAGATATCCATTCTCCGAGTAGTCCAATTTTTGAAAATGAGGCAAGTTTATTGGTGGCTGCTTTAAGAGAAAAATCACAAGCAGAACTAGAATCCTTACTATCTATCTCGAAAGACCTTGCTGAATCAAGTTATCTGCGTTTTAAAACTTGGGATATTTATAGCGCTAAGGATAGCAAAGCATTGCAGGCAATTAATGCTTTTTCGGGAGAAGTTTACCGAGGTTTAGATTATAAAAGCTTAAATGCAAGAGAAAAGGAGATTTCAAATGAATGCTTGTATATTTTATCAGGTCTATATGGATTACTTAAGCCATGTGATATGATTTATCCTTATCGTTTGGAAATGGGAACAAAATTTTCCCCAAATGCTAGTTCTAAGAATTTGTATTTTTTTTGGAAACAGAAAGTAAATCACTTTTTGTTAGATTCACTAAATAAAGAGCAGATTATTTTAAATTTAGCTTCTCAAGAATATTTTAAATTGATTGATACTTCTATTATAAAAAACAGAATTATAAGTCCAGTTTTTAAGGAGTATAAAAATGGAAAATTTACAATCGTAATGATGTATGCAAAACATGCTCGTGGAGCAATGGCTCGTTATCTTATAAAAAATCAATTAAATAATATTGATGATTTAAAGTCATATTCTATTGATTCTTATAGTTTCGACGCAAGGCAATCAAGTGAAAATGAATGGGTTTTTGTACGTTAAAAATCAAATTTCTCGTTTCTTTCTAAAATATCCCATGTGTGGTCTGCTAGCAATTTTACAGTACCAACGAATTCTAAATTTGCCCCTGATTTCCCCCATTGTTTTGGTCCAACGAGTGAGAGCGAAAAAATACCAGTTTCTTTTTGGTATAAATGATAAGTGTGATTAATAAATGGTTCAAAGCGCATTTCTGCAGTGTAAATAAACTCTGAAATCTTTTTGCGCTCATTTATTTTTTTTGCCTGTTCTGCAAGCAATTGCATTTGATCATAAATTTGACCCAATTGCATGTCTGTTTGCTGCTCCATTGAATTGATTGAGCGACTTTTTAATTTTCCTTGATCCTCTGGTTTTATGAGTGCGCTTCCTGCATGATGACCGTATTCAAGGCTATGCGGATTTTCGCTAATTTTATCCTTATCTATAGGATTAATAAACTCAGCTTGTTTTTTTTTATCTTTCAAGTTAAAATAATTTTGATAAGGATTTTCCTACTTCAGCACCAATCGCTATTCCCATTCCGCCCATTCTAACACCAAAGGCGACATTATTGTTCGTTTTTTTTATTATTGGACTTTTATCTTTTCCAATTCCCATGATACCAGACCAGGCATAATCAATTTCGAATTTAGTATCTGGAAGAATGACAGTTTGCAATAAATGAAGCAAGGAATCTTGAATATCTTCACTCGTTCCAAATTTGTCTGTCGCTTCTCTTTCAAAATTCAGATTTCTTCCACCGCCAAAAAGCACACGATTTTCTATATTTCTAAAATAGTAGTAACCGGCATCATAGTGAAATGAACCTTTAATTTTTAGATCTAAAATAGGCTTTGTAATAAGTGCTTGGGCTCTTGCAGCTTGGATGTCATCGTCTAAAAATTGTTTTGCAAATCCATTTGTACAAATTATACTATTTGCACTTTTAAATTCACCAAAATTAGTTTCTAAAAAAACTTCCTTTCCATTTGATTCAAATGTTTTTACTTCAATTCCAAAAAGAGAAAGAATACCTAGATTAGTGGCTTTTTTGTAGAGTTCAGAAATCAATTTTCCAGTGTTTATTGTTCCTTCTTCACTATTGCTATATGTGCTAAAGATATTTTGGAATCCAAAATTACGGATAGCCATTTTATCCTCTTTATATATATTTTTTACGCCGCATATTTCGAAGGATTTTTCATTTATATACGCTATAAAATCATCTTGTAATAGCTCTTCTTTTTTTGAAATTAAATCCCATGAACCACATTTTTCGTATTCAATTTTTTTTGCGTCGATTAACTCAAACAGTGTTTTTAATCCTTCATAGCGCAGACTAAAAGTATTCCAAACTTTTTCATCACTGATTTTTGAGAGATCGTCATATAATTCTGTTGGGCTGCCAAAACAGGCAAATCCCGCATTTTTAGTGCTTGCTCCACTTGGAAGATATCCTCTTTCTAAAATTAGAATTTTTGATCTAGGAAATTTTTCTTTTAAAAAAATCGCCGTGCTAAGTCCCACAATACCAGCACCAATTATTGTAAAATCAAGATCATCAAAATAAAGTGATTTCTCCCAAAAACTTAAATCTTTGATGTTTAGCATTTTTTTAATTCGTCTTTTTTTAGCAATTTTGTATTAATTCATTAAATATACACTTTTACTTTTTTTTAAAATAAAATAATCGTTAGCTTATGATAAGAAAAATACTTTTTTTCTTCTTACTTTCTTTAAGTTTTACACGTTTTTATTCTCAAAAAGACCTTTCAATTTCTTTACAGGGAAAGGTTCACAATAAGGATAATATGGAAAATATTTTTGGTGCAACATTATATTTAATGGATAAGGATGTTTTTATTTCAAAGTCAGTTTCCTTATCCAATGGAACTTTTTTATTAACTGCAGAAATTCCAAGATCTGACACTTATGATTTGATTGTTTCTAAAAATGGATTTATTTTAAAAAAAATCTTAATTGATTTATCTTCTTTAGATTTTGAAAGAGAGTATCAAAATAACATACCATTAAAAAAAGACATGAATATAAATTTATATTCACAGAGTTTATACCCAAACATAAACAATTCTGATTCTTTTTATTCTGAGAAATACAAGTGGAATCTTGAGGAGAGGCAACTAATTTCAGACGAAAATTATCTTATTCAAGCTGAAGGAAAGTTAAAACTTTCTAATACACCAATAGCAAAAGTAATTATTGATAGTGCAGCCATTAAAACACAGGACGAAACAATAATTTCAAATCTTACAGATATTTTGAAGCAAGCCAAGTCTTATTCAAAAGAAAAGAATTTAAAATTATCTATTGAAAAATATAATGAAGCAGAATTACTTTCTTCAAAATTGTCAAATTCAAATTCAAATCAATTATATATTTCATCACTAAAGGCTGAAAAGACTAAATTACTAGAAGTGAAGAATTCTGAGGACCTGGTGTTTAATAGTCAACTAATTAAAGCAAATGAATATTTCGCGCAAGGTCAAAATGGATATGCTAAAGCTAAATTAATTTTAAGGACTGATCCAATGCGAGGAAGGGTAAATGACCCCAAAGTAATTGATTTAACCGATAAAATTAATCAAATGGAATCATATTTTAGTATGAAAAAAACAGCATATCTTTTGGTAAAATCTAAAAAGAAAAACCAGGAATCAATTACTTCGCTAAAAATTACTCAAGAAAAAGCAATACTTAATCAAAAAATTATTCCACAAAATGAATTAGCTCAGTTAAAAAAATCTATTGATTCATTAGAGAATATAATTAATCCGATGTCTGCTTTAATTCCAAAAAAAGTAATTCCTGCTTCTACCCAAGATCAAGGAACGATTTTATTGGCACCAGGAGAAATTCATACTGGTAAAAATAGTGACGCCTATAAAGATATATTTATCGATAAGGACAAGAAAGAAAATGCAGCAACATACAAAATGGAAATTATTAAAAATGATTTAGAATATACTACAAATTTTAAAAGTTCTATAAATGCATCTCAAAGTCAAGATGCACAGGTTCAAATAAATGAGATAAAAAATGTTATTGATTCTATACTATCTGATGAACAAAAAAATAGTGAACAACGTCAGTATCAAATGCAAGAGCAGATTGCGACTTTGAACCAAGACATTAATGAAAGAAATTTAAGTGTTATAGCTCAAAATGAATTAATTATAACTGAAATTAGTGAAAATAAAAATCAATTAGATATAATACAAAAGAAACAAAATGACGAGAATTCAGAACGTTTAGAAAAGCAAATGGACGCTGTTCAAATTAGTAAGGATCGTATTTTAATCATTGAGCAAGAAAGACATGAGTCTGAAGAGGATAGATATACAGAGCAGCAACAAATTATTAATAATCTTGATTATTCAAGGTATCAAAAAGATTCGATTTCAAAAGCTAATATTGAATTAGGCTTATCTAAAATTCAAAAAATGAAGGATTATCAGAAATACTATGAAACAACTCCAAATTATCTAAAAAATGAGGATGGTGTTTTGTATGAAAAAAATAAAATGACTGAAGTTATATATAAAATAAAAAATTTACAAGGTTATGTATCTTCAGTTATTATTCGTCGCATTGTTGTTGATATAAATGGTTATGGTGTTGTTTATGAGCAGACAACAAATGAAAGCGGTAAAAATTCCTTTACTAGAAATGGACTGTTAATAACTGAAACTATTTGGTTTAATGAATCAACAGGTGATAATGTTATCAAAAAGTAGTTTTTTTCTTGTAATTCTAGCTTTATTATTTTGTAAATGCTCGTCTAATGATAATAATCAAGATTTTTATACAATTAGTGGAAAGGCTCAAGGTACAACTTATTCTATTATTTTAATTGGCCCAAATGATACAATAACAAAAAATCAAATAACTACTATTCTAGAAAATTTTGATTCAGTTTTGTCAACTTATGTTAGCACTTCATTTATAAGTCAATTTAATTCCGCCGATAATACTATTGAGTTTTCAGATTCAAACTTCTATTTTAAAAATTGCTTATTAAAGAGTCAATTTATTTTCGAACGTTCTAAAGGTGCTTTCGACCCCACAGTTTTCCCTTTAGTTGATGCCTGGGGATTTTTTAAGAATCAAAAAACACCATTATCTAAAGCAGCTGCAGATTCTATTTTACCCTATGTTTCCTTTGAAAAAGACAAATTGTTTAGCTATAAATTTAAAAATAACTTACTTTATTTTACAAAAAAAGATAAACGTGTAAAATTAGATTTTAATGCGATTGCTCAGGGATATGCTGTAGATGTTTTAGCTGAATTCATACGTGAAAAAGGATATTCTAATTTTTATATTGAGTTAGGCGGTGAGGTTTATGTTTCTGGATTAAACCGTGAAAATCAAAAATGGAAAATAGGAATCGATACCCCTGTATCAAGTTCAAAGGAACGATCAATTAGTGAAGTTCTTTCAATTTCAAATGAAGCTATAGCAACTAGTGGGAATTATCGTAAATTTTATGAAGTTAAGGGCAAAAAGTATGCGCACACAATTGATCCAAAGACTGGTTTGCAGGTTACGCATAATTTATTGAGTGCAACTGTTATTGCAAAAGACTGCGCAACAGCCGATGGTTTTGCAACTGCTTTTATGGTGATGGGTAAAGAAAAGACAATTGCTTTTTTAAAACAAAATCGCGATTTAGGTTTAACAGTCTACCTTATTTATAACGAAAAAGGTAGTATGAAATCTTACGCATCAGATTCTTCAAAATTATTCTCATTGTAAATCAATAATCGGTTGTCAGTAACTAATTTGTGACAATATAATCTACCCTAACTTTCTTTTTATTTTCGCAAAAAGGAAATTAATATGAACGTTCATTTTATCGCAATAGGAGGAAGCGCAATGCACAACTTAGCAATTGCTTTGAGTCGAAAAGGATTGATAACCCTGAGTTGTTAAAGGCAAAGGAATTAAATCTCAACATATTTTCTTATCCTGAATACTTGTATGAACAATCCAAAGATAAAATTCGACTTGTTATCGGAGGAAGCCATGGAAAAACGACAATAACTTCCATGTTACTTCATGCTTGTAAAAAGCTAAAAGTTGATGTCGATTACATGGTTGGCGCTCAGTTAGAAGGTTATGATTGTATGGTACGACTTACAGATTCCGCTAAAATAATGATTCTTGAGGGGGATGAATATTTAAGTTCTCCAATCGATAGACGCCCAAAATTCCATTTGTATAAACCATCAATTGCTTTGTTAAGTGGTATTGCTTGGGATCATATCAATGTTTTTCCAACCTTTGATAATTACTTAGAACAGTTCGATATTTTTTGTAATTGCATAGAAAAAAAGGGATTATTGATCTATAACGAAGAAGATTCTGAGATTGTGAAGCTTGCAGAAAAATACAAGACTTCTTTACAGACAATTGCTTACAAAACACCAGTATTTACGCCTAATTTACAGGGTACAACAATGGTATTTGACGGAATTAATTACGATTTACAAATATTTGGGCCACATAACTTACAAAATATGATGGGTGCTATGCGCTTAGCTGAATCTATTGGAATTAAATCATCTGATTTTTTTACTGCAATGAATGATTTTACTGGCGCCGGAAAAAGACTCCAAAAAGTTACAGAAAATAAACAATTTGTAATGTATAAAGATTTTGCACATTCACCATCAAAATTAATGGCAACAACAAATGCTGTAAAACACCAATATCCAAATAGAGAACTAATTGCTTGTATGGAATTACATACATTTTCATCACTAAAAAAGGAATTTTTACCTCATTACAAGGATTCAATGGCAAAAGCAGATATAGCTATCGTATATTATAGTCCTGAAGTTGTACATCATAAAAAGTTAGAATCAATAAGTAAAGAGTTAGTTTTTGATAGCTTTGGCGGAAATGTTATCGTACTAAACGATACACAAGAAGTATTAAATTTTCTTAACGCACATTCATGGTCAAACAATGTTCTTTTGATGATGTCATCTGGAAATTTTGATGGAATCAATTATGAGGAACTAGCTACGAAGTTAATTGCGAAAAACGATGCGGCGGAAGATAAGGGTAATAACAATTGAATTCAGAGTTGCATATAGCAATAATGAAAGCATCGATACAAGCATCGTAAATTGTGGATTATACACCATTTTAGTTTTGGCTAAAATATCTCTTTTTATTTCTTCAACTGATTTATTTTCCATTTCTGGGTTTTCCCGTTGAATTTCTTTTATTGTTTGTGGCTTAGATAATTTCATGGAAATCTCATTCATTTTACCTTCGTTAAAAGCAGGATAAATTTTTTGGTAATAGAAATATAAAAAGACACTAACAATTACTGCATAAGGCACTCCGGCAAGCATTCCATTTTTAACATCATTCAATAAATTACTTTCTGTTTCTTTTCTTTTAACTAAATACAAGGCAATTGCAATTGCTGCAGTTAATATAAACATGTTGATAAAGACAAATGGTCTCAGATCATCAAGAGAAAGAAAAAGATAAAATGCTGCTAATTTTATTGAAATCCAAATTGTAGCTGCAAGCAGTCCAACCTTAAGGGGTAATTTCATTAATTATTCATTGATATTAAAAATTCCTCATTGGATATGGTGTTCTCCATGTGTGATTTAAGGAATTCCATTGCTTCAACAGGATTCATATCAGCTATAAATTTTCGTATCAACCAAATCCGCTGCAAGACATCTTTTCCAACTAATAAATCTTCGCGTCGAGTTCCAGAAGCTGTAATGTCAATTGCAGGATAAATTCTTCTGTTAGATATTTTGCGATCGAGTTGGAGTTCCATATTTCCAGTACCCTTGAATTCTTCAAAAATTACTTCATCCATTTTAGATCCTGTCTCAGTTAATGCTGTAGCAAGAATTGAAAGTGAACCGCCATTTTCTATTTTTCGAGCAGCACCAAAGAATCTTTTTGGTTTATGCAATGCATTTGCGTCGACACCCCCTGAAAGAACTTTTCCAGAAGCTGGAGAAACTGTATTATAAGCTCGAGCTAAGCGCGTTATTGAATCTAACAAAATACATACATCATGACCACACTCAACCATTCTTTTGGCTTTTTCCAAAACCATATTAGCAACTTTTACGTGGCGTTCTGCAGGTTCATCGAAGGTGGAAGCAATAACTTCAGCTTTTACGCTTCTTGCCATGTCAGTTACCTCTTCAGGTCGCTCATCAATTAACAATACAATTAAGTAGGTTTCCGGATGATTTGCAGCAATTGCATTTGCTACATCTTTAAGTAACATTGTTTTTCCTGTCTTTGGCTGTGCCACAATCATTCCACGTTGACCTTTTCCAATAGGAGCAAAAAGATCCATAACACGTGTGGAAAGTGTTTCCTGCTTGTGTCCTGTTAATTTAAATTTTTCCGACGGGAAAAGAGGGGTTAAATATTGAAATGGAACACGATCACGAATGTAAGATGGATGTCTACCATTTATCGACTCAACTTTAACTAAAGGGAAGAATTTTTCTCCTTCTCTTGGTGGACGGATTGTTCCTTTTAGTGTATCACCTGTTTTTAAACCAAATAATTTTATCTGATTTTGAGAAACATAAATATCATCTGGTGAGGGAAGATAATTGTAATCAGACGATCGCAAAAAGCCATAGCCATCTTGAATTACTTCTAAAACTCCTTCAGCAGTAACAATACCAACTAAGTCATAATTCTCATCTGATTTCTCAGCAGGATTTTCATTTGGAATATGCCCTTGGTTTTGTTGATTTGCGTGATGAGGTCTATTTTGATTTTGTCGCTTATTATCAAATTTATGAACTGGCCTCTCTTGTCTTACGTTTTGCTCACGTACTTCTTGATCATTCTTTTCCTCAGATGATTTACTTGATTTTTCTTCGATAGCGTCAGCAGTAGTTACTTCGGAAGATACTTTATCAATTTTTTCTTCTTTGGTATCATTACTTAAGTCCTGCGTTAGATTTTCTTCTATTGGCAATTCTTTTTTTACAATCTTTCGAGTACGTTGTTTTTTTTGATTTTCGCCCTCACTAGAATTACTAATGTTGTCATTTTTTTGTTCTTCTGACGAATCAGAATTTTCATTTGCTGTGGTGTCACCCATGTTATTTATTTATTTTAAGGATTTTTAGTTTTAAGATATACAGCTTTAAACTGCTATTTTGTAGATACGAGCAAGTTTAGAATTAATTTAAACTTTAATTGTTCAGTGAAAAATATTTAGTGATTTAATATGATAAATTTTGGAGAAATAAACCCTTTGGGTTCTAACTATAAATCAAATTTAGTTATTATTTTCTAATAAGCAACAAAAACATTAAGTTTTTCTTTTTTTCTTTTTTGCTGCAGGAAAAAGTATGTTGTTTAAGATTAATCTGTAACCTGGTGAATTTGGATGAAGATTCAAATCTGTCTGTGGGTCATTCACTAAATGTTGGTAATCTTCTGGATCATGACCGCCATAAAATGTCCAAGTTCCTTGTCCCATTTCTCCATGAATATAACGTGCCGTTCCTGCACTTTTATTTTCCCCTAAAATTAGCACATTTGACTTTATAAATTCCTTTCTAAAATCTGTTGTTTGTCCCATAAATCCTTTTACTACATCAACATGACATTGCGTTAGCATCGTTGGTATAACATCCCATTTTGCTGAAAAATCAAAAAGTGAAAATTGATCCATCGCTTCTGTAATTACGCGATTATTTCTTAAATCAGTTGCATCAATATCTGAATATTCATAAATCATTGGGTCTTTTATAAGATGAAAATCCTTGAAAGCAAAGGTTTGACTAAAATCTAATTTCTCTTGAGCACGTGAATCTGATGGGTCACCATCAAAAATAGATTCGCAAATATCAGTTCCTTGAGCAGCTAACCCGATATCAAAACTATCAGTACCACTACACATTGTAAATAAGAAGCCTCCGCCAATTACAAAGTTTTTTAAATTCTTTGCAACTGCTAATTTTAGTTCTGATACTTTAGAAAAACCTAAATTTTTAGCGTTTTTTTCTGCTGTAATAACTTGTTGCTGATACCATGACTGGTATCTTGCAGAGCCATAAAATTTTCCGTATTGACCTGTAAAATCCTCGTGATGAAGGTGCAACCAGTCATATTTAGGAAGCATTCCCATGACAATTGCAGAATCGTAAATTTTTTCATAATTTATTTCTGCGTATTCTAAAACCATAGTTACGGCATCGTCCCACGGCTGTTTATCAGGGGGAGTATATACTGCAATTTTCGGTGCTTTTTCAAGTTGCACTATTTCCATATTTACATCGGGATTTGCAATTTGTGCTCTGATTTGGTTGACTTGCCCTTCTGCTAAAACTTCATAGCGAATGCCTCGAAATATAAGTTCTTCTTCAATTGATTTTAAATGAGGCATTAAAAAAGATCCTCCCCTATAATTTAAAAGCCATTCTATAGTAATACTATTTTCTAAAGTCCAAAATGCAAGGCCGTATGCTTTTAAATGATTTGTTTGAGATTCGTCCATTGGAACTAATAGCTGAGTAGCTTTTAATTGGCTTGAAAAAATGAGTAGTAAAAGGAATAAAAAAAATCGATTTAGCATTATTTTAAAATGGATTGTCCTCATCTTCATTTTGATTAAATTCTTCATTCTGATCCTCCGAAGAATTCATTTTACTGGGAAGAGTATAGGTATTTGAATCTTGATTAAATGTTGAAAGATTGTTTTTTAACGGTTTAGATAATTCAAGATCACTTACTTCATGCAAATTTTCAAAACGAGCAAACTCAGGAACAAAACGTAAATTAACTCTTCCAGTTTGTCCATTTCTATGTTTTGCAATTATAATTTCTGCCATTCCTTGCGTTGAATCTCCATTGTCATTGGTAGTTAAACCATATGTTTCTGGACGGTAAATAAATGAAACAATGTCTGCATCTTGTTCTATAGCTCCCGATTCACGCAAGTCAGAAAGCATAGGGCGCTTTTCTCCACCGCGTGATTCTACTGCTCTACTTAACTGAGCAAGTGCAATAATTGGAACATTTAATTCTTTCGCAATTTCTTTAATAGACCGAGAGATTGTAGAAATTTCTTGTTCGCGATTCCCATATCCTTTTCCATCTTTAGCAGACATTAATTGAAGGTAATCTATGATTATTAATTCTACATTATGTTGAGCTTTCAAACGCCGACATTTTGCTCTAAAGTCAAAAATACTAAGTCCTGGTGTATCATCTATAAAAATTGGAGCACTTGATAAATTAACTATACGTGAATGCATTTGTTGGAATTCATGGTCTTCTAATTCTCCCTTTCGTAATTTAACTGAATCAATTCGAGCCTCACTTGCAATTAATCGTTTTACCAATTGCACCGATGACATTTCCAAGGAAAAAATTGCAACACCCATTTTGTGATCAATTGCTGTATTTCTAGCCATAGAAAGTATAAAAGCTGTTTTTCCCATTCCAGGTCTTGCTGCTAAAACAATCATATCTGAACGTTGCCATCCAGCAGTAATTTTATCTAAATCATGAAAACCTGAAGCTACTCCTGAAATTCCATCTTTATTTTTTGAAGCTTTTTCTATTTCCTGTATTGCTTCTCCAAGAAGATTTTTCATACTTAGAGCTTGTTTGCTCATGTTGTTTTCTGCAATTTGAAACAAGTTTGACTCAGCACTATTTAATAATTCAAAGACATCACATGTTTCATCGTAAGCATCTCGAATTATTTCACTGCTAACACGAATGAGTTCTCTTTTTATAAATTTTTCGGTGATTATTCGAGCATGGAATTGAATGTGTGCTGAGGAAGCAACTCGATTTGTGAGCGATGAAATATATCCTGCGCCACCTGCTGCTGCTAATTCTCCATTTTTTTGAAGTCTAGAAGTTACAGTTACTAAATCTACAGGATTTGTTGATGCGAATAAGTCGCGAATGGTTTTAAATATTATTTGGTGTTTTGGATCGTAAAAACTATTTTGGTTTATGATTTCAACACAATCATCTATCGCACTTTTTTCCAACATCATTGCTCCAAGAATAACTTGTTCAATTTCGATTGCTTGAGGTGGAAGCTTCCCAATGTCTCCGCTAAGTACTGAAGGGCTTTTTATACGAGAAATTGGTTTGCGATTGTTATCTATTGGATCCATACAACAAATATAACAAATGAAAATCCTTCAAAAAAATAAAGATGCAATTACTTTATAAAAAGATTTGAGTGCTATTTATGAACACTTGTTAATATCATTTTAATTCTTTTAAAGCACGAGTAGTACCAATACTTCTAGTAATATAATCATTTGCTAATTTAGGGCTTCTAGCAGGAGAAAATAATCTGCCATAAAATATAATTTGAAGGTGGAGCTTGTTCCATGTTTCAATTGGAAATACTTTTTTTGCTGCTTTTTCAGTTTCAACTACATTTTTTCCTGAGCTAATTCCCCAACGGGTTAATAATCGATGAATGTGTGTATCAACAGGAAAAGCAGGGAACCCAAAAGCTTGTGACATAACAACAGATGCAGTTTTGTGTCCAACGCCCGGCAACTCCTCTAATAATTCAAATGAAACTGGCACTTCTCCTTTATATTTTGCAATTAAGATAGCGGAAAGATTCCAAATTGCTTGTGATTTTTTTGGAGAAAGTCCGCAGGGCCGAATGATTGCTTTTATTTCTTCAACACTTAATTTTACCATTTCAAATGGAGAAGGGCCTTTTTTGAAAAGTAAAGGCGTTATTTTATTAACTCGTTCATCTGTGCATTGAGCAGATAATAGAACTGCAATTAAAAGTGTGTATGGATCTGAATGATTCAGTGGAATAGGTGTCTCAGGAAATAAGATATCCAATTCGTTAATTATATATGCTGCTTTTTCTTTTTTTGTCATTTTGAATTAAATAATAATTTCATTCTATAATCTTCCATTGCTTAAAATCGATCGTCTGCATTGTCTTAATCCTATCAATTTTTTGACTTTTACTAAGAACAAAATCTTTAATTTGACAGTAGTTTTTTGGAATTTCATACTTATTAAGATAGTGAGTGAAATCCTTTTTTTTGAACTTAAGATTTACCTTTTCTTGAACTACTAGAACAATTTTTTGTCCTAAATGAACATCTTTCACAAACCAAATAAAAAAAGGTTGTTTGAGGAGGGGTTTTAATTTTAACTCAATTTCCTCTGGATTTACTTTTATCCCTCCGGTATTAATAATAAAGTCATAGCGGTTCAGATATTGAAAATGTTTTGAATCAATCAAATTAACGCAGTCGTTTGTTCGTAATTTTTCACTTAATACTTCTGGATAGTCAATTATTAAACGTTGTTCATCACTACTAAATGTTATTCCCGGTAATGCTTGATAGTATTCTTCAGTTTCAAATCCAATTTTTCGAATTGCAACGTGGGAAATTGTTTCGGTCATTCCATAACTTTGAAACACTGTAATCTTTTTGTCTTTTAATTTCTGAATTAATTCTTCTGAAACAGGAGCTCCACCAACCAAAATAGTCTTAATTGACTTTAATTTTTCGAAAGCTGTATCTACTGCTGCTTCTAATTGCATAGGAACAAGTGCTACAAAATCAATCGGGTTTTTTAGCGCTAATATTGGATTAGTTAACACTGTTACAACATGAAGTTTTAATCCTCCAATAAGTG
The DNA here is from genome assembly GCA_009926125.1 of Flavobacteriales bacterium. GTDB lineage: Bacteria > Bacteroidota > Bacteroidia > Flavobacteriales_D > Crocinitomicaceae > UBA952. The sequence goes on along the minus strand of RFPM01000009.1, from coordinate 15,294 downwards.
AACGTACAAGCATCATTTTTCCTGCAATTGTTTCAAGAGAAAGACATAAGAGCGCGCTACTTCCTTCTTCAAGTTTAAAATATTCCAGTGTTTTTCTTGCGGAAATCTGCATTTTTTCTTTTGCTAGTTCAATTTTTTTTGGATTTCCAGTAGATCCAGAAGTATAAATAGCAATAACTTTTTCATCATTTCCCCAGCTTTTTATAAAAGAAGTAACTTCTTCTTTTCTGCTAGTGTCATCATAATAAAGCGCTATTTTATGCATTAATTTCAATGCTTAGTATTCAATATCTAAATTGAAAATATTTTTTAAGGTATTTAAATTTGGATTCTTACTTGCCATTGCAGCAAATTTATCTTTTCCGGTTAAGTATTTTATTTCTTTAAGTGGATTATCTGTAAGGATTAACTCAATTGTAAGATTATAATTCTGAAGATTAGTTCTCAGAAAATCAGTAAAGTCTGCTAAAAGCTGCTTTATATAATCCAATTGAACATTGTTGTCTAGTTCAACACCAAATCTATCTTCTGCAATAAAAAGTGGTTCGCGTTTTACCAATGCTTGGTAGAATGTTTCCATTCCTTTTTCTTTCATTGTAAATGCAAATTGTTGCCAATACATTTTTAGATGTTCTATTGAATACCTTTCTTCAGGTAATTTTTCATTGTTTTTATCTACTATTTTCTTTTTATCGTTTTCGATAATTTTTTTAATAGATAAATGAACTTGATTTAATTTTCCACTTGGTTCAGAGACAATTTTTAGGGTTTCCTCTTCTTTTTCTATTATTTTTTTTACTAGAGTTTCCTTTGGTTTTTCGACCTTTTGTTTTTTTCGCAATGTTTGAATTGCAGAAGGAAGAATATCAATGCGATCCGTCAGGGATTTTTTTTTTCGTTCTCTTGTTTAAGAGAACACAAGAGCATGAGTGTTACTTCAATGAGTAAACGCTGATTTTTTGAAGATTTAAATTCAGTATCCGTTTTACTAATTGCCATTAGCGTACGTAGAATGCGAGGAGAATCAATTTCTTTCGATAGGTCAATAAATCGCTGTTGTATAGCTTCTGGCACCTCTAGTAAACTTGCTGAGCGTTCGTCTTTACACACTAATAAGTTTCGGTAATGTTCCGCAAGTCCAATGATAAAATTATGACCATCAAAACCTTTTTCGTAAATTTCATTAAGAATAATAAGTGTTGCTGAAATATCTTCTTTTTCAATTGCTTCGGTAAGTTTGAAGTAATAGTCATAATCTAAGATATTCAAGTTTTCAATTACATCAGAATAGCTTATTTTATTTCCAGCAAATGTTACGATTTGATCAAAAATTGACAAGGCATCGCGAAGAGAGCCATCTGCTTTCATTGCAATAATATGTAATGCCTCATTTTCTGCACTTACATTTTCCTTGAGGGAAATTTGAGCTAGGTGTTCTGCCATATCTTTCACGCGAATTCGACCAAAATCAAAAATTTGGCAGCGTGAGAGAATTGTTGGAATTATTTTATGTTTTTCAGTCGTCGCTAAAATAAAAATAGCATGTTTTGGTGGTTCTTCCAAGGTTTTTAGAAAAGCATTAAATGCGTTAGTTGATAGCATGTGAACCTCATCAATTATAAATATTTTGTGTGTTCCTAATTGCGGAAGTATGCGAACTTGGTCAATTAAATTACGGATATCGTCTACGGAATTATTGGAGGCTCCATCTAATTCAAATACATTTAATGAATTCCCAGTATTAAAGGAAATACATGAATCACAGGTATCACAAGCCTCAATTGCTTCACTTCGATTAAAACAATTGATTGTCTTTGCTAAAATTCGAGCAGTTGTTGTTTTTCCCACACCTCTAGACCCACAAAAAAGAAATGCTTGAGCAAGGTGCTTATTCTGAATTCCTTTTTTTAAAGTTTCTGTAATAGCGTGCTGTCCGACAACAGTATCGAAGGTTTGTGGGCGATATTTACGTGCAGAAACTATAAAATCAGACATGGAACAAAATTAAGATAATTCATTGATTCAAAAAACAAAAGATACGAACAATTTGAATATTTTTCTGACTTATTTTTGAGGAAAAATTTCAACAAGTGTTCCTGCTTTTGGTCCCCATAATTTTAAGTTCAAAGGCATTTCAAAACGATTTTCTTCTCTTAATTCTCCTACTTCATTTTCATTTTCATACAAAACAGTTCTTAATTCAATTTTTTCTTTTGATATAAATATCCAATTAAATTGATTTACACCTTCTGCATCGCGTGTCCATGATTTTGAATCGTCTGCTGCCCTTAATGGTGCGCCCCAACATCCTTCTCCAGCATAAACAATTCCTTTTTCATCATTCCTTTCAAATCCTTCATCTGAGAGCGGACCAGAAGAACTGACAATTGGCCATGTAACTTTGCAGGTGTGAGAATCATTTTCTAGACATAGTCTCACATTTTTATACTTTTCAAATAAGGGGACAAAATTCTTGTACTGCGTTTGCATTTCTTTTTTTGCTGCAACATGTGCTCTTATTGGTCGGTGATATTGCGGTAATTGCCAATAATAATCCTTATGTTCTTCTAACGTTTTTCGTAGGAAAAATTTTTGAGGTCCGATTTTCAAAATTTCAGAATTCAAGGAAATAAGATTTAGGAGCTTGCCTCCAAAGTTTGTTTCATAATAGATTTTCTCATGAGGACAATCGAAAAGCTCTACCATTACTTTATTCGTTAATTCATGGTTACCTCTAGTTACAACTAGTGGAGAAATTCTTCCATTTCCTGAAATCGTATATTCCCAATCGATAAACCATTCTAACCATTGTTTATCGATATCCAATCCTATAAAATCACCATTAAATAAAACTGCATGAGGCTTTAATTTAGCCACTAATTTATTTGCTTTTATTCTGACTTCTCTTCCGTCTCTTGAATCTCCTCCGGCAATAAAACTCAATTTAGTATCTGATGAATTGGAAACTGTTGAGAAATAATATGTTTTATTGAATCCTTCAGAATCTTGGATTATAAAATAATAGCGTGTATTTGGCTTTAAATCTTTTAGTCGAATAATATGGTTATTCATTCCTTTTGCTAAATTGACACTTGATAGCTTAAAAGAATTGACGTAATTATTTATAGAGGGTTCTATTGTATCAATGTAAAAATTTAAAAAAGTCCCAGTGTTTTGATCCCAGATGATTGTTGCCGAATTAGAGGCATCTTGATTAAACATTACTCTTACAAAACGTGAATTAGCTTTTAGATCGACAATCGTAAATAATAGGATTCCACAAAGGATGATTAATTTTTTCATTTTTATTTCAAAAAAATAGCATTGTTTTGAGGTATAAAACTATAGTGCTTCTGGTATTTCGAAAAATCAGTTATTTGCCTCTTGAACTTCCAGTTTTAACAGGAGCTACTTTCCTGCTATTTGAAGATTTTGATGCTTTTATTGGTGCTCCAGTACTCACTGGTTTTTTTGAAACAGCCTCTTTTTTAATTTTAACTTTTTTTAGGGTTTCATCGCTTGCATCACTTTCTTCAACCACAGTTTCTGATTTTAAGAGATCTGCTTTTAATAACAAGTAGTACCATTGAAATAATTTGCGGACATCAGATCCGTAAACACGGTCTTTGTCGTAATTCGGAACAATTTCTCCCATTTCTTTCTCTAAAGCTGGTAATTCAATCTTATGATTAGGAGCTTCTTTTCCAGCATACTTATCCAACATTTTTGCTAAAACTTCTACTAATTTTACATCTTCATCAATAGTAAAAATACTGATGTCTTCTAATGTTGATATTTTTTCTGTTGCATGTGCAGGAAAACGCTTTTTGTCAAGCATTGATTCTACAATCACACTGTTTTTACCCTGCGTTATAACTTTAAAAATTCCCGGTCTTCCTGAAATAGCAATAATTCCTTTTAAATTCATAAATTTTAATAATTATTTATTGGTCAAAAATAGAAAATCTTTTAATAATTGCTCTACTTTTTAAGTAAAATAAGCGATTGAAGACTTTAATTAAGCAATAATAGAAAGAATTCTTTAATTATGTGTACCTTTGCACCCAAATTTAAAAACACACAATGACATTCGAAGAGCTCGGATTGAAGAGTGAGGTGCTGAAGTCGTTAAAAGAATTGGGTTTTACAGCACCAACTCCAATCCAGGAAAAAGCAATCCCCTACCTGATGCAGGAAGATTGCGACTTTGTTGGCTTAGCGCAGACAGGTACAGGAAAGACGGCAGCATTTGGTTTGCCGCTCATTAATAACATCGACACGAAGGCAAGACTGCCTCAAGGTTTGATAATTTGTCCCACACGAGAATTATGCTTGCAAATAACGAAAGACTTAGAAACATATTCTAAGTTTTTAGACTGCAATATTGTCTCCGTTTATGGTGGAACTGATATCCGAAAACAAATTACTGACGTAAAAAAAGGAGTTGCAATTATTGTTGCCACACCCGGACGTTTAATGGATTTAATAAATCGTAAAGTAATTCAACTTTCTCAAGTTCGCTATGTAATTTTAGATGAAGCCGACGAAATGTTGAACATGGGTTTTAAAGAAGATATTGATTCAATATTAGATACAACGCCCGTTGATAAAAATGTTTGGTTATTTTCAGCTACAATGCCAAATGAAGTTGCACGTATTGCTAAAACATACATGCACGATCCTTTGGAGGTTTCTATAGGTCATAAAAATCAAACCAATGAAAATATTGATCATGTATATTATTTGGTAAAGGAAAGAGATCGCTATGAAACAATTAAGCGACTTATTGATTTTAATCCGAGTATTTATGGTCTTATTTTCTGTCGTACAAGAAACGAAACAGCAAATGTTGCCGAAAAATTAGCTAAGGAAGGTTACAACGCAGAACCTTTGCATGGAGATTTAACCCAAGCAATGCGTGACCGTGTTATGGATCGTTTTAGAAGTAAAGAATTACAAATTCTTGTAGCAACAGATGTTGCAGCTCGTGGTTTAGATATTGATAATATTACTCACGTAATAAATTATAATTTACCAGATGACATCGAAAATTACACTCATAGAAGCGGTAGAACTGCTCGTGCGGGTAAAAAAGGAGAGTCTTTGGTTCTTGTAAATGGACGAGAGATGGTAAAGATTAAAGCAATTGAGCGACAAATGCGCACCAGCTTTCGTCAAGGAGAAATTCCAGGTGCTGAAGAGATTTGTGAAATTCAGTTGATGAAGTTGATTAATAACACAATCGCACAAGAGGTTAAAGAAAAAGATATTACTAAGTTTATGCCTCAGATTTTAGCAGCATTTGAGGAATTTTCGAAAGAAGATGTTATCAAGCGCTTTGTATCTGCTGAATTTAATCGTTTTATTGAATATTATCAACGTGCAGGAGATTTAAATGCTGCTGCTCGCAATGATGATCGTTCTTCAGTAGATCGACCGACTAGAAGAGAACGTGTTCGTGAAGAGGGGAAAACTAGGTTTTTTGTAAATATCGGTCGTCGTGATGGTTTTAATCCAGGTGCTTTATTGCGTGTAGTTTGTGATGCTACAGGATTAAATTCAGCAGCTATTGGAAGAATTGATATTATGACCTCATTTTCATTTTTTGAAGCAGATGAAGAACATTCAGAAAAAATATTAAAAACTGTCAACGGAACTGAGTTTGAAGGTCACCAAGTAAGTATTGAAATTACAACATCTACAGAAACTAGCGATAGAAGCGATAAACCAAGAAGTGGCGGATATAGCGGTGATAAACCAAGAAGTGGATCTTTCGGCGGCGGATCTCGAAGTGGAAGCTTTGGTGGCGGTTCTAGAAGTGGTGGATATGGTGGCGATAAACCAAGAAGTGGTGGTGAACGCAGTGGCGGTTATGGTGGTGATAAACCAAGAGGCGGTGGAGAAAGAAGTAGTGGTTATGGTGGCGGAAGCTCTCGAAGCGGCGGATTCTCTGGAAGCCGAAGCGGCGGATCGTATGCTGGAAAAAGAACAGGTGAAGGATTTTCAAGTCCAAAGTTAAATGACCGAGTATCCAATCCTGGTGAAACGAGAGAGAGAAGAAGCCCAGGTGGTGGTTTTGGAAAAAAGAAATATTAATAATATCATTCAAAAACAGTCTTAAAGTTGTTTTATAAAATAAAAGATTAAATGGAAATAAGGAATATTGCAATCATAGCTCACGTTGACCATGGTAAAACTACCTTGGTTGATAAAATGATTGAAGCAGGTAATGTTGAAAACGAGAGAGAGCGTCTTACGGGAGATTTAATTATGGATAACAACGATTTGGAACGTGAAAGAGGAATCACGATCGTTTCAAAAAATGTATCTGTTCTTTACAAAGGCACAAAAATTAATATCATTGACACTCCCGGTCACGCAGACTTTGGGGGAGAAGTGGAACGAGTTTTAAATATGGCAGACGGTGTTTGCTTACTAGTTGACGCCTTTGAAGGCCCAATGCCCCAAACTCGCTTTGTTCTTGGAAAAGCCCTAGCTCTAGGATTGAAACCTTTATTGGTTATTAATAAGGTTGACAAAGAAAATTGTACGCCAGATGAGGTGCATGAAAAAGTCTTTGATTTAATGTTTGAGTTGGATGCAACTGAAGAACAGCTAAACTTTCCTACAATATATGGTTCTGCAAAAAATGGTTGGATGTCGGAAGATTGGAAGCAACCTACGAATAATATTTCAGCACTTCTTGATACAATTTTAGAGTATTTTCCGCCAATTACTATCCAAGAAGGAAATACTCAAATGTTAATTACATCTTTGGACTATTCTTCTTACGTTGGTAGAATTGCTATTGGTCGCTTAACACGAGGAGAAATCAAAGAAAATCAGGCTATTCTTGTTTCTAAATCTGATGGAACTTTACAAAAGCACAGAATTAAAGAGATTTTTGTTTTTGAGGGAATTGAACGGAGAAAAGTTACTCATGTTCAAGCAGGAGATATTTGCGCAATTACCGGAATAGAAGGTTTTGAAATTGGAGATTCTATTTGTGATGCAGAAAATCCAGAGCCATTGCCAACAATTAAGATGGATGAGCCAACTATGAGTATGCTTTTTTCTATAAATGATTCTCCATTCTTTGGAAAGGAAGGAAAATTTGTAACATCTCGACACATTTCAGATCGACTTCAAAAAGAATTAGAAAAAAATCTTGCGCTGCGTGTTTCAGATACCGACAAAGCAGATAAATGGATGGTTTTTGGAAGAGGTGTTTTGCATTTATCAGTTTTAATTGAAACAATGCGTCGTGAAGGATATGAAATGCAGGTTGGACAACCTCAAGTTATCATTAAAGAAGTTACGGGTGTTAAATGCGAACCAGTTGAAGAATTGACAATTGATTTACCTGAAATTCATAGTGGAACTGCAGTTGAAGCTGTTACAAAACGAAAAGGGGAAATGAAAAACATGGTTCCAAAAGGTGAACGTATGATTATTACTTTTGAAATTCCTTCGCGTGGTATTATAGGGCTCCGAAATTATTTATTAACGCAAACTGCTGGTGAAGCAATTATGAATCATCGATTTGTTGAATATCAACCTTATAAAGGCGAAATTTCTGGTCGACAAAATGGTTCTTTAATTTCTTTAGAGCAAGGAACATCAATACCTTTTTCTTTAAATAATCTTCAAGAACGCGGGAAATTCTTTATTTCACCAAATGAAAATATTTATGAAGGACAAGTTATTGGTGAAAATTCTCGTGCTGGTGATTTATGTGTTAATGTAACAAAGACTAAGAAAATGTCGAATATGCGCTCTTCAGGTGCTGACGAAAAGGTTCGACTTGCTCCTCCAAAACTCTTTAGTTTAGAAGAGTGCTTGGAATACATTCAAGGTGATGAATATGTTGAAGTAACTCCTCAAAATCTTCGTATTAGAAAAGTATTATTAAAGGAAACGGAGCGTAAAAGAGGTATTAAAATTTCATAAGTTTTTCTATTTTATTGTCTTTACTTTTTACTCAAAGTACTACAAAATGTAATAATTTTAGCTTTAAAACGTTAAATAACAAGTGAAAAAGCTTCTATTTTCTTTATTTATTTGTCTTAGTTGTCTTAAATTTTATGCACAACAGTCTAACAATTGGACGCGCTCAGAACTTGGAGTTTCACTAGGTACAATGTATTATATTGGCGATTTAAATCAATTTAGACCGTTTTATGAAACCAATTTAGCAGGTGGATTGATGTATCGTTTTAATTACCATTCACGTTTAACCCTTCGTTTTAATTATACTTATGGTAGCTTGGATGCGGATGATAAAGATTCAAAGATTACCATTAATAAAAATAGAGATTTAAATTTTCACACAGACATTCACGAGCTTGTAGGAGGAATTGAGTTTCATTACTTACCATTTCAATTAGGGCATAAGCGCTATCCTGGAACAGCCTATATTTTAGCTCAATTCGGTGCTTTTTATATGAATCCTAAAACAAACTATAATGGCCAAGAAATCGCACTTCAGCCTCTGGGAACTGAAGGACAAATTGGGGGTCAAAGGTATAATAAAGTACAACTTTGTATCCCTATTGGTTTGGGTGCAAAATTTTCTTTAGGTAAATCTGCGGCATTTAGTTTTGATGTGGCTATTCGCAAAACATTCACAGATTATATAGATGATGTTGGTGCAACTTATTATCCTAACACAAATCTTATTCCCTCTTTAAATGGCACGCTTGCAGGTTCGATCTCAAATCAAAGTATAGATGGAACGCGCTACGGTATTAGAGGAAATTCAAGAACAAGTGATTGGTATGTATATGCTGGTGCAATGCTCACTTTTCGATTAGGGAAAGAAAATGTATGCTGGGACTGGAAAAAATAGTTCTTTACTCCTTATGTCTTAAAATAAATAGACCTAAAATTTATCAGCTTCAGATAAAAAAACTTCAATTAGAGATGCTCCTACTTTTCCGTTTGAAACATGTTTATCGTGCATTCTAAATCCTTTTCTTGATTGTAATAAAAATTGAATTTCACTCTTTAATTTTCCTTCCCCAGCTCCATGGATAACCACAAATTTACTCTGTCTTTCTGTTAACATTTTATTTGTGAACTTCTTAAAGATATCCAATTGAAATAAAAATTTTTCGTGTGCGCTTAGGTGAGAACTATTTTCTAATAATTTTTCAATGTGTAAATCGATTTCTGGAATAGTTGTAGGTATTTTTAAAGTTGGTTTTTTTAGTATTCTATCCTCAGCTTTTAAATATGTATCAGTAACTTGAAATACTTTATAGATTAGAATAAATCGGTAATCAACGATGCGTTCAAATCCATTCTCATCTTGAATTAGAGCTCTATTATTTTTATCATTTAAAAATATGAAAAATCCACTTTCGTTCAGAATACTAACTTTGTCACCAGGTTTAAATATCATCTTATTTAATTAAAACGGATGGCTTTTGTCGGGCTAATACGAGTAACAACAAAGCTAGGGAGAATTAAGGAGACAATACAAACAAAAAAGGTGATAACATTGATAATTAGCCAACTAAAAAATGTTAGCTCAATTGGAACTTTTTCAATGTAATAGATTTCTGGATCTAAGGAAATTATACCAAATGTACTTTGAAGCCAACATAAGCTTATTCCAATTAAATTCCCATAGAATAATCCTTTTATAATAAGATAAGCAGCTTGATAAAGGAAGATTTTGCGAATACTCCAATTTGTTGCCCCCATTGCTTTTAGAATTCCGATAAGGTTTGTACTAACAACGATAATCACCAACATTGCAGATCCTACATTAATAATTCCAATTATAAGCATCAGAATAATAATGATAAGAACATTGATATCTAGGAAGCTTAACCAAGCAAACAAATCAGTTTCATTATCCTCTACACTACTAACTTGCAGTAGCTGCCCATTTTTGTCAGGTCTCATTTCAATCATTTCTTTTAACTTTTGCTTCACTTGCTCTATATTTTTCCATCCCTCCACTTCAATTTCATATCCAGCAATATAGTTTTCATAATTGCCTTTTCCAGGAATTGATTTAACAAGTATTCTCCCTTGTTTTGAAGCTAAGCTATATTCGTCATCGTTAAGTTCATTAATTTTTATAGTTCCATCTTTGTTTTTCAATATATCAATACACAAAAGAGGATTTTCTACATTTATTATCAAAAAACTAGTATCTATTGGAATTGATTTATTGGTTTTGTAATTCATATCATGTAAAATCAAACGAATTGTTGTATCTCTCAATTGCTTTAAGTAAAAACCGGAATAAATATCAGGTCCATTTCCCCAATCGAATAAAAGATTTGTTGCATTAGTACTTACTTTTGCTCTACAAACTATTGAATTTAAATTGTGTAATGAGTCATCTATTTCAATTGAAGAGGCAATACTGTACTCATTTAGTTTTTGTATTTCTCTTAAATCACAAAAAACAATTTTTTTGTCGTAATCTTCTAATCCTGTTTTAAAAATACCAACAATTTTATATCCACGAGCTAATGGTTGTTCTTTCATAAAAAAGCACCTGATTTCGTCATTGAGTTTAAAGTTTAGAAGTGCGCAAATTTTTTCTGATAAGATTATTTCATTTGATAAGTTAGCTTGATTGTAATTGGGTAAGCGCCCAATGCTCAAGTTTTTTTTTATGAAATCCCAATTATAACTTTTAGAAACTCCTTTCATTAAAACACCTAAAATTTCCTGTCTTTGAATAAGTGAATCCTTTCCATTCAGTAATTTAAGCGTGTCTATGAACTTTAAAGATTGTAACAAGCCAGGTTTATATGATACAGGATTTATTTTAGTGATATACTCTATCTTTTTTATTTCTGTAGCCAGTTGCTCGTTTTTCTGTATTGGGTCACATTCAAAAATACTTGTAGAGCCAACTTTTGATATAAATAGTGGAGCATTAAAACCGGTAATTTTTTTTCGAATTTCATTTTGGAAGCCCGTTACAATAGCAATAGTAATTAAGTTAACAACAATTGCTAGTGCAATACTTATGACAGATATACGCACAATTGGTTTAGAAACTTTTTTATCTTGCGTCTTATTTTTGACGATACGATTAGATATGAAAAATTCGAAAGACACAACTATTTTGTTTTTGTTTCAAAAATACGGAAAGGTTCTTTGTCTTGAAACTATTTTAGTGTTTTTACTTATTTCTTGTTCTCAAAAAGTAAAAGGAGAATCCTCAATTTCAGGTACAATTATTATTAGAGAAGATTCTTTACGCATTGATAATGCTAAAATGTACCTTTTTCAAAGTCCCAAAAATCCCATTTTAGGAATTGATCGCCTTCATTTATTTGTTGATTCACTTGTTGGAAAAAGAATTGCAGTTGTTGCTAATCAAACTTCAATGGTAAAAAATCTTCATTTAGTAGATACTCTTCTCGCTTTAAATTTAAATGTTGTTAAAGTATTCTCTCCAGAGCACGGATTTCGAGGAGATATTGATGCTGGAGAAAAAATTGATCATTCAGTTGATGAAAAAACATGTCTTCCTCTCTATTCTTTATATGGAAATAATAAAAAGCCCTCCGCTAGCCAACTTGAAGATGTTGATATTGTAATATATGATATTCAGGATGTGGGTGTTCGGTTTTATACATTTATTTCAACACTTCATTATGTAATGGAAGCTTGTGCGGAAAATAATAAGCAATTATTAGTTTTAGACAGACCAAATCCAAACGGACATTATGTGGACGGACCAGTTTTAGAACCAGCATACAAATCCTTTGTTGGAATGCATCCAGTTCCGGTAGTTTATGGAATGACAATTGGAGAATACGCAATGATGGTTAATGGTGAAGGATGGTTAAGTAGGTCTGCATCTTGTAATCTTTGGATAATACCTTGTAAAAATTATACCCATAAAACAAAATATAGTCTTCCAATTTCTCCATCTCCAAATTTAAAATCAGATGAAGCGATATCTCTTTATCCGAGTCTCTGTTTTTTTGAAGCAACAACTGTAAGTATTGGGAGAGGAACTGAAAAACCTTTTGAGGTTTTTGGTCATCCAAAATTTCCTTCTGGAAGTTTTTCTTTTACTCCAATTCCCCAACTAGGCGCTAAAAATCCTTTACATGTTAATAAAACCTGCACCGGTTATGATTTGTCTAAAAAATCTATGCGAAGAACCTATGAGATCAATCTAAATTATTTACTACTTGCAAGGGATTTATTGGGGGATTCTACAGCTTTTATAGATCAAGTTAATTTCTTTAATCGATTAGCAGGAACAGCTAGTTTAAAAGAGCAGTTAGCAAAAGGCTGGTCAGCAAGAGAAATACGGGAAACTTGGAAGCCGGGCTTGGATAAATTTTTAGATATCCGAAAGAAATATTTGTTGTATAACTAGTTTGTAGTATAAAACTATAAATTCTCACCGCTTTTAATTACGGTTTCTTTCATTGTTAGTGCGTAGGCATCTAATTTTTCTTGAATTGATTTATCGAAACTTCCAATTATTCTAGCTGCAAGAATTCCAGCATTTTTAGCTGCATTTAAAGCAACTGTTGCAACAGGAATTCCATTTGGCATTTGAAGAATACTTAAAATTGAATCCCAGCCATCTATTGAGTTGGAAGATTTGATTGGGACACCAATTACAGGAAGAGAGGTCATAGATGCTGTCATACCCGGAAGATGCGCAGCGCCACCAGCTCCTGCAATAATCACTTTTAAGCCTCTTGCTGAAGCATTTTGAGCGTACTCAATCATCAACTCCGGTGTTCGATGTGCAGAAACAATTTTTAATTCGCAAGAAATACCAATTTCATCTAAAAATTCCTTTGCAGCTTTCATAACAGGTAAATCTGACTTACTGCCCATAATTATTCCTACTTGAATCATTTTTCTACTTTTTTAGTTGTCGGTTTAAGCTCTTCTTTTATTACTTCTTTCTTTTCTGGTATTATTTTTTCAGTACTTACATTTTCAGAAGAATAATGAATTGTATTTTCTATTTCTGAATAAACTTGATCCATTGGACGTGTTATTTCTTCTTGCTGCTCTTTAATTAAGTTACTTATTTTTAAATCTTCTTTTATATCAAAACCTGATTTTTTAATTTCATTTTGTAATTCAGCAGAGGCATTTTTAATTTGATAAAGTGTTTTTCCGAGTGTTTTGGCTATTCCTGGAATGCTTTTAGATCCAAAAAAAATAAGAACAACTAAAATAATGACGATTATTTCAGAACCAGCTACATCATTTAAAAAGAGTGGCAATAACATTTTAGCAGTAAAATTACACTTTATTCTTGAAAGAAATAAATTCGAAAGCGTTGTATTTAATTGTCACCTCCCTCAGTTCCTAGCATTTTATTTTTGTTTGATATTTCTAATTTACCAAATTTGTAACTCAAAGTCACATAAAATCTTCGGGTTAGCCATTTAAAATCTGATTTTTGATAAACGTCTGTTCGTGTTAATTCCATTATAAAACCTTGTTGATTAAATACGTCAGAAACTCGAGTTCCCACTGACCATTTTCCTTCATTGAATTTCTTTTCAAAGGCTATATCAAATGGTCCTTGTCTTTGGGCGGTTCCTTGAATTGTTATTCTTGGTCCATTGTAGGCATAACTTAGCTGAATACTAGCAGTTTTTTTCCAAAAATCAATGGTGCTATTAACTTTAAAGTTATGATTGAATCCTTCTCTATTTGGTAAATCTTCTAGATTTGAAATATACCAAATATAGTTTCCATTGTATGAAAAAGTAGTTCGCCACCATAAAAATGGTTTATAGTTTATGGTAAATTCTGTTCCTAAACTATTTGTTTCATTAATGTTTTTGTAAGTTACTGCACTCGTGCTATCTGGGTAAAATTCTTTCACACGAGAAATTACTGCTGTATTATTTCTATAGAATGTACTTGCAGAAAAACTTAGTTTTTTTTGTTCTAAAGTATAAGATAAGTCAAATGAATTGATAAATTCTGGTTGTAAGTAAGGGTTCCCTTTCCTCAAATTAAAAGGATCAGAGTAACTTGTAAAAGGATTTAGTTCACCAGATCCAGCTCTCGTAATACGTTTGCTGTAACTCAATCCAAGTTCTGATTTTTTTGAGAAGGAATAACGTACATGTGCTGAAGGAAAAAAGTTCATATAATCATTTACAATACGTATTGAATCTGAAATCAGGTTTGGAATTTGATACGCTTTTTCTAATCGAATACCACCTTGGTATTTGAATTTCCCGAGTTGCTGCCCATAAATTCCGTAAAGGCTATAAATTTGTTCATCGTAGGAATAAAGAAAGTTTGCTAAATTATTTTCTATATATTGTTGGCTTAAGGAATCGTATTCCTCCGAATAGGTATCAACTTTTTGATTTCTGAGAATCATCTTTGACCCAGTTTCTATTCGAGCACTTATTTTTGGTAAAAGGTAGCTAAAGTCTACTTGAGCTGTTGTAATATTGTTTTTTTCTTTGTTGAATAATCGCTGAAACAACGAAGGAGTAGAGGAAATACTGGAGTCTAAATTAAAATAATTTTCTTCATAGAATCCTTGTGTTGCATCATTTCCAAAGGATTTATTTAAGTCTACGATAAGATTCCCTCTTTGTTTTTTTAAATCATATTTGTAGTTGACATTTACATCAATATTTTTTTGTTGAGATGGATCGTAGGAAGTTCTTTGCCAGAATTGAGTAAGATTTCCTATTTCATCGTATGATGAATTCCATAAATCTCCAGTGCGATCTCGTTGACCTACATTTCCTGTTGTTGATAAGCCAATTGTATTTCGTTCTTTTAAATTAAAGTCTACACCAAGTCTAAAGGTTCTTCCGGCATTTAAATCTCCGCCAGTTCTTTTTTGATCTAAAATACTCGTGATGCTGTTTCCTAGACTTTGTTTTATATACGAATCGTTATTTCGATAACCATCCAGATAGCGCTCGTTGTAACTTCCGTAGACATTAAAACCAGCATTTCGGTAGCTCAAAGACAGTGATCCCTCGAGCACATTACCGTTTTTTAGATTCCCTGAACCGATATTACTAGAAACTAAACCATTGAATCCTTTGAGTTTATTTTTCTTAAGAACAATATTTATAATTCCTGAGGTTCCGTCTGGGTCATATTTTGCAGATGGATTAGTAACAATTTCAATTCTATCTACAGAGCTAGCAGGCAATGCATCTAAAAGTGTTTTTCCATTTCCACCAGAAAGAGAGCTTGGACGCCCGTCTATTAAAATAATTACTGTTCCTTCTCCACGCAGCATAACTCGACCTTCTTGGTCAACTTCAACGGAGGGCAAACGATTTAAAATAT
>RFPM01000080.1 GCA_009926125.1 Flavobacteriales bacterium | reverse complement strand
CTAACTCACTTGAAAAAATTACTACTCAAGGTTTGTCAGTAGGTGTAAATTATTATATCGGTAATCAGTATGCCCTGAATGGTAATTATTCATGGAATGCCTTGACAAAAAAATCAACTGATCCAATTATTCCTGCTTATAATACGCCTGAGAATAAATTCAATATTGGATTTCAAGGAAGAGATATCACACTAAAAAAATTGAAAGGTCTAGGTTTTAACATCAATTATAAGTGGATTCAAGGATTCATGTCTGAAGGCTCACCTCAATTTACAGGAAGAGTGCCAACTTACGGATTATTAGATGCACAAGTAAATAAGTTTATTGAAAAAGCAAAATTAACACTGAAAATTGGGGCAGCTAACATTTTAAATAACAAAGTTCTTCAGGTTTATGGAGGACCTTTTGTAGGAAGAATGATTTATGCTTCTCTTTCTTTGGATATTAAAGATGAATAAAAAACCAGTTTTAAATTTTTTTATGCTTAAATTAGCGTTTTAATTTTAATTTTTTAAAAACAACTTTATGAAAAAAATACTTTTACCCATCATTTTTAGTTGCATATCAATAACTACTTTAATTGCTCAGGAAAGATATGTCGACGAAGTTTTTACAAACTTTACTCAACAGAATAATGTTCTTTATTCACAAAATTATTCTGTTATAGCTGCATCTCAGGGGATTCCTTACGTACCAACAGGTGCTTCTCCTCAGGTTCCTGCATTGGTCTTTGATTTATATGAGCCTGCTGGAGATACAGTAGCCGAGCGTCCTTTAATTATTATGCTGCATACAGGTACTTTTTTACCAATCATTTATAATGGTAATCCAACGGGTATGCGAAATGATGTTGCTACAACTAACATTTGTAAGAGTTATGCTAAAAGAGGTTATGTAGTAGCAAATTTGGAGTACCGTTTAGGATGGAATCCAACTGCAGCTACACAAGCTGACAGAGCAGCAAGCTTAATGAAGGCAGTATACCGCGCTATTCAAGATACTAAGAGTGCTGTACGTTTCTTTAGAAAAGATTATGCGAACGGAAACCAATATGGAATTGATACTTCTCGAATTATACTTTGTGGACAAGGTTCTGGTGGCTGGATAGCTTTAGGGTATGCTACTGTTGATAAATTAGCTGAAATACAATTGCCTAAATTTTTAGATGCTAATGCTATTCCTCTTATTGATACTGCGGTTATCGGAGACTGGGATGGAATTGGTGGAATCTATAATATGGAGAGCAATTTAGGTTACTCAAATGACATACACATGGTATGTAGTATGGGTGGCGGAATGGGCGACTTAAGTTGGTTAAAAGCTGGTGATGTTCCTATGTGTGCTGTTCATTGTCCAACAGACCCTGTAGCAACTTACACAACTGGAGATGTTTCAATTGCTTCTATTGGACTTGTTACAACAGATATCAGCGGAAGTTATGATGTTATGAAAAAAGCAAATTTATTAGGGAATAATGCTATTCTTAATGTAACAAATACTTGTACCGATACATATACAACTGCGGCTGCGGCTGCTTCTGCGAATGCTCAAGGAATGGCAATTGCCAACGCAACATTACCTGAAAATCAAACAGTAGGTGCGCCTGTTGACAATGTATTCCCTTTCATAACAGTAAATCCTTACGAAGCGTCTCCATGGGATTTTTGGGATTCAACTACAACTGTTAATATTGCACTAGCAATGGGATTACCTGCAGCTCAAGGAACAGCAGCTCATAATTCAAATATTGCTCAAAATCCAGATATGAGCTATTCTAAATCAATGGCTTATATTGATTCAACTTTAGATTATTTCTGCAGAAGAATTGTACGAGTAACAAATTTAAATGGTGCTATTGCAACAAATGTAAGTGCTTGTGATTCTTATTCAGCAAATGGGCAAACTTATACTACTTCAGGCACCTATTCAGGTATTACAGAAAACTGTGATTCTTATATCATAAACTTGACAATTACGCCAAGTACGACAAATACAACTGCTGCAAGTGCATGTGATTCTTATGAATGGAATGGTACAACATATACTGCATCTGGAATCTATACAGGAACGACTGAAAACTGTGTTACACAAGCTTTGAACCTAACAATTACGCCAAGTTCAACAAATACAACTACAGTTAATACTTGTGAATCATACACATGGAATGGACAGACATACGATACAAGTGGTATTTATACAGGAACAACTACAAACTGTGTAACTGAAACTTTAGACTTAACAGTTACTCCAGGAAGTACAAATACTACTACTATTAGTGCATGTGGAACTTATTCATGGAATGGTACAACATACACTGCATCCGGAACTTATACAGGTGATACAACAAATTGTGGAGTTGAATTATTAAATTTAACAATCGTACCAAGTTCAATAAATACTACTACAATAAGTGAATGTGATAGCTATATATGGAATGGTCAGACATATACTACATCTGGAACATATACAGGAACAACTACAAACTGTGTAACGGAGTCTTTAAATTTAACAATTAATGTGACTCCTGCAGCTGCGGTAGTAACACTATTGGATGGTACACTTACTGCAACAGGTGGTGGTGCAGGTCTTGGTGTTTGGGTAGATTGTGCAACACAACAACCGTTTATGGAGACAGCCGGTATACCAACCTTTACACCTACTGCTAATGGTGTTTATACCTATGTTGTTATTGATGCAACAATGTCATGTTATGGTATTGGTAATTGTGTTCAAGTTAATAATGTAAGTCTTGATGAGAATGATGAAGTTTTATTTTCTATTGCTCCTAACCCATCAAACGGAATATTTACATTAAAGAATCCATCTCTGATTGATGGAGTAATAGTAATTACTGATGGTTCAGGTAGAATCATTTACGAATCAAGCTTAGATGCTTCTGAGAAATCAATTGATATTTCAAATGCAAGCTTAGGGATTTACTATTTAAATATTAAGTCTGAGAATAATAATAAGGTAATTCGCATAATTAAAAACTAAAACATTTTAGTTTGCTAAAAGCCGCCTAAATGGCGGCTTTTTTTTTGAGAGTAAAATCAGATGCAGAGTAATTTGGAATTAAGTTCTTTAAGGATTTACTTTTCAGATTTATCAACAACAGGCCTATTTTTTCTGTTTGCCAATTCCCAAGCTATTACAAAAGCTAATTGAGTCCTTTTTTGCAAGGCATCAAATTCTATTTTATCTACCTCATCTGAAGCCTTGTGATAATCGTCGTGAACACCATTAAAAAGAAAAACGGAAGGGATATTGTGCTTTGCAAAATTATAATGATCAGAACGGTAGTAAAAACGATTTGGGTCCTTTCGACTGTTGTATTTATAATCTAACTTGATATTTATATACTTTTTGTTAACATCCCGGCAAACATTATATAAATCTGTAGAAAGGAAATTAGATCCAATTAAATAGATATAATTATTTGACTTTAAATGAAACTCATCACGACGACCAATCATGTCAATATTAACATCTGATATTGTATTTTCTAGAGGAAATAAAGGGTTTTCTGTGTAGTAACTCGATCCATACAATCCATGTTCTTCACCAGTTACATGAAGGAATAAAATAGAGCGTTTTGGACCATGTCCATCGTTTTTTGCTTCTTGAAATGCCTGTGCTATTTCCAATAAAGCGACTGTCCCAGAACCATCATCATCTGCACCATTATAGATTTCCCCATCAATTATACCAATGTGATCATAATGTGCAGATACAACGACAATTTCCTCTGGTGTTTCAGTGCCTTCAATAAATGCCCATATATTTTCTGAATCAGGTAAACCATTCATAAAAGCAGAAGGAACTTTTTGATAAAAATCAGTTGCTCCTTTTGGAAAAGAAATACCGTTGTTTTTATAGGTGTTAATTAGATAAACCCCAGCTTTCTTTTGGCCTTCAGACAAGAAACAGAAAAAGATACGACTAAATTAATTTACTTTCATAAATCGCTGAATCCCAATAAGAATTTTCTTATTGTCATATAGTCGAACAAAATA
>RFPM01000079.1 GCA_009926125.1 Flavobacteriales bacterium | reverse complement strand
TTCCAGTACGACCCATTCCGCATTGAATTTCATCAAAAATAAGTAGGGCTCCAACTTCATCACAACGCTTTCTCAAAAGCGACATAAATTCTTTTGATGGAATACGAACACCAGCATCACCTTGAATTGTTTCAATAATAACTCCGGCTGTTTTATTGGTGATATTTATTAGTTGTGCCGCATCATTCCACTCCAAAAAGCGCACCTCTGGTAATAAAGGTCGGTAAGCTTGTTTTTTGGTTTCATTTGAAGAAATACTTAAACTACCATTAGTGCTACCGTGGTATGCTCCGGTAAATGCAATTAACTCCATTCTACCTGTTTTTCTTTTTGCAAGTTTTATAGCAGCTTCATTTGCTTCCGTTCCGGAATTGACGGCATATACACAATTTAATTTTTCTGGGAGTAATTCCAATAATATTTTGCAAAATTCATTCTGTGCTTCTTGAACAAATTCCCCGTAAACCATTACATGCATGTGTTTATCTACTTGATTTTTTATAGCTGAAATCACTTTCGGATGGCAGTGACCAATATTATTTACGGCAACACCAGCTATCATATCCATAAATACTGCTCCAGATTTATCATAGATATATATTCCTTCTGCTCGTTCAACTTGAAGTAAAAATGGATGTTCGTTTGTCTGAGCTAAGTGATTTAAGAAAAAATCTTTTTCCATATTTTATTTTCTAAAAATCTCTTGAATCGGAATTCCTGTCATAGCTCCAGTTTGTTGCAGATTTAACAAATGACTAAGTGTTGGTGCAATATCAATTATTTGATAAGGAGTAAATACATCTCCTTTAGTAATATTTTTTCCATACCAAAGTAAAGGCACATGTGTATCATAACTAAAAGATGATCCATGAGAGGTTCCCTGATGTGCGCTCGAAGTATCAGATGATTTAAGTAAATATCCTGGTTCTAGTGTAAAAATTATTTCGCCACTTCTTTCATAGTCATAACCATTCTGAATCATCGTTTTCCAAGTATTGTTAGCACCATTGTCTTCGATTAATTCTTTTGAGGTATAAACTGCCTTCACTTCTGGCCAAGTTCTTATTTCATCTCTGAAATAGTCTGCTATAAGGTTAATGCTTAGGTTTAAAGATGAAATTCTAGTTTTATTCAAATAGATATTCTGATTTTCTTCTTTTTCGATAAGATTTTCTCCAAATTTTTCAATACTTTTTTTTGCTAATTCACTTAATTTTGTATCAAAAAATAGATAGCCTCCAGGTAGTTTTTTATCAATTAACATTTGAGGAACAGGAACTACGGCATGGTCTGCGGTTAAAAAAACAGTAAAACCATCTTTTCCACACTTTGCAGACAAAGCATCTAACAAACGACTTATTTCCAAGTCTAAACGCAGGTACATATCTTCTATTTCTAGTGAATACGGTCCGAAAGCGTGCCCTGCAATATCTGGAGTGGAATAACTAATGCATAGCATGTCTGTTTGAAGATCCTCCCCAAGTTTTTCATTTTTCAGGGATTCCAATGCTAAATCAGTTAGTAATGTATTGGCAAATGGTGAAATTGTAAAAAGCTGATTAGCCGAAGCTTCATTCCCCATTTCTAAAAAATTATAGGGAAATTCAGCACTTGTTTTTCCTCCAATTATTAGTTCATAGGGACTTTTATCAACAGAAGTATAACGTTCTTTTGAGAGCAGTAAATCCCAGCTTTTTGTGTAGCTTTTGGAATTGTTTTTCGAGTTAAATTGCTGTAGCCACAGAGGAAGTTCTTTTTTAAAAAAGCTACTCGTGATAAATGTCCCTGTTGCATAATCAAACCAATAAGAGCCATCACTTAAGTGTCCTCCTGGCAAAATAGCAGAACGGTCTTTGTAGGATATAGAAATTACCCGAGCACTTGGATATGTCAATTTTAACTGATCCGTTATTGTATAGGTTTTTAAATTTCTAGGAGATCTTTGTCCATCAGTTGAAATACTTCCAATAGTTGACTCTCTTGTATCAGTAACACAATTGATAACACTTGAAGTTTTTCTGTCGTACCATTCATTTCCTACGATGCCATGATCTGCAGGAATACTTCCAGTGTAAATTGAAGCGTGACCAGGACCAGTATAAGTAGGAACATAATTGTAAAGTATGTTCCGAATATTCATACCTTGGTTTAAAAACCTGTTGAAACCAGTTTTGCAAAAGTTAGCTTGATAACGGTAGAGATAATCATAACACATCTGGTCAACAACAATCCCTACAATCAATTTAGGTTTTTTTGTTTCTTGAGCTACTAAGTTAATTGCACTAAAAAATAGGAAAAATAACAAGTTTGTTTTCATGCTTCAAATTTAATGAATGTACTTCTTATTAATCTATTTTTTTTAAAAGAATAATCATATCAAATTTAAAGCATCAGAGTAATATCTAAATTTCTAAGGCTTTACATAAACTTTAACACCAAATTCTAAACTTGTTCTTGAATAAAGTAAACAAATAGTTTCAAAAATAAATTTAACCTTCAACGAAATTGTTAGTTCTTTAGAAACTTATAAAATAGACCTTGATTTTCTAAAAGGTAAGCACCATTTTTTAGTTGAGAAACATCAATAGATTTTTCAAAGCCGCTTAAAATTTCTTTCCCGCTAAAGTCAATAATTCTAACTTTTCCTGACGAATAACAAGATAAGTAGAGAATATTTTTTGTTGGATTAGGATAAATTACTAGCGAATTTTCTTGCTCTGTTAAACCAACACTTGGTCGCACATCAAATACAATAGTTCCAGGGGAAATGCCTACGTTAAAGTTTGATAGTTCAGTATTGTTATCGTCAAAAATATGGATTTTCCCAAAAGAGAAAAAGTCAGTTTCGCTGGTGTACAATTGACCAGAAACAGGCTCCTGAGCTAATTCATAATAATTGATGGAATGACCAGAGATTGGTCCACTTAAGTTCATTAAGTTGATGTCAAATTCATTCAAAGTAGTTTCCATAGAAATTTGGTAAACTAATTTATCATCGCGTAATGCAGAAGTCCCACATCCAGTTGCTGCAGATTGTAAGTTAACAGTTGCATTGCTACTGCCATTCAAAGCTACTTTTGAAACGGATGCGTTAGACCAATCTTTATTGTTCACAGTATACAGAAAATCTCCTGATTTCATTAAATTATCTGGATTTTTTCCATCTGGACCAAGGTCTACTTCATTTCCATAACTTAAGTTATCTAGGTTTAATTTTCCAATGAGACCTTTTTCATTTCCCCACTCGTAGCCATTATTAATTGCAATATAAGCTATTGAACCATCAACAACGATATTTTGACTTGCCCATTTTGGACCAGAAATTGTATCTATTGCTTGAATTAAGGAAAGAGTAGTTGCATCATAAATATGTAAATATGAATTATAGGTTGTGAGGTACTCTCCTCGCGTTGCAACTAATTTATTTTGATAGATCCCTAAATTTCGCACGCCTGGACAAACTACTGAACTCAATTCCTGATGCGTATTCAAGTCCATTTTGTAGATTTTTGAATCTGCAGCGACATAATAAAAATCTCCATCGATGATAAGATCTGACCCAAAACGCATTCCGTTTAAGGTGCTGACTACACTATAAATTTGAGTTGAGGGATCGTAACTGCCAATAGTTACTGGGTCAATAATTTGATTTGTTTGATAATCAAAATATCCTTCGTTTAGAACAAGAACTTTGTGTAGGTAGTTTTGCGAGAATGCAAAAGCTGAAATTAATAATAGAAAGGAAGTAAAAAGTTGTTTCATTTTTTTTTAAGTTTTTAAAACATTAATAAATAAAACAGGCTAAAATGGAATCATAGGGATACGTCTATCCCATTATTGAGTCCGACTTTAATCTGAAGTCATATCTCTGTTCTCAGGCAAGTCTTCTGGCTCACACCCTTTTAGTTTCAACCTTCCCGTTTTAAAACAGTGGCTTATGGAAACCCATTTTAAGTGCTTACAGCTGCAGACACAGCTCCGGAATCTAACCGGATTCCTTTTTAATTTGCTTTTAGGCAA
>RFPM01000078.1 GCA_009926125.1 Flavobacteriales bacterium | reverse complement strand
ATCTAACCTTAAACAAAAATAAATTACCTCTATTAGCAAATTGTTTCCGATTTAATGTGCTTTTTTTAAGCTCCCAACTTGCAGAAAAACCTCTAAAAATTGTGATGTCTGCTGTATCGGTATTTGTAAAATTAGTCGATTGATAGTATGAATCCTCGAGCCTAAAAAATCTTGCATCAAAAGTAGATTTTATACTATTTGTAACGGAGTGTTTTATTTTAAGGCCATAATAAATCTCATTTTGAATTAAAAATGATGGTTGAACCTCTTCAAAGAAAGTAGCAAAACTTCTAAAATAATCCCAGCGATTTAAAACGAAATAGGGCGAAAAAGTAGCGGGTATAATCGCAGGAATATCAATACTAATGTCAGCTTTTGCTGAGCTATAAAATTTACCAAAATAGGATTCAGCATGTATACTTGATGCAACACTATTGATACTTCTATATGTTATTCCAACATAAGCCATGTTTACAGCGCGCGAAGAAACATGACCACCAATATCAAATTTAAAATTATGTGCTTTTTTTAGGTTTAAATTTAAAGCATAGCTTGAATCACTTTTTAATTTTAGAGTTGGAAAAATATAATCAATTTGTGGAGCTTCATACAGTCTAAAAAATCGTTTTTCGAAGCTTAATTCTGATAAGACTTCTTTCTTTTTTTCTCTAATAATTGATTTTTTAACAAAATTTAATTCTGAATTATTTTCATTTCTTGATTTTATCTCTGAAATTCTCAATGGAGGTATAGAAGATCTAAATAACACCCTTCTTTTATTTACAAGCTCTTTAGAAACTTTATTTTTTACAAATAATTCTATCGAGTCCAAATACAATAATGTTGAATTATAACCATCGTCAATTGCTTGTTTAATATTATTAAAATCAAAGGTTTCAACTTTGGTATTTGGCCTAATTACAAGACCATTTTTACAGGGCATCTCATACTTTGTTGGTATGGTCATCATCGTATTTAATAAGCCAATAAAATCTTGTTCGTCTACAACACTCGAATTATTTGTTACATTACTTCCAATAATAAAATCTGGGTTGAATTCATTGTACATAACATCAAGAGGAAAATTATTGTATAAACCACCATCAAAGTATATTTTCCCATCAATTTTTATAGGATTAATATACAGAGGATAAGTAATGGATGCTCTGATTGCTTCATTCAAATTGCCAGATCGAAAAACAACACTTTTTTTATTTAAAACATCCGATGCAACAGAACGAAATGGTACAAAAAGGGAATCAAAATCTTCCTTGTAAGCTGCACTGGTAATTCCCAAAGAACGCAGCATTTCAAAATCCATCAAAATAGGAGTAATGATACTCAATGGAATTGATTTTCGTAAAATACTATCTCGTGAAATTGAAAAATTAAAGGTGCTAGCATTTGCGTCTTCTTGGCGGTATAAAAAGTGATGTTTTGCATCTAAAACACCTGAAGTCATATATTTAAATTCTTGACTTAATACAAATGCTTCAATTTCTTCCGGAGAATAACCGCATGCATACAAACTTCCAACTAAAGCGCCAGACGAACTTCCTGCAATAAAATCTATAGGAATGCCTCTTTCCTCTAGTGCCTTAAGAACTCCAACATGAGCAATTCCAGAAGCGCCACCACCACTTAATACTAATCCAACGCGCTGCTGAGCACTTGTAAAGAATGCAATGATGATAAATAATGGGGCTAACAGGTAGCTGAGTCTAGGCAATTTTGTTATTTTGTACAAAGTTAGAGTATAAAAATTTAAAATGAAATCAAAAGAAACGACAAGCGAAAGTGAACTCAAAATAACACTAAAATGTTTTTTTGGATTTGAACAAACATTAGGAGAGGAACTAATTGAATTGGGTTACGATAAAATAGAATTTTTAAATCGCGCTGTAAGAATAAATGGCTCATGGGAAGACGTTTATTTTCTCAATCTCTATATTCGCTGTGCAATTTCTATATTAGTAGAAATAGAACATTTCTTTATAAAATCTGAAGATGACTTATATAAAAAAGCAGCTGGTATTTATTGGAATGAGATTTTTTCTGCAAACAAGACATTTGCTATTAAAGGTGCAGTTTTTTCGACTCTTTTTAAGAATACGCACTATCCATTTTTAGTTCTTAAGGATGCAATTGTGGATTGTTTTAGAGAAATACAAAACGAACGACCGAACATTGATCTAAAAAAACCTCAAGTTCTTTTTGACTTGTATATAAAAGAAAATGAGGTTACAATTTCTGTAAATACGAGTGGACTTCCACTTTTTCAACGTGGCTACCGTGAAGAAGTTGGCGAAGCGCCTCTAAATGAAGTGGTTGCAGCAAGTCTCATTCGCCAATCAGGATGGGATAGAACAACAACATTCATGGATCCATTTTGTGGGTCTGGGACAATATTAATAGAAGCTGCTTTTTTAGCAACTGGAATCCCATCTAATATTGAGCGGCAGCATTACGCATTCAAAAATTTAAATAATTACGATGAAAAGCTTTGGAATGAGATTTATGGAAGCGCTCCTCGAATTGTTAGGTCTTTGCCCTGTGAAATTATTGGCTCAGATATTTCAGATGAAATGATTCTAAAAACTAGAAGAAATCTTCGCAGCATGAGTTTTGGGCGCTTTGTAAAAACTTCTGTGCTTCCCTTTGATCAAGTTACAAAAACAGAAGAAAAGCTCTTTATATTAACTAATCCACCTTATGGTGAACGAATGGAAACAGATATTCCTGAATTATATGATACTTTAGGGACTTGGATGAAACATTCAATGACAAATTCTGAAGCATGGATTATTTCTTCAAGTGAGGAGGGATTGAAAAGTATTGGCTTAAAACCTACGAAAAAAACAAAAGTTTTTAATGGCGATTTAGAATGCAGCTTTAGAAAATTTGAGATTTATGACGGTTCCAAAAAGGCTAAAAATGAAGAAAGCTACTCCGAGGAATAGCTTTACTTTAAATTTTCCAGGAAGTCTGCCAAGTGCAAACATTACTGTAAACATTTCGGTAGGAATCCCAATTGCTTTGTAGATTATTCCGGAATAGAAATCAACATTTGGGTAAAGATTTCGAGATTTAAAATACTCATCTTCCAAGGCAACTTTTTCCAATTTTTTAGCGATTGCTAGTAAAGGATCGTTCACGCCAAGTTTTTGTAAAACATCATCACATGCTTTTTTTATGATATTCGCACGAGGATCAAAATTTTTGTAAACCCTATGTCCAAATCCCATTAATCTGAACGAGTCTTCTTTATCTTTGGCTTTCAAAACCCATTTATCAACATTTCCACCATCATTGTGTATTTGTTCTAACATTTCTATTACTTCTTGATTGGCGCCACCATGCAAAGGACCCCAAAGAGCTGAAATTCCAGCAGAAACAGTAGAATATAAATTTGCTTGAGATGACCCTACAATTCGAACGGTTGAAGTAGAACAATTTTGCTCGTGATCTGCATGAAGAATTAATAATTTATTTAAGGCACTTACAATAATAGGATCTACATGATAATCCTCTGTTGGCATTGCAAACATCATGTGCAAGAAGTTCTCACAATAATTGTAATTATTTCTTGGATACATAAACTTGTGACGCATTGAGTTCTTATATGCCCAAGCAGCCAAAGTTGGTAATTTTGCTAATAAACGATGAACTGTTAAATTTTTTGCTTCTGTACTTCTATTAGGATCAAGCGATTCCGGATAAAATGTAGCCAATGAAGATATCATAGCAGATAAAACGCCCATTGGATGTGCTTGGGCAGGATATGCCTCAAAAAACTGCTTCATATCTTCATGAACCAAAGTGTGCTTTTTGATGCTTGATTCAAAGTCATTTAATTCTGTTTGACTTGGTAATTCTCCATAAATAAGAAGATATGCAACTTCGGGAAAGGAAGCTTTTTCTGCCAATTGCTCTATCGAATAGCCTCTGTAATGTAAAATACCTAGTTCGCCGTCTAAAAATGTGATAGAACTTTTTGTTGCTCCTGTATTTTTGTAACCTGTATCTAAGGTAATATAACCAGTTAATTCTCGCAAT
>RFPM01000077.1 GCA_009926125.1 Flavobacteriales bacterium | reverse complement strand
TCGGCCTAAAACAGAAATACTAATTGTGAGACCTGAAATAGAAGTAGTTGTATCTCCTCCAACTAAATCTACCTTAAAATTTTCACAAGCCAAATGAATTCCAGCGTATAATTCTTCAAGAGCTTCAGTAGAAAACCTACTTGATACTGCGATTGAAACAGTTATTTGTTCTGCAATTCCATTCATTGCACAAATATCAGAAACATTTACAGCGACTGATTTATAGCCCAAATGTTTCATCGGAGTATACATCAAATCAAAATGAACACCTTCAACAAGCATATCCGTAGAAAGAAGACAAACTTCATTTTCAGAAATCGAAATTACTGCCGCATCATCACCAACACCAAAAGAACTTGAAGCATTTTTTAATGAAAAATTTTTCGTTAAATGATCAATAAGGGCAAATTCCCCAAAATCTTTTATATCGCTTAGTTTCTTAGACTCCTCCATAATAGTTTATTAAAAATCTGTTTTGCTAATAATAGCCATAGAATTTCATCAAAAAAAGATGCTTGCAAAGATAATTAAAGTTTCAGGACATTTCTTATTGAATAACTTTTACTTCTTCGTGGTCTATTTATATTGAATAAATTACCTTTGTAACTAGAATTAAGCCGTATTACTATGAAAATAGAACAGATTTATACACGATGCTTGGCTCAGGGAGCTTATTATGTAAGCAGTGATGGCGAAGCTTTTATCATTGATCCCTTGAGAGAAACCGCTCCTTATACTGAGCGCTTGGAACAAGATAAGGTAAAACTAAAATACATTTTTGAAACTCATTTTCATGCAGATTTTGTTTCAGGACATTTGGATTTGAGCCGAAAAACAAATGCTCCCATAATTTTTGGACCTAATGCTGAGCCCGATTTTGAATGCACAATTGCCGAAGATGAGCAGATTTTTGAAATTGGAAAAATAAAGCTAAAGGTGCTTCATACGCCAGGGCATACGATGGAAAGTACTTGTTATTTACTTATCGATGAAAATGGAAAAAATACAGCGCTTTTTTCTGGCGACACCTTGTTTTTGGGAGATGTTGGTCGACCAGATTTAGCTCAAAAAGCAGCAGATATTACGCAAGATCAATTAGCGGGCATTCTCTATGATAGTTTAATGGAGAAAATAATGCCTCTTGAGGATGATATTATTGTTTATCCTGCACACGGAGCTGGATCTGCATGCGGAAAAAACATGATGAAGGAAACGCTTGATACCTTAGGCAATCAAAAGAAGATGAATTATGCGCTAAATCAAGTGAACAAAGAATCCTTTGTTGCAGCTGTAACGGATGGTTTACTTCCTCCTCCTGCTTATTTTGGCGCTAATGTAGCGATGAATAAAAAGGGCTACGAAAGTTTTGAAGTAGTAAAAGAAAAAGGGTTGAAGACCTTGCCTTGCTCTGTTTTTCAAGCTTTAGCAGAAAGCACTGACGCACTTCTTCTTGACACGCGGGACAGCAGTGATTTTTACAAAGGATTCATTCCTCAATCGATAAACATTGGCCTAAATGGTGAATTTGCACCTTGGGTTGGTGCAATGATTGGAGATGTAAAACAAGCTATTTTGGTAGTGGCAAAGCCTGGAACAGAAGAAGAAGTTATTACTCGCTTAAGTAGAGTTGGTTTTGATACTATTCTTGGTTTTCTTGATGGAGGATTTGAAACATGGAGAAATGCAGGGAAAGAAATTGATCAAATTCATAGAATTAATAGCAGCGAATTTTCTGAAAGCTTTATCCCTGAGAAATCTGTGGTAGTTGACGTGCGAAAAGACACAGAATATGCCGCTAACCACGTTGCTGAAGCCTATAGTAAACCACTTACTTCAATCAATAAGTGGATTGAAAATTTAAACAAAAATGAGCATTTCTTTCTGCATTGTGCAGGTGGTTACCGAAGTATGATTGCTGCAAGTATTCTCCAAAGTAGAGGATACAGAAATTTTAGTGAAATCGATGGTGGTTTCACGGCAATTGCTAAAACAAGTGTGCCAACAACAGACTTCATCTGCCAAAGTAAAATACATAATTAAAGAAACAAAAAACCCTTTAAACTAAACATTTAAAGGTTTTTACAAGTTGGTCAAAGGTCTGAATTATAGAGTTAATTGAAGGAAGATGTTGAGAGTTTGCATAATACACTCATAATAAGAACAAAAAGGATTAATAAATTTTGAATCTTCAAGAAGAACACTAAGCGTTGATTTGGATAAATTAATGTATTTATAATTTGTTAATTATTAAACAATAAATTTGACGTTTGGCAGAATTAAACAGAAAACAACTCAACCTATTTCAAGACATAAAAGTTAACACTTTATGAAATTTTTTAGCAAATTACCAATATACATTTTCAATTTTATTTTATAGTTAGTGCTTATGAAACTGAAAATGCATCATTACTTTTATCTATTCGTTGGTTTTCTATTTTTGGTAATAGTTTCTGTTGAGCTTTTCTCTGATGGAATGTTCATGGATGGATTACTTTACGCGGATATATCTCGGAATATGGCAGAAGGTTTGGGGAGTTTTTGGAAACCACATTTAACTTATGGGCTTTTTCCTGAGTTTTATGAACATCCCCCATTGGCATTCGGTTTGCAAAGCTTATTATTCAAAATTTTTGGAGACTCAATTTATGTAGAACGTATATATTCACTTCTTACTTATATTGTTGTTGGATATTTAATTGTTTTGATATGGGAAATTTTAACAAAAGAAAAAAAAAATGGTTGGATACCTCTTTTCTTTTGGAGTATTACAAGTGATGTAGCTTGGGCAGTAGCAAATAATATGTTAGAAAATACAATGAGTGTTTTCGTTTGTTTAGCAGTATTTTTTTATTTTAAAAGTATTAAAGAAAAACGTTTTCTTTGGATTTCACTATCAGCAATTTCACTATCACTTGGGCTTCTAACTAAAGGATTTTTCTGCCTATATATTTGGGGAGTACCATTTTTTATGTGGGTATTTAAACGTAACAAAAGTTTTTTGCAAATGACAGTTGATACAGTTGCTTTAGTTTTAGTTACTATTTTACCAATTGCACTTTTATATTTTACTTCTATTGATGCTCAAAATAATATGCTAAACTATTTTAGAAATCAGGTTATAAGTAGCATACAAAGTGTTCAGACTGTTGATTCACGATTTGCAATTTTAGGAGGATTCTTTAGTAGTATTTCTATTCCTCTAATTGTTGGATTTTTCATTATAATGATTGCATTAAAAATGAAAGTACAAAAATATTTGATAAAATCGAATATAAGAGAATTCTTTATGTTTACTGCGATTGCTTTGTCTGGAGTTATACCTATAATAATAAGCTTGAAACAAAGAAACTTTTATATTCTTACAGTATACCCTTTATTTGCAATAGGTTTAGCATATTTCCTTTACCCAATTATAAAGTTAGCTATTAGTAAAATTACTATCGAATCTAAAGGTTTTAAAATATTTAAAGGTGTTACAATTGGAATCATTTTCACAAGCATAATTTTAACTATTAGTCAAATAAATAGAGTTGGAAGAGATAAAGCTATGATTTATGATTGTAAGGCTGTAATTAATACTGTTGGTAAAGATATTACTATAAATATCTGTCCAAACATGTTTTCAATTTGGAATTTGCACGGATATTTTTCTCGCTATGGCAATTTAAGTTTAGACTGTAATCAAAAGAATGTTTGTCAATACTATTTATCATTGGATGATTGTAACAAAGATGTACTTGAGAAAGATTATTATATAGTGCCTATTGAGACTATAAAATATAAACTTTACCAACTGAAAGAAAATAAAAACCAGGCAAGTCAAAATGAGTTAGGCACAATTAAAACATTAAACAAAGAATAAAATCTTGGCTTTTAATATCCTTTTCCGATCACATATTTATTACTGAATTTTTATGGGTGTTATTTTCCTATGCATTATTGACTTTGTAAAGAAAAACTTGATTGACAAAAGTAAAACTTTGAATAACAGTACCTTAGCATTAATTTTTTTACCTCAATTTAGTAGTTTTAACCCAAAAAAACATAAACAATAAAAAAACCCAGTAAAGTATTATCTATACTGGGTTTTTAAGTGTTGACCCACTAGGGCTCGAACCTAGACTCTTCTGTACCAAAAACAGACGTGTTGCCAGTTACACCATGGGTCAA
>RFPM01000076.1 GCA_009926125.1 Flavobacteriales bacterium | reverse complement strand
AGAACAATACATAGACATCTAGTAGCTATGAACTTGCTAGTAGAAAATAAAAATGAGCCTCTCCTGAGCCTTATGGAGTACTTAGCTCTAAGTAGTAAGGATAGAAAAGCTCATAGGCAATTTTGCCGTAAACACAATATAAAAATACCGATATGAATACAATCAATTTAACAAGCATAATAGAGCTAGAGAAGGCTGAACTAGAAGAGGCTAGAGAGAATTTAATCAATAAGAAAAAAGAGCTAATGAAGTTCTATAATGAAGTACAAAGCTCTCAGGACCTACTGAATGAAAAGTATAAACTCCTATTAACTGAGATAGCTCAGGAAGTAGATAAAATAAACGACAATGTTAAACTATTCTAAAAGCGAAGTAATTAAAATAAGAATAGCTCCTAAGCTAAAAGCTAAGATACAAAAAGAGGCAATAAAAAAGGGAGTTACTATGAGTGAATTAATACGCTCTAAATTCTAAAAATAAAACAAAAATATACAATCTTAATTATTTAAGTAAATAGGAATATATGCCGTTTACAAAAAATGATAAGAATATAAATACTAAGGGGAGAGCTCAGGGAGTTCCCAACACTAAAACAAGAGAATTAAAATTCTTAGTTAATTGTCTATTCTCTTTGAATTTAGAGGAAATAATAGAGTATGAAGAGAGCTTGAATATATCGCAAAGGCTTAGCCTATTAAAGACTCTTATTCCTTATGTTCTAGCAACTATGAAAGAAGATGAGACAATGGAGGAGGGAATAGAAAGAATAAGGAAAGAGATAAGAGACTATAAAGAACAATAGAATACAATAGTTAAAAACTTGTTGAAAGAAAAATTAAGGCTAAGTCTAGACAATAAAATGAATAAATACTTTTACAACATCTCACTATTATAATAAATATATGAAAACTATTTACGCTCCCCTCACATGCTATCTCCCTGACAATTTTTCTCTAGAGCACATTCTTTGTTACAACAAGCGTTGGAAAGAAAAGTATATCTATTTTATTCATACTATAGTATTCAGGAGCTTGAGAGACAAAGGCTCATTCTCAGGCTTTGTTAATTTGCCTCAAGTTATAATACAAAAGTTTTTAGGGAGTAATTATTCTAGACACATTATAAGGCAATTAATAAACTCAGGAATAATAGAGAGAAACAATAGCCATTTGTCAGGAGCTTTCTCTAAGTCCTATCGCTTAACTGAGAAATATAGAGTAGATAGAGGAATAGTAACTACTCAAATAACTAAGCAAACTTACTGTAGAAAGATTGCACTAGCTAAGGACCAAAAAGCTCAGGAGCTAATTAAATTACAACCTCTATTAAAACACGAATTTTTACAACTTAGTTTTAGAAAGATAAGAGTAGAGGAGGCTATGCAATATATCTCTAGAACTTATAAAGAGAATACTCCTCAATACTCTAGTAGATTAATTAGTATTGAGCAATTCAACGCTATGAGTCAAAAAGATAAGGACTTTACATTTACATATAAGGGAGGAAGGCTTTACTCTCCATGTACATCTCTAGCTAGAGACTTAGAACAATTCACATATTTTCAAGGCTATGAAGAGGAGGAGTCAGTTAGTATAGATATGCCTAATAGTCAATTATGTTTCTTTTCAAAATATGCTAAAATGAATAACATAGGGAAGGAGGGACAAGAGGGTAGGAATTTTGTCCAAAAGTTACAAAATATATCCTCCTCTAATAGCTCTCCCTATGTTATTCATTTTTCACAATGGGACAATCATATATTCTCAGGGAAAGGCTATGAAACTATTATGAGCCTGAGCAAATGGAAAGGAAAGGACAAAGGACATACTCAGGAGGAGAGGCAAGAGTTTAAAGCTGAGTTTTTTGGGCAACTCTTTTACAATAGTTATAGAGAGAGCTTTACTGACATGGAGAGAGTCTTTATGTTTAATTTTGAAGAGGACGCTATTAAGCTCAGGGACTTAAAAAGAGTCTTAGGAAATAGGCAACTAGCTATAGAAGTGCAAACGCTTGAGGGAAATTTCTTTCATAATATAGTTACTAGCTACATGATACAAAATAGATATTATGATATTCCCTTTACTATTAAACATGATAGTATTACTTTGCCTATTAGTCAAGCTAGTTACTTAATTGAGGAGCTCAATAATTTAGTAAGGGAATTTTTTGGTAGGAATGATATTAGTCTTAAATTTGAAATACTATGAGTCAGGGAGTAAATAAAAATGGAGTAGAATATATTAAACTAAGTGAGAAGTCCTATCTATGTAGGTTATACTTAGGAGAGGGAATAACTCTAGAAAAGATTTTTAACATAACTTTTGAGGCACTAAAAAAAATTAACTTAAATGATATGTTGAATAAGAAAAAATAACAGTAGATTTGTTGCGAGGGTTGGAGTATTTAATAGTGAGATATTAATACATAAAACACTAGAGGAGTTTCTTAATTGAGCTCCTCTTTTTTTTATTAAGTATTTTTATTTTGTTCTCTTATCATTCGTTCCCATTCCTTCCTCTCCTCTTCAGTTTCATTCTCTAGATTAACTTTTATTTGTGGAGTAATTACTCTATTTTCTTTTAGCCACTGAGAAGGACTTTTGTCTATAACATCTAAAGAGTCTAACTCTTCTAAGGACTCAATATAATTGTCTCTAAGATTGCTACTACTATTTACTTTATTCTTTTTAGCCTTAGGCTCAGGCTCAGGAGCTCCTCCTAATATCTTTACTACTTTTTGAACTTTGCCTAATGAACAACCTGACAAAGAGGCTACTCTTCTAAGGCTATTGCCCTCCTTAAGAAACTTTACTATTTTCTTAGTGCTATCTTTAGCTAGAAACTCCTCTCTAGTCTCTTCTCTCTTATTGCCTCCATTACTAGAATATACTCCTCTCTCCTTTGCTCTAGCTATTCCTTCATTCCTTCTCTCTTTCATTCTATCTAGTTCGTGTTGAGCTAGAGTAGATAGTATTCCTATTATAAGACTAGCTATAGGATTAGGCTTTCCCTCTATCATTGTACTGAGTCCCTCTCTTCTAGATACTAAATTTACATTATGTAGTGTAAAAAATTGTATCATACTTAGAACATCTAAATTGTTACGCCCTATTCTAGATATATCATGTATTAATATCTCTTCTACTTTGCCCTCCTTAACTAGCTCTATTATTTTAGCTCCCTGAGAGCGTTCCTGAAAGGCTATAGAGCCTGAGCAAGTCTCTTTGAATACTTTATAGTCACTAGATAAGTTAAACTCTTGTACATCTTTGTTTTGAGTAGAGGTACTAACTCGAATGTAGTTAATTTTCATTGTGTCGATTTTGTGTTATTTGTACAAATGTAATTGTATTATTCACAACTTGTATCATTTATGTAAAAAAACTCTTTCAGTTATGTAATAAATAGTATATCAATTTTGGGTATACCTTAAGAATAGTACACTATGTTAATAAATTACTCTTTTGTACTAACAACTTTGTGCTCTCATTTATGAACACAATCTAATCTCATTATAATATAGTTATGAGAGGGAATGAACTCTCTCAGGTTAAACTATAAAATATGTTAATAGGACATGACACAATAGGAGAGGCTACCTATCTAATGAAAAAAGCTAAAAAGAAACATTATTTAGAGGAGCTAATAGAACTATGCTCTAAAGTAGTAGAGATTAAAGACACTAAGCAATTCGTAAAGAGTCCCTCTAGATATGTAATTGAACAAGCTAAGATAAAAACGGGCTTAGGTAGTATTAAGGAAGAGGAGTTCCTGAAACTAGTAGACTTGCCTCTAAGCCAAATTAATCAACTCTTTGATAGATACGAGAGCTTTAATGTAAACTTAGATACTAACTTGACATTCTCTATAGAGATAGACTCTAAGGAGGAAATAGAGCTATTTAAAAAGCTAGAGAAGTTATGTAAAGCAATTAATGAACTAGAATATCCTATAGGCTCAACTGAGCTTATTAAACAAGCTCTAAATAACTCTATAGAGCTATCTGAGGAAGCTAAGTTCATTCCTTCATGGAGATATATTGTAAGCGTTAAAAACATGATAGTTTAACATGTTTACGAAAGGCAACACCTTTGGGAAAGGAAGAGCTATAGGCTCTAAGAATAAGCTCCCTTCTAGAAACGAAATAGTAAGTCTCATTGATACTATCATTAATGACTTAACTACTAACTATGAGCTCCTAACTACTCAGGAGAAACTACAGTTATTAAATACATTCAAGTCTTTATACTCTAATGATATTGTTTTAACTACTCAAGAGGTATTCCCTGACAATGAGATAAGAGTAAATATCATTCAAGCTAATGAGTAAGCTAAGAACAATACATAGACATC
>RFPM01000075.1 GCA_009926125.1 Flavobacteriales bacterium | reverse complement strand
AATTTCATGGTTTTTGCTACTGAACTGAAACTGTTAATTTTTAAAATTTCTGGAAGAACATTTTTGAAAAATTTCAGTTTCAGAAAGGAGTAAAAATTGTTCGCGACGAGTTATAAATAATTGTAAAATTATGATTTGCGAACAAAATAGAAATTCAGAGCCTTGACTTTTTGGTTTCTTTTTTTGTCAAGAAAAAAAGAAAGGAAAATAGAATAATTTCTCAAATTGAGATTATTGTTCGCATTATGAATTTGTTTAGAATTTTGATTGGTGTTAAGAAAGCGTAATCTCAAAATAATTTACTTTTTATTTTGAAAAAAACAATATCTTTGTTGCCCGTTGGCATACCAAATTGCCCCGGTGGCGGAACTGGTAGACGCGCTGGATTCAAAATCCTGTTCTTTCGGGAGTGCCGGTTCGATTCCGGCCCGGGGTACTAAACCTCAGAGAAATCTGAGGTTTTTTTTATCTTTGTAACTTATACCAAAAGCATGGCAAATACATTTCGGACTATTTGGACAACTGAAGATCGTTTTGTAGAGGTAATTGATCAGCGAGAACTTCCCCATAAAGTTGTTGTTGTTAAGCTGAAAACATATAGAGATGCAGAAAATGCGATAAAAAACATGACGGTTAGAGGCGCACCTTTAATTGGCGCTACTGCAGCTTATGGAATTTATCTAGCCGTTCGAGAAATGAATGAAAAAGGGCTGTCTAAAGAATTTTTGGACGAAGCATTTTCAGCGCTACGAGCTTCCCGACCTACAGCAATTAATCTTTTTTGGGCTTTAGATAAAATGAAAGCTGCTCTTGAAAACTGTGATGATTATTTAAAAATATCGTGGAAAGAAGCAGCAAGAATTGTTGAAGAAGACATCGAAATTTGTCGCATGATTGGAGTTCATGGACTTCCACTTCTTGAGGAAATTTCCAAAAAGAAAAAGGGAGAAGCTGTAAATATCCTTACGCATTGCAATGCTGGAATGTTAGGTTGTATCGAATGGGGAACGGTAACTTCGCCAATATATCAAGCTCATGAAAAAGGAATAAAAATTCATGTTTGGGTGGATGAAACTCGACCAAGAAATCAAGGTTCCAATTTAACAGCATTTGAGTTGACAAAACATGGAATAGAACACACCTTAATTGTAGATAATACTGGTGGTCATCTTATGCAGCATGGATTAGTAGACATTGTACTTGTTGGTACCGATCGTACAACGAGAAATGGGGATGTTGCAAATAAAATTGGCACTTACTTGAAAGCGCTTGCTGCAAAAGACAACAAAATTCCATTTTATGTGGCGCTTCCATCCACGACTTTAGACATGAGAATTCGAGATGGATTATCAGAAATACCCATTGAAAAAAGAGATCAAAACGAAGTTCGCTACGTTCAAGGTCTTAGCAAAAAAGGAGAAATAGAACAAATCCTAATCTGTCCTGAAACTACAAAAGCTCTAAATTATGGCTTTGATGTGACTCCTTCACGCTTAATTACAGGATTGATTACAGAACGAGGAATTTGTTCGCCAACGGAAGAAGGTATTTGTAGTTTGTTTCCGGAATATTCTTAAAGCTAATACTTCACAAAACGCTTTGCTAAAACAACGCCATTTAAAAGTGTAAGTCGCAAGAAATATGTGCCAACTTTTAAATCAGATAGATCGAGCTTAGAATAAGTATCCTGAACAGCCATAAGTTCAAGCACGTTTCCGTGGATATCTTCTAGCCGCAAATTTGCCATAGGACTTGCTGTATTTACCTCAATAAAATTAGAAGCAGGATTAGGTGTAAGTTTAATTTCGCTTTGAAATTCATTTTCAAAAGCACCTCCACTTTGACATTCAAGTTGATTTAGATGTTGCCAAATCTCATTGTTTAATATAAAAGGCACAAGGTCATTTACGGGAGCATCTCCCATTCTTACCCAAACTAAATCCTCACTTTGTACGATGTTTATAAATTGCCCATTCTTTCCCATTGCAGCATACATTTCTGCGGGCGCATCGGGAGAAATACTTCCATTAAAAACAATCTGAGAATACGGCACCATGAACTGATTTGTATTATTTAGCCAAGTTAAATAACCATAAGCAGGATTTAAAGACTGAGAAGCATTTGTCATTTCAGTAAAATAATCTTGGTCTGTCAAAATCTGATTTCCATTCCAATTGCCCTCATTTAAAAGCAACAAGCCAAATCTTGCCATACTTCTTGCTGTACTGAAAAACACATTGTTGTAATCTTGATAAAAATAAAAACCGTTCATTCCGATTGGATTTTTAACCTTTTGAGTGAAATATGAATTCAAACTCATTCCTGTAGCTTGAGAAATTACGCTGTCCAACAATGTATAAGGCGCATTGTGATAAGCCCAACGTGAACCGGCATTTGCAAGAAATTCTAAACAGGTGTCTATTGTGCAATCTGGATCTCCGGAAGCGTCATCTAAACCCGATGTCATTGTCAATTGATTGCGAATTGTGATTTTCTCTTCTTGAGTAGGAGAACAGTTTGTCCAACCAAGACCTAAATAATTAGAGCTTGTATCCGAAAGTGAGAGGTGATTTTCTTGCTGCGCAATTCCAAC
The DNA here is from genome assembly GCA_009926125.1 of Flavobacteriales bacterium. GTDB lineage: Bacteria > Bacteroidota > Bacteroidia > Flavobacteriales_D > Crocinitomicaceae > UBA952. Next base: position 1,815 of record RFPM01000075.1, on the reverse strand, counting down.
CATAAAAGCGGTAAGTGTTTTTCCTGCAGAAGCCCAATACCAATTTGAATTTTGTGTGTGTGTTCCAAAATACTTTTCGAGAACAATTTTTCCATTTTTTAGCAAAATAAAGGACTTTGTATTATTCGAATCTAAAAAAGCGTACAAACTATCAATCTTTGTGGGACACCAATTTAATGCTGAAGGAGAAAGAGTATCCCAATTATTTCCGGTGTTTGGAGGGAAATAAAGCGCTTGAGAAAAGTAAAAACGAGAAACAATAAGTAATAAAAAAAATAGTATATTCTGTCTCATATTTTTGATAAATAATTACAAAATTAATAAACGTAATTGAGTATTCGAATTCGTATCAGTAAAATAATTTAATGTTAAAAATCAAGAATTCCTTCAAAGTGAGAACTATTTAGTGAATATTCGCGAACACTATTCGGCCTTGAATTTTTGGTTTCTTGACTTGTACTGAGCTTGCCGAAGTATCAAGAAAAAAAGAAAGGAAAATAGAATTATTTTTCAAATAGAGATTATTATTCGCCTTATGAATTTATTTAGAATTTTGATTGGTGGTACGAAAGCGGACATTCAAAAATGTAAATAAACTATTCTACCTTTGTCCATGCAAAAAATATCGTTTCGCGTGCAGGCGATCGTAACCTTGTGTTGCGCCTGCGGCAGGATTATGGCGCTTGCACGCTGTTAGGCACTTGCTGTTTTACTTTTTATTTCCTTCTGATAGCAACTTATCTAAATAGGCTCGCTCTTCTTCAAAACTCATATTCATAATTTCGAGACTTAATTTATCTCGAATTTGACGCATAACTTTAATTGCATCAAATGTTTTTGCGACATTTTTATTCTTCGTTTTCATAATTGAAAATTTCTTTAGGAGTTCTTATTTCAATCATTTGATGACCATTTTGGAAATTAATTCCATTATAGCCTCTGATACGATCTAAATTTACAATATGTTTAAAATTCCAGCTAACTAAAACATCCGCATGGCAAAGTGTTGCAATTGCGATATGTTGACAATCTGCTCTACTAGTTTTTCCAACAACTTTCGCTTCAATATACTTATCGGCTAAATCTGAAGCATCTTTTGACAATCTAATTCTTTCAATGAATTCATTTGGTAAACTCACCAATAGCTGTCTTACAAAGTCTGGAGCGCCTAATAATTCAGCCTCAAGGACATCAGAAACTATTATTGTTACTTCTCCATTTCTAACTCTATTGAAAAATGCAATAGTATCAGTGGAAAATTCCTCATCGAAATTTCCACCAAATACTGAAGTATCTATATAAACGCGCTTAATCATTGCTGCTAAATTACGACTTTTATGAGAATATACAATGTTAGGATAATGGACATTGACGGCTTGTGTCCAACTTGCTTATTGGCGCATCTGGATTAATTGGCAGTGAATTAGTGCAGCTCTTACTACAAATCAAGAATTCCTTCAAAGTGAGAACTATTTAGTGAATATTCGCGAACACCATTCGCCTTATGAATTTGATTAGAATTTTGATTGGTGGTACGAAAGCGTACATTCAAAAATGTAAATAAACTATTCTACCTTTGTCAATGCAAAAAAATATCTTGCTTATTGGCGCATCTGGATTAATTGGCAGTGAATTAGTGCAGCTTTTGCTACAAATCAAGAATTCCTTCAAAGTGAGAACTATTTAGTGAATATTCGCGAACACTATTCGGCCTTGAATTTCATGGTTTTTGCTACTGAACTGAAACTGTTAATTTTTAAAATTTCTGGAAGAACATTTTTGAAAAATTTCAGTTTCAGAAAGGAGTAAAAATTG
>RFPM01000074.1 GCA_009926125.1 Flavobacteriales bacterium | reverse complement strand
GTTCCACTATAAATTCCAGATGATGAATACGTTGTTCCGTTCCATTCATAAGAATCACAAGCTGATACTGCAGTTGTGTTTATGGAATTAGCTGTTACGCTAATATAATTTGATAATTCTATTGTATCACTTCCAGAGCTATTTGTAGCTATTAAACTTGCAGCATAAGATCCCGCAGAAGTATAACTAACAATTGGATTTGCTATAGAGCTTGTAGAGGGAACTCCACCAGGAAACGACCAAGAATAAGATGTGGGTGAACCTAATGTAGTACTTGTATATTGAACTGTGTTACCCTGACAAATTAACGGTGTTGATGAAGAAAAATTAGCAACAGGAGGCGGTACAAAAACTCCTGAAATATTTATGTTATCAATGTATAAGTTATTTCCATAAGCAGGAAGATTTCTAAAAGCAATTCTTACACTTGGTTCCCCAATATATTGGTCTAAATTGATTGTTTCGTTTCTCCATTGAGCTGAAGTAGGTGTAAAGTTAGATGTAGTTGGCGGCGCTGTAGGAAGATTTCCAGGACCTACTGTTAGTCCTGTTTTTAGATAAAGTGAATTCCAAGTAATTCCACAGTCTGAGGATATTAGAACTTCTAATCCGTCAATATAACTGGCATTGTAGGCTGCATAAGCAACATCAAAAGAAATTTGAGCAGACAATAAATTTGTAAAACTTAAAATTGGCGATCGGAATTCATCTTGATTACCTATGTCATTTTCAGAATAATTTAAAAAAATCATTGAATTACCAGAACTTGGTGCTAAACCAACTGTTGAATTTCTTGTCCAAGTTGATCCTTGATCAGTATTCAAAATCGACCAACCAAGAGGAGGAAAAGCAATGCCGGTAAAACCTTCAATTAATGGGAGATTTTGAGGAGAGAGAACCGTTATAAACGTCGTTTGTATTTCTGAATCATCTCCATTTAAATTTGCAACATTTAACGTTACAGTGTATGTTCCAGCAGAATTATAGCTTATAATTGGATTTTGTTCGGAGCTTGTTGAAGGCGTGCCTCCAGGAAATGTCCAAGAATAAATTGATGGTGTTCCAGTTGAAGTACTTGTAAATTGAACAGACTGACCTTGACATATTGATGTTTTATCACTTATAAAACTTGCTACAGGAGCAACTGGGACACTTATGTACAAATCAGATTCCCATGTGCCTCTGCCATAAGTTGCACAGCGTAATTTATTGTTAGGATAAAAAATTTCTAAATCTCTCACTGCACAATTTGGAAGACCTGAGGTAAAATCCACCCAAGAAATCAAAGAATTATCTCTGTAATATACGCCAACATCAGTTCCGATATAAACAGCATCTCCATTTAATGTTCCATTATGATAAACAATACAATTAACAGGAATATTCGGTAAGCCTGAAGACAAATTAATCCACGATAATCCACCGTCATTGGTTTTAAATACTTTATCACCTACAGTATATCCTGAATAAACAACAAATGCTACATCTGGATTTGTATTTGAAACTGCAACCCAAGTTGGCGAAACAGCCGTAGTAGGATTTGTACAAGAGGTAAAAGTGACACCTCCATCTACAGATCTTGAAATCCCTCCACTACCCGATTTCACAACATAAATTACTTGATTATTGCTCGGAGCAATAGCAAATTCTTTAATTGTATTTGCTGCAGGATTTGGAGTTGCTAATTCAGTCCATGTTACTGTAGAAGCAGCAATATTACTCGTTTTATACAAAGCTGGTCTACCTCCTGCATAAACTACAGCCTGAGCAACAGGATCTTGATGTATAGGACTTACCCAATCACCTTCAACCGCAGGATCATCTATATTTGAAAAATTTGATGAACCTGATGTTGTTCGAAAATAATTACCATAGTAAATAGAAGCTATTTGGAAATTATTGTTTGTTCGATCTATAAAACAATCCATTCCGTCACCGCCATTTACTTGAGTCCATGAAGTCCCATTTACAGTCCTATTTGTTCCATTATCTTGATGACCGGCTAATACCACTGTGGAGTTTGTACTTGATAAACTAAATCTATATTGTTGTGCTATTGATAAATTTGAACTAATATCCGTCCAAGAAACGCCGTTGTCAATTGATTTAAAAATACCACCATCATTAGCTGAAAAGCAAGTAGTTCCTGAACCAGGAAAATAAATAATATCATGAACATCAGCGTGAACATAAGGCTTGTCATATCCACCAGACCAATGAGAGATTAAAGAAAATGTAGTTCCTCCATCTTGAGATTTCCATTGGTTGACTCCGCCAGTTATAATTTCCTCATCATTTGTTGGTGAGGCAGCAAGTGCTAAATCGTACCAACCTTGACCTCCTGCATCTGTTCCATCATCCCAACCCAATATATTATTTGTTGAAGTAGATGACATTCTTGTAGAAAATGAACTTGCACTATTTATAGATCTCAACAAACCTAAAAATCCGCTATCAGTTGAATTAGCTGCTAGTACATAAACAAATTCTGGATTTGCTGGTGTCACAGCAATTGCTAATCTCCTTACGCCTGTCAAACCAGTACTTATAGTGACCCAATTAAGCCCACCATCTGTTGATTTTTTAAAAACAGTGCTTGCAGCATAAATAACTGATGGATCTCCTGGTTTAAATTCTGCATCCTTTATGCTATTGAATGTTCCCGTTGGCTGCGTCCAATTTACACCTCCATCAGTTGTTCTCCAAATTCCATTGCTTGCAAAGGCCATTATTATTTGTGTATTGTTGGGATTTATCAATATTTTACTAATTCTCGTGGCACTTTCCACAGTGAAAACTAAACCGCTCGGGTTCCATGTAGCCCCACCATCAATAGATTTTAAAACTCCAATGCTATAAGTGTCTCCAGCATCATTATCACCTGTTGCCAGGTACATAATTTGAGAATTTGAAGGGTCAATTGCAAGATCTGAAACTCCAATTACAGCTAAATCATCTGTATTAGTCGACCAACTTACACCACCATTAATTGATTTCCAAAGTCCACCATCAGGAGCTCCAACATACATTATACTGCTATTGTTAGGGTCAAAGCGAATAAAATTTAATCTGCCTGCTCCCCCGCCGGATGGTTTTCCTACTGGCCCAATAATAGTCCAAGAACCATTAATAGTATTTGGAATAACTGAATTTAAATTCTGAGATTTCCAATCATTATAATTTCCATACGTTTGAGATGGTAGAGTTATGTCTCCACTAGGATAAACTCTAGGCTCCATATAATTTTCCCAGCGTTTAAATGCTTTAAATCCTTTCCCCTTCTCCACTACTCTATTTTTCCAATACTCCTCGAACGATTCTTGAATTTCGTAGAGACTTAAATTAGAGTTATTCATATCATCTACCCATACTTGAGCTCTTAAAATTGAACTAAAAAAAAGGACCGCAAGAAACAATTGTAATTTAAAATTTTTCATAATTTTCAAAAATAATCCTATTTAATTTACTAAACAAAGAAAAAATCAATAGATTTGTTAAATAAAATAAATGCTTTATCAATGAAGAAATCAAATAGCAAGAAACATCTTTTTTTCATTCTCTTTGTTACGTTTTTAGCAAGCAATCTTTTTTCGCAACTAAGTCTAAATGGAGGTCTCGGAACACTCAAAGGTTTTGGAGTAAAAAAAACATTTGTTGGTCTTAATTTGGGGCTAGAATATCCAAGAAGTAACCAAGCCACACTTTACGGACGCATTTCTTATTATATTCCTAGAAATGAAGATGATTCTACTCAAGCATATGCATCTGCTATTTCTACAACAACTTTTCCATATCAACTTCAACGAAATTATATCGTTTCTACTGGCTATCTTACTGTTGAGGGTGGGAATCGATTTTACATAATAAATGGTTATGATAATGGATTTTCTTTTTATGGTGGAAGTACAGTTTTATTATGTGTAAACAATATAAAGAGAAAATTTGCTGATTGGGATTATCCTTATGACGAGGCTGACTATCAAAATTACGGAGATAGTAAGGGGACTATTTTAAATTTAGGTGTTGGTCTTCAAGGTGGATTAAAATATACTTTTCCAAGTATTGGGACCTTCTTTTGTGATTTTAGTGGAAATTACTTAATTATCCGCCAAGCCAGCAATGGCATGGTTAATGAAACAACAAACTACCCTTTTAATTCTGCTATGCTCTTTACGTTCAATCTTGGATTCCGCAAAGACTTCTATTAATTATACTAGATTGCGAATTAAGTTTAATACAAAATCTAATTGTTCTTCTCTTGTCAATTTAGAATTATCCATAACAATTGCGTCCGCAACTTGAATTAAAGGACTTTCTTTTCTACTCGAATCCATTAAATCTCGTTCGGCTAAATTTGAAGAAATTTCATTTATTTTAGCTTCAATTCCTTTTGATTTTAGCTCCAAAAATCTACGCTGAGC
>RFPM01000073.1 GCA_009926125.1 Flavobacteriales bacterium | reverse complement strand
TATGATAAAGGTATAATTTCTATTGGTGGTATAAATATTAATGAAATAGACATTGCTTACTTAAGAAGTAATATTGCAATTGTTTTACAAGATGTTTTTCTTTTTTCAGACTCTGTTCACAACAACATTACATTAACGGATGAAAATATTAGTAGAAACCAAGTAATAGAAGCAGCTAAAGCAGTTGGTGCTCATGATTTTATCATGCAGCTACCAGGAAATTATGATTATAAAATTGGCGAAAGAGGAGGCGTTCTCTCCGTAGGTCAAAGGCAATTACTCGCATTTATTCGCGCTTATGTATACAATCCACATATATTAATTTTGGATGAAGCTACATCAAGTGTTGATAATGAATCGGAAGAATTAATTCAAAAAGCTACTGCAGCACTTACTAAAGGTAGAACTGCTATTGTCATTGCGCATCGTTTGTCCACAATACAAAAAGCAGATAGAATTGTTGTATTAGAAAAAGGTGAAATTGTGGAACTTGGAAGCCATAAAGAGCTTCTGAAAAAAAATGGTGCTTACCGTAAATTAAATGAAATGCAGTTTTTTGCAAGAAATTTCGAGTAATAAATAGTGTCTATTTAACCATTACCGAGCTTTTTTTATTTGAAAACATGAGATAAAATCTCCATTACTAACTTAAATAATAATTCAAACCTATCAAATTATAATTAGTAGCCGTAAATTATATAAAAGGGATTGAAATTCAGGGATATACAAATTATATTTATTATAAATTATAAAAAATGAAGCCTCTTTCATCTTGGCTATCTGAACCAATGACTATTGCGATTGCAACTATTGCCTTTTTGGTATTGATGGTTCTATTCATGATTAAAAACACGAATAAGAAAGATTAGTATTGCCTTAGTTATTTTTCTTGTTAATCACTGCGACAACTTCTTGTCAACCTTAATTTTTAATCAAAAAACTCTCGTTTTTCCCCATTTAAGTTTGTAATTTGTTGTGCAATAGAAATTTTAAACTTGAACTTTTGAATGAATCTTTTGTTAACTAGAATCAGTATTTTTGCATTAATTTTTAAAAATGATTAAAACAGACATAATTATTATTGGTGCTGGGCCAGTTGGTTTATTTACAGTTTTTGAAGCAGGCCTTCTAAAATTAAAATGCCATTTAATTGATTCCTTGCCTCAAGCTGGAGGACAGTGTTCCGAAATATATCCTAAAAAACCAATTTATGATATTCCGGGTTTTCCAACTATTCTTGCTGGTGAGCTTGTTGATAATTTAATGGAACAAGCCGCACCTTTCAAACCGGGATTTACGCTGGGAGAAGCCGCCCTTTCTATTGAAAAAGATAAGGAGAACCAATTTATCGTAAAAACCGAAAAGGGCACTGAGCACACTGCTCCGGTCGTTATTATTGCTGGCGGACTTGGTGTTTTTGAGCCGCGGAAGCCACCGATTGAGAATTTAGCAAATTATGAAGATAAAGGAGTTGAATACATTATAAAAGACCCCGAGTTTTATAGGGATAAGACCTGTGTTATTTCTGGAGGCGGTGACTCTGCATTGGATTGGGCTTTTTTTCTAGTTGATCAGAAAATTGCCAAAAAAGTCACTTTGGTACACCGAAGTAGCTCTTTTAGAGGGCACCTTGATTCAGTGCAAAAAATAATCAATCTTGCTGAAGCTAATAAAATCGAATTAATTACAGAGGCAGAGGTAATTGATTTGGAGGGCACAAATCACTTAGAACGAATAGTTGTAAAACATCAAACCATAGGAAATAGAACAATTGAAGCTGACCATTTCATACCTCTTTTCGGTTTAAAACCCAGCCTCGGTCCGATTGCAGATTGGGGTTTAGAAATAGAAAAAAATGCAATCAAAGTAAATCCTAAGGACTATTCAACTGCTATTCCTGGAGTTTATGCGGTTGGAGACGTAAATACGTATGAAAATAAGTTGAAACTCATTCTTTGTGGCTTTCATGAGGGAACAATGGCTGTTCAGTCAGCATTTGCTAGAATATACCCAGATAAAAAAAATATCTTGAAGTATACAACTGTAAATGGAATACAAGGGTTTTAAGTAATATAATTACCAAACTTAATAAGTAGTTTTAACCTTTATTGACTTTATGAAGAGATTCAGAATAAATGCGGTTATTATTTTAGGAGTGCTTTCTTTGTCAAGCATCTTGCTAGTTCAATTACTTTGGGTCCGAAAAACAATTGAAATTCAATCAACTAGTACTGCAATCCAACAAAAATCTGATAGTTTAAATTTGAAGGAATTTTCAGAACAAACAAACTTAGCATTGAGAAATGTTTTGAATGTTATCTCCAATGCAATAGAAGATAGCTCAGAGCATTATGGCGCGATTAAGCAGTTAAACGTAAATCAATTTAAAGTAGATATAATACAAGAACTTGATCCCTATTATTTAGAAACATTATTAAAAAAAGCGCTTTACAATCAAAACATTCACGAAGATTTTACTTTTGGTATATATGATTGTTTTACCAATCAATTAACTTTTAGTAAACTATATAAATTTACCGATGATTCCTTATATACATTAGTTAACAACAATATAATTGGTTTGGATTCTGCGCGACTAAAATTAAAAAATGATGGTCATTATTTCACTGTTTTTTTCCCAAATGTCCAAAATAAGCTTCCTCAAAACACTGTTTTTCTGTCTCCATGGGTTTATATATCAACAATCGTGTTCTTAGTTTTAATTTTTTTCGGGTTTAGTTTAGCTACGATTATTAAGCAAAAAAGATTATCAGAAGTGATAACAGATTTTATAAATAATATGACACATGAATTAAAAACGCCCATTGCAACAATTAGTTTGTCTAGTGAAATGATTATGCGACTAGAGACCGATGATGATTTAGAAAAAGCTAAAAAATATGCCGGAATTATTTTTAAAGAAAATAAAAGATTAGAAACCCAAGTGGAAAGGGTGTTAAATATTTCTACTTTAGATACAGAAAACACCACCTTAAATAAAAAATCATTAGATTTTCATGAGCTCCTTGTTGAAGTTAAAGATACTTTTGATTTTAATCAATTGGCAAATGGCGGAAAAATATTAATTGAAAACAATGCAAGTGTTTTTACAATTCAAGCAGATCCTATTCATATTACTAATGTAGTTTATAATTTACTAGATAATGCTGTAAAATACTGCACTACAAAACCATTCATATCGATTACAACAAAAAATGAGCGAAATTATTTAGTTATTGAAATTAAAGATAATGGAATAGGTATTCGGAAAGAGGATCTAAAAATGATTTTTGATAAGTTCTATAGAGTTTCAACAGGAAATATTCACGATATAAAAGGATTTGGTCTTGGATTGTTCTATGTTAAACTGATTATTAATGAGCACAATGGATCTATAGATGTTAAAAGTAAGATTGGAGAAGGAAGTACTTTTATAATTAAACTTCCTCATTGATTTTTTAAAATCATGCTTAATTTAAAATACCGCAAAAATTTCTTTGTTAAGTTTTTATTACCCAAAGTTTAATCATTTGTAATTTTTTTATGATTTTTTTTAAAAAAGTTTTTTTTTCTAAATTTTTAATTTATATTTGTTAAGTGGTTTTTTTAATCGCCAAATTGTAATTAGATTCCTAAACATATTTTTAATTTTAAAACCAAAAACAATGAAAAATCTTTATCAAGTTCGAGATTTAAACTCTAAATTCTCATTTCAAGTAACACTATTATCTTTATTTATGTTTTTGTTATCGTTTAGCTCGATGGCTCAGGAACAAATTACAATGTCTTTAGAGTGGTTAAGTTCAACACCAACTACAGCAGATTTTCAAGTTAGATTAACAAATACCGGAAATCTACCTGTTAAATTTAATAGTGTTATTGTTCGTGGTAAGCATGCTGAAAATTTAATAACTCAAGGCGCAACATTATCTTGGACAGCTTTAAATAATAACACAAATTCATCTTGGAATAATTGGCCAAATTTTACAAATGTATTACCATATAAAGTTGATAAACGAATGCTAAATTATTCGTCAAATGTTAAATTTTTTGATTCTGAAACTGCTCCTTTAATCCCTACTGGTGATGGTATAGTTGTAGGATCTTTTAGATTAACTGTTACAGGTGGAACATGGTCTCCAAATGCTGATTTTGCCTTTGATTTTGAACCTACTGCCGCTGTTATAGGCTATGTAGATGGCGCTACATACGTTGCAAGTTTAGCTACTCACGGAAGTAACATTATTTGTCTTGTTTCAGGTATGTCTCAATTAGGAGTTGCTGAAAATTCAAATTTAGGGTTTAGTGTATATCCAAATCCTACTAATGGTAAATTTAATATTACTCTACCTTCAAACATTAAAGCTAATGTTTCTGTAGTTGATGCAGAAGGGAAAGTAATTTTAGAGAAAAATAATTTATCTAATGGTGCTTTAATGAATTTAGG
>RFPM01000072.1 GCA_009926125.1 Flavobacteriales bacterium | reverse complement strand
TCTTTTTATTGGTTTTATCCTGTTTATTACCTCCTCCTGCGCCGATCACTTTCGGAATGAAAAGAAATCATTACTTCATGCAAAGAATGAACATGAGTAAAGAATGTTCAATTTATAAAGATTGACGGCGTATTTAGGATGTTTCTCTAACACGTTGTATTACTATTCTCATGCAAATGTCTTTCTACGATGAGGGTCACTTGGGTCTTCGTACATTAAATCTAAATAACTTTGATAACGAGAAAAGGAAATCTCATCTTTTTCTACTGCAGCTTTAACGGCACAATTTGGTTCATTTAAGTGCAGGCAATTGTGAAATCGACAAGCTCCAATTAGATTTCTCATTTCCGGAAAATAGTGTGCCATGTGCTCTTTCTCTAAATCAATTACTCCAAAAGCACGAATTCCAGGGGTGTCAATAATATAACCGCCACTTGCTAAGCTGTGCATTTCTGCAAAAGTAGTGGTGTGTTTTCCTTGTTCGTGAACCTTTGAAATTTCTCCTGTTCGTAGCGTTAAAGTTGGATCCAATGAATTCACCAAGGTTGTCTTTCCCACTCCGCTATTTCCTGAAAGGATATCAAAACTACTAATAAAATTAATAAACCGAGCTAAAAATAAATGATTTTTACAACTATAATTATCAATGCTTTTCTAGAGATAAATCGAAAGACGCTTGCTTTATTTACTTTCTGTGCTTTCTCGCCTGATAGCTTGGCGCTTGTTCTCCAAAAGAATTAAAATCAAATTCAATTTTGAAGATGGTAGATAGGTCAACGTTCAATGCTGAAGCAATGCGTGCATAAGTCAATATCTGAGGATTCGACCGACCATTTTCAATTACAGATAGGTTAGAAGTCTCCATGCCGATTTTAAAAGCAACATCGCGAAGAGACAGATTATTTTCCTTTCGTACCTCTCGAATACGATTTCCAATCAATTTTAACAAAGCCTCATCCGTATGTATAAACATAACGGAAAGGTCATGCAATTTTTATTTTTAAATATTATGTAAATACATAAATTATTGTACATTTGTCAATAAATATAAAATATTTAATTAATGGAAAACACGCTGAAAACTTTAGAAACAGATGGTCTATCAATAAAACTGACAGATGAAAAATTGTTCATTAATACTGCTACATCAATGGAAACCTTTGCATTACGGTCAATCGATGGAATTGGAGTGATTGATTTAGTTCAAGAATTAAATGAAGAAATAACAGGCTATAAACAGAAAAATAATGTACAAGTTGTAAATGTTATAAGCGGAATAATAATCCTAATAATGGGGTTATATATATGTTCAGTAGATATTACAATTGGTTCAACAGTTTCGATTGTTGGATTAGCATGGGCAGGTTTTGCGTATCTATCAAAGATGGGAACAATAAAACCAACATTGAAATCTGCAGTTCGAATCATGATGGCAGGGGGAAACCGTGACTTTGTTTTTGATAAAGCGAATTCAAATGGAGTGGAAGTTGCTGAATTTGTTGCTAAAGTTGAAGATACCCTGACAGCATTTCATAAGAAGTAATGAGCTTTTGGGACACATTTGTAAAAGTATGGCAGGTTAGAAAATCAATTGAAATTCAAGAAGGAATTGAAGGTTGGTTTCGAACTAGACAGCGTCAAAGAAATTCTGAGCAAAACATCGAAGACATAAGTAGAGAAGTAATTGAAAAGAATGGAAAGTGGAACATTGAACTGGAACGAAAAAGAAGGAAGTAATATTATATATTGATGAAAAATAAAATCGAATTAACATTTCATAAGGTTATTCAATCGTTACAAGAAAATCCTCTTGTTCCTTTATTCCGAGGTGGTCATTATACTTTTATTGAAGCGAAAAGTACAAGAATAAATGGTGTGCTTTTCGAAAAGGCCATTCACTATCGGATGAGCGGTAGTAATTCAAAAAGAGTAACATATGAATTAATAGATGCCGTGTTTCACCATCTTCATAGTTCAAAAATTCTTCCAACTAAAGCGATGATGCGTACATTATTTCACCACGAGTTGTGCTCGCGTCCCTGCAATTATACAGTAGCTTGTTCTATTGCACAACGATTTATAAATTAATTAAACAAAGATGAATAAAATAGTTATGGGAAAGTTTAAAGAAAGCAAACCAATGAAAAATAGAAACTCCAACATTTATTCGCATTTGCAATTTAGAAGTTAACAACATAAAAAATGGAGACCAGCTACCATAAAAAACGGGGCGAAACCGAAAAGCCAAATGAGTAGGAATAAAATGTAAATTTAAAAATATGAAAAAAGTAATGACAATTTTCGTAGTAATTTTATTTAGTTCTTTAGTTCTAACTAATTGTGGGGGAGGTAATTCAAATGATCCATCAGCAACCAAAGAATCAGAAACAATAAACGAAAAACCTAAATTATGTGATTGCCAAAATTACTACTGGAAAGATATAGAAGATGCGATGAACACTGGTGTAGCACCAACTAATTCAGATTTCGTAAATAAGTGTGAAGGTTTATACACCGAAGAAGAAATAATAGATGCTGATTGTGGTATTGACCGATACGATCCTGAATTCAAAGCAGAATAACTAGCCCATAACATTTAAGGTCTAAACTGAAGTGAAGCAAGGCGAAAATAATCCATTGAATTTATTTAATAAGCGTTATGGAGAAATACAAGCTATTTATTTTAACAATAAAAGAACCGATTAAATACTTAATTCTAGGACTGGGTATTTATGTTTTTTTTAGATCTAGTCAATTGTATTTCAATAAATGGTTGTTGAATCAAAAACTCGGTTTTGATTTACAATGGATGAGGACTTACACTTTACAATTAGGTAAGTTCCTTCCTGAATGGTTTTTATATTCTTTACCTGATGCACTTTGGATGATTTCTTTAGGTACTTTCATCCATAATATTTGGAAAAATGAACCAAAACAAAATTTGTTATTCTGGTCAATTATAACCCCAATAATAGCATTGACTTGGGAGATAGCTCAAGGAATGAAATTTATTAATGGAACTTTTGATTGGGTAGATATTTTATTCTACCTTCTCGTTACAGCAATAATTATACATAAACTAAAAACAACTAAATATGAAAAAACAACTTAAAACGATTACCAGTATTTTACTTTTTGGAATTTTTATTTTCATGGGTATTTCGAGTGGAGAAGACATCAAAAAAAGTGGAGATTCACAAAGCGAAGAAGTTGTCCAAAAAATTAATATTGGGAGCACTTATTCTTTGGATGCCTATCACCAAATTCAATTTAAATCTGCTAATCGTTATTGGATTTATCAAAAACCATTAAACTGCGGAGGCGAAGGAAATTGGTCGCAGTCTGGTGATAAAATCATCTTAGGGCCTAATGACAGTGCTTGTGAATCAACAATGAAAATAAAAGGTGAATACACTATTGATGAAATTTTAAATTGATTTTTTAAATACTTAGCTATATGAAAAATAATCACTTATTACCTTATTTAAAAGTAAATATTAAAAAAAAAAATATGAAACAACAGTATAAAATTATTCTGAGCGCCTTAACAATTGGTGTTTTTATTTTCATGGGCGTGTCGAGTGGAGGAGAAGAAAATTGTGGTTGTAGTACCCCAAGTGTCACAATTCCTAGCTACGCTGATTCATGGGATGACAAAGAGGAAAATTGGGAGTATAAAGAATGTGCAATAGCTTTATCAGATATTGATGCTGAAAAAATTCATGTATATGTTTATCATAATAGTAAAATGAATAAATACAGATGTGAACTAAAGTATTCATATCCCGGAACTGATTGTAGTTCGATAAGCAAATCATTTGGAATGGAGGCTATTTCAACTGCAGATATTTCTGAATCGGATTTTACAAGTGGGGATTGGAAAATCTATAATTATTGGCTTGGTCGCCAAATGTAATTTTCAAATGTCCTTCATAGCTAAAATCTGGAATAATGGCCATTATAATTCGACTGGTGCAGGATATGGTATAAAAATCAGCTATGATAGCCGCGAAAGTTATTTTGATCCCACCTGGCAAACAGTTATTTTGCATTTATCAGGATCTAATCATCCTGTAGAAGTGAATGTCGCGAAACCATCCTTTTGGCATCGAACGTGTGGGGAGCTTATTAAAAAAGAAATTGGTATTTGGTATTTAAGAAGCTATTCACCAAGATGGACAAGGAGAAATCCTCCTTTAATTAGATTGAAACAAATCGATATCAGAGAATTCTTCGTTGAATTCATTTAAACCAAAAAATGCACCGAGGTGTTGCATTTTTTGGTTCCAAATATTAACTATTCCAAAGAATTAAATACCTTATTCGTTCTATACTTATCAATCCTTTATACACAACGAATCAGCTTTCATTCTTTTTATTGGTTTTATCCTGTTTATTACCTCCTCCTGCGCCGATCACTTTCGGAATGAAAAGAAATCATTACTTCATGCAAAGAATGAACATGAGTA
>RFPM01000071.1 GCA_009926125.1 Flavobacteriales bacterium | reverse complement strand
ACGGCTTATATCACAGAATTATTTATTTCTTGGTATTCTGGAGTTGAATATGAAGCATATGCATTCTTAAACCGTGCAACTGGTCCTTATTGGTGGGCATATTGGTCAATGATGACATGTAATGTTTTATCCCCGCAATTAATGTGGTTTAGAAAATTAAGAAGAAGCTTATTATTCACGTTCTTTATTTCTATTATTGTGAATATCGGAATGTGGTTTGAACGCTATGTTATTATTGTAACATCATTGCACCGCGATTATTTACCATCAGCATGGAGCATGCATTATCCTAGTCATATTGATATTGGGGTTTATATTGGAACAATTGGGTTGTTTTTTGTGTTTTTCTTATTGTTTGCTCGTTTCTTCCCTGTTTTAGCCTTAAATGAAGTTAAGACAATATTGAAGGGGTCTGGGCAATCGTATAAAGAATCACCGGATTATCATAAACACCATTAATAGTTTAAACATGACAGACAAGGTAATTTATGTAATGTATGACGATGATCAAGTGCTGAAAGATGGCGCAATGAAACTCGTTTCTAAGGGAATTAAAATCTCAGAGGTTTTTTCTCCTTTTGCAATTCACGGAATTGACCCAATAATCGGCATTAAAAATACGCGCTTAGGAATTATGGCATTCTTGTACGGTTTAACTGGCCTAACACTTGCAACTGTTGGAATGCGATTTTTTATGGTTACAGATTGGCCTATAAACGTTGGAGGAAAACCAAATTTTACCTATTTACAGAATATCCTTGCTTTCATTCCTGTAACGTTTGAGTTTACAGTTTTATGCGCAGCGCACGGTATGGCGATTACTTATTTGTTACGTAATAAAACACTTCCGGGGATGCCAGCTCAAAATCCTGATCCTCGAACTACAGATGATAAATTTGTTATAGAAATTCGTTTGAGTGAAAACTCGATGAAGGAAGCAGATTTAGATTTGTTATTAAATGAAACAGGTTATATAGAATTAGATAAAAAAAATATAGATTAAGAATTTTAAGTTCATTTTAAGATGAAAAAAACAATAAATACGGCAGTCAATTTTTCAATAATAGCATTCACTGTTTTGCTTTTTGGCGCTTGCACCTCTGATCCAGACAGTTCAGGTTACGAATACATGCCAGATATGTATCGATCACCTTCTATTGAAACATATGTAGACTATGGTGAAATTAGGGGGCGTGAAAATAAGGACTTAAAATCAAAATTATCAGCATTAACTCCACCTCGCAATACTATTCCTTTCTGTGGAACAGATTCAACAGAGGTTAGACTTATGCTTCCAAATCTTAGAAAAGCAAACGCTGCTTGGAAAGAATCACACGGGTTTTATGGAGTTGATCTTAGCAAAGATGACGAATACTTACTTGCTGCAAACGATATAAATCCCTACAAATTAACAGCCGCAAATTCTGCTAGTATGATGACGAACGGAAAAGAACTTTTTACAGCAATGTGTCAGCATTGTCATGGTGAAAAAGGAGATGGAAATGGTCCAATGGTTACAAGTGGAGCTTACGTTGGAGTACCAAATTATGCAACGTTAACTGCTCTTTCAGACGGACAAATGTACTATTCCATCTACTACGGAAAAAACATGATGGGTGCTCACAATTCGTTAGTGTCAAAAAAAGAAATATGGACCTTAGTGCATTATGTCCGTCAGTTTCAAGATCCGAATTATGGAAAATTTGATGCTAATGGAACCGCAATGAAATCAGTTGTTGCTGACTCAACAATGAATTAAATTAAATAAGCTGAAGGAATGGAATTTCAAATCAATAAAAAAGCCAAAAATTTAATATACGGTCTTATAGGATCAGGACTTTTATTAAGTATTATTGGCGTGATTACCGGAATGGGCGATGCGCATTTTAAAACACGCCTGATGACCAATGGTCTAATAAACGGCTTTTTCTTTTTCGCCCTTGGCTTGGGAGCATTGTTCTTTTTGGCTTTGGCCTATGCTACAGAAACAGGATGGTATGCTTCTGTTAAACGCGTAATTGAAGCTGTTGCAGGATTTATTCCTACAGGAATAGCAATATTTGCATTTGTTCTATTGGTAATTACCTTTATGGATGGAGCACATATTTATTTATGGATGGATCCTGAAACAGTTGCAAATGATGAAATTATTCAAGGTAAAGCAGTGTATTTGAATAAACCTTTTTTCTGGTTTCGTACTCTAGTTTATTTTGCTGTATATATCATTTTCCTAAATGGATTCAAAAAAAGATCGCTAGAAGAAGATAGAATTGGTGGCACGGAACTCCATTTTAAGAATTATAAAAAGGGTGCAACTTTCTTAGTATTTTTTGCTGTATTTAGTTCAACTTCTTCATGGGATTGGTTGATGTCAATTGATGTTCACTGGTTTTCTACATTATTCGGGTGGTATACGTTCGCAGGAATGTGGTGCTCAACAATGGTTATTTTGGTAATGACAACTCTCTACTTGAAAAAGCAGGGTTACTTGGAGAAAGTAAATGATTCTCACATTCATGACTTAGGAAAATGGACTTTTGCTACATCTTTCTTGTGGTCTTACCTTTGGTTTTCGCAATTTATGTTGATTTGGTATGCAAATATTGGAGAAGAGGTAACTTACTATGTAATGAGAATTGAAAATTTCAAGTTCTTGTACTTTGCGATGTTTATTATAAATTTTGCTTTCCCAATGTTGATCCTAATGTCAAGAGATGCTAAAAGAAATGCTGGCATTTTAACTTTTGTCGGTCTAATAATTCTCTCAGGTCATTGGTTGGATGTATATATTATGGTTTCTGCAGGATCTTTAGGCGCTAATGCAAAAATTGGTGCATTGGAAGTTGGGATGGCAATGATAGCCGCTGGGATATTTATTGCAGTCATCCTTAAAAACTTAACGAAAGCTCCTTTGACGCCGGTTAATCACCCTTTCTTAGATGAAAGTATTCATCATGAAATTTAATAACGACTATTAGCAAATAGAAAATGGAAAAATTAATAATTTTAATAGTAATCATTTTAGGTGCAATTGCCCTTGCTCAATTGATAAGAGTATACGAGCTTTCTTCTAAGTTGAGGAAATCTGGAGAGCATGAAATAAATAATAAAGACAATCATATCAATGGTTTGTTAATGTTTGTTTTTATGATACTTACTTTTGTTGGCTTTTTTTATTTGATGTTAAAATATGGATGGACAGGAAGAGGAACCGCAGCTTCTACTCAAGGTGTAGAAACAGATTGGTTGTTAAACCTAAATTTTATTATCATACTAATTGCTTACTTTATCACTAACTTTTTATTATTTTATTTCTCTTATAAATACGTTAGAAAGCCAGGAGTAAAGGCTTATTTTTATCCTCACAATAATAAATTAGAGATGATTTGGACTATCGTTCCAGCAATAGTTCTAGCAGT
The DNA here is from genome assembly GCA_009926125.1 of Flavobacteriales bacterium. Classification (GTDB taxonomy): domain Bacteria; phylum Bacteroidota; class Bacteroidia; order Flavobacteriales_D; family Crocinitomicaceae; genus UBA952. The sequence continues at coordinate 1,052 of RFPM01000071.1, read as the reverse complement.
TATCATAATTTTAGGTTTAAAATCTTGGACAAAAATTACATCTCCTGCAGAAGCCGATGCTATAAGAATAGAACTTTTTGCTAAACAATATGATTGGACGGCAAGGTATGCAGGACTTGATAATGAATTAGGAAAGTACGATTATAAGTTAACTACAGATAACAACGAGCTTGCCTTAATAACTTCTAATACAATTGATTCTTCAATTGCAATTATGAGCAAAGAAATTTTATCTCTTACAAAATTATTAAATAATCGAGATACAATTCTTAACGATTCAGTAATTGTAGTAAGAAGAAATACTTTATCTGTAAAGGAAAGATTATTTCGATTGGTAACTCAGATAAAAGAAAACCATGATAAAAAAGCAGATGCAGCTGTCTGGGATGATATTATTCAAAAAGACACCTTGTATCTGTGTAAGGGAGAAAATTATGAGTTTAATTTGCGTGCTAGAGATGTTTTACATTCCGCGTATTTCCCTCATTTTCGTATTCAAATGAATGCAGTTCCTGGTATGACTACACGCATGAAACTTACGCCAAATATGACTACCGAGCAAATGAGAGCTGAAAAGAACAATCCTAACTTTAATTTTGTTTTAATGTGTAATAAAATTTGCGGTGGCGCTCATTACAAAATGAAAATGATAGTCGTTGTTAAGGATAAAGCATCATATAAAAAATGGATGGCTCAGAAAAATAAAGAAACTTTTAAAATGAAGTACTTTCCAGCAGCAGAAGAAACTGCAACTCCAAAGGATTCATTGATTAACAAACCATTAATTTAAATTAAAAAAGATGGCTTCAACAGCATACGAAGAACACGGTCATGATCATGGAGGGGATCACCACCACCACGAAGAACACTTTGTTTCAAAATACATATTCAGTCAAGATCATAAAATGATTGGAAAGCAGTTTTTAATGACTGCAGTTTTTATGGGTGTTGTAGCAATGTTGCTTTCAATTCTTTTTAGAATTCAATTGGCCTGGCCAGGAGAAAGCTCTGATTTTTTATCTTTTTTCCTTGGTGAGCAATGGGCTCCAAAT
>RFPM01000008.1 GCA_009926125.1 Flavobacteriales bacterium | reverse complement strand
GGAAATGGAGTTACTACAAATCCAAATCAGACAAATCCATCAACTGTTTCGACAATTTTAGGAGATTTTAATAGTCAAAGATTGCCTTATTATCATCGCTTAGATATCACATTTAAAAAGCAATTTAATTTAAAAAATAAAAATGTAATTGAGGTCATCGCTAGTGTTACAAATGTTTATAACCGTAATAATATCTTCTACGTAAATCGTGTTTCCGGAAAAGAAATTTATCAATTTCCTTTATTACCTAGCTTTGGATTGAGTTATAAATTTTAATTTATGGCAGATATTTCACCTTTTTCAGCGATAAGACCAGTTCGTGATAAAGTTCATCTAGTTGCTACTCGTCCATATTACTCCTATAAAAAGAATGTTTTAGAAGCAAAATTAGAGTCTAATCCTTTTACATTTTTACATATTATAAATCCTGAATTTGGAAAAACCATTCAAACAAAGGCTAATTCTACAGAACGATTTGAGCTTGTAAAAAAGGGCTATGCTGACTTTTTAAATGATGGGATTTTAATAAAAGATGAAAGTCCACGTATTTATATTTATCGGCAAACAACAGAAGAGCGAGTTTTTACTGGAGTTATTGCAGGATCAAGTATTGAAGAGTATAACACTGGAAAAATTAAAAAACACGAAGAGACCTTATCGGAAAGAGAAACGATGTTTACAAATTATCTGGATTTAGTAGGATTTAATGCTGAGCCAGTTTTACTTTCTTATGCCGGAACAACTGAAATTGATGAATTATTAAGTAGTGCGATTCTTGCTCGTCCTGAATATGAGTTTACGACCACAGATCGAATAAAGCACGAATTATGGATTCTCTCACTTGAAGATACTGTGGCGATTCAAAAAGCATTTTTGTCTATTGAAGCTACATATATTGCAGATGGTCATCACAGAACAGCATCATCAGCTCGCTTGTATAAAGAAAGAAAACAAAAGGGTCTTGAAACTTCAAAATGCGCGTATTTCCTTTCTTATTTAGTCCCCGAAAAAAGCTTAAAAGTACTAGAGTACAATCGATTGATTAAAGATTTAAAATCACATACAAAAGAAACTTTTTTATCCGCCTTAAAAAATATTGGAACTATAACACCATTAAAAGAAATTCGTAAACCAATTAAAGAGCACCAATTTACAGTTTGCTTTGATAGAGACTATTTTTCTTTTGAATTATTTCCTCATTTAATTGATAAAAAAAATAGTGTGAATTCAATTGATTCAGCAATTTTAAGCGACTTTATTTTAGCACCAATTCTGGGAATAAAAGATTTAAAAAATAATGATAACATTGAGTTTAGTCCTGGAAATATTCCTTTAAAAGACATTGAAGATAAATTAGCTTCAGGAAAATGTGCTCTTGCATTTTTACTCTTTCCTCTAACAATTGAACAAGTCAACAAAGTTGCTGATGAAGGTTTAAATATGCCTCCAAAATCTACTTGGCTTGTACCGAAATTAAGAAGCGGCTTGACGATTTATTCTATCGACGAATGATTTCTGAAAATTTTAAAATTATTAGGTCTCAAATTCCAGAAAATGTTTGCCTAGTTGCTGTTTCTAAGACTAAACCAAAGGAACTAATTTTAGAAGCATATAATTTAGGGCAGAGGCATTTTGGAGAAAATAAAGTGCAAGAGTTGAGCGAAAAAGCCAGTGAACTTCCAAAAGATATTCAATGGCATTTAATTGGACATTTACAAACCAACAAAGTAAAATACATTGCTGAATTTGTTCATTTGATTCATGCTGTAGATAGTTTGAAATTACTTCAAGAAATAAATAAACAAGCATTAAAACACAACAGAGTTATAGCTTGTCTTTTACAATTTCATATTGCAGATGAAGAAACAAAGTTTGGATTGAGTAGGGAGGAGGCGAAGCTATTATTATCCTCTGAGAGTTATTCAGGATTACAAAATATTAAAATTATAGGCGTAATGGGAATGGCATCTTTTGTAGATGACACAAATCAAATTAGAAATGAATTCAAAGCTTTGCAGGCTATATTTAGTGAAATAAAACACAACTATTTCTCTGACCAAACATCTTTTAAAGAAATTTCAATGGGTATGAGTGGTGATTTTCAACTTGCTATTGAAGAAGGGAGCACAATGGTGCGAATTGGGAGTTCTCTGTTTTCTTAGTTTAATTTTAGATTTTTCGGAACAAAAGAATTCCTTTTGCGTATAGCTTTAGGTGCAAAAAGAATACAGTTTTAAATTTCAACTTTATCCAAATTGGGAAAGTCTTCAGACAGTAGATATATCTGTAGTTAACAAAGCTTTTGAAGCGATGAAAAAGGCATATGCTCCCTATAGCAAGTTTAAAGTTGGTGCAGCACTTCTTTTAGAAGACGGTCAGATAATTCAAGGAAATAATCAAGAAAATATCGCTTATCCGTCTGGACTTTGTGCAGAAAGAGTAGCGTTATTTCATGCTGGCGCGCAATTTCCTGGAATAGCAGTTGATTTGATTTGTATTGTTGCCAAAGGAGATTTAATGCCTATAAGTCAGCTACTTTCTCCCTGCGGCGCTTGCCGACAGGTGATGCTTGAATCTGAAAACCGTCAAAATAAACCTATTCGTATTATTCTTGTAAATCAAGATAATAGAACTATGTGCATAGATTCTGTCCAAAATTTATTGCCTTTTGGCTTCGGTACTTTCCAATAAATAATCATGAATTAAAATTTTTCTATCGCTTATGCTTAAGTTTTTTAAAAATAAATGGTTTAGAATTCCTTATACTATTTTATTGTATGCTTTTTCTATTTATGGCTTTTTCTTGACTGTAACATATTTTGCAATGAAATTTGAATGGACAAAAGATAGTGGCATGATTGATTCCAATAATCGCTATTTTCAAAACATGCATGATAAATACAATCAGTCCTTCAGAATTGACAGTATTTCAATGCAAAAATACCGTTATGAGGCTCTAAATCGTATTATTGTGTTAAATGAATTTTATCCTTTAAATGCAAAATATATTTTGGATGCTTGGGCTAGAAATCAAGATGAAAAATTAACACTTCAAATGCTTGATGCTGTAGATTTAAAAATGAAATCTAATCAAGAATACCGAAATGCACTTCAAGAGATGCGAAATAGTAAATTAAAAAAACGAAAAACAACAGGTTTGAGTGTATTTGATTGGATGAATGTAGGGGAATGGAAAGCATTTAGAATTGCTGTTCAAAAAGATAAAAAATGTATTGATTCTGTTGCAAAAATAACAGGAGTTGAAGGCAGATTAATAGTTTCTTGTCTGGCCGGCGAACAAATTCGTTTGTTTAATTCAAGACGTGAGTCGTTTAAAAAATACATAAGTCCGCTGCAATCATTGGTATTGGAAAATAATCTTTCTTACGGTGTAACAGGTATAAAAGAACATACAGCTATGAATATTGAACGATATCTTAAAGACCCCAAGAGCGAATATTATTTAGGAAAGAAATATGAACATTTGTTGGATTATGACAGCACGCAAAGCTATATTAATTCGATAAATGATACAATGAGTGTTCGATTAAGACGCCTCGTTCAATTCAATGACCATTATTATTCCTATTTATATGCTGCACTTTTTGTTAAACAAATAAAAATGCAATGGGAACGCGCCGGTTTTCCATTGGACAATCGACCTGAAATTTTAGCATCACTTTTTAACTTAGGCTATAGTAAATCAAAGCCAAAGAAAAACCCGAGTGTAGGAGGATCAAATTATCAAGTTGGAGAAAGTCAATATACCTTTGGTGCTGTTGCTTTTGAATTTTATTATTCAGGAGAACTTTTAGATGTCTTTCCGTATCAGAAAAAGCGTTTTGATTGGGATACTAATTAATCTTTTTCGAATAACTTACAGAAATAAAAAAGGCCGAATTTAATCAGCCTTTTTAAAATGGGAGGGAGACGGGTCTCGAACCCGCGACCTTCGGTACCACAAACCGACGCTCTAACCAACTGAGCTACAACCTCCATTTTAGTGGCACAAATATACTAATTTCTTTTAAATAAATACTGCATCAGATTGTTGAGAACAAAACTATTCATGGCTTTTTTATTTTGACAGAAGAGATTTCTATATTTCAATTCAATGCCCAATTAGTCCGATCTAAACTTCTATATTGAATTGCCTCAGCAATATGCGAAGCTTCAATTTTTTCTGCAGACTCTAAATCGGCTATTGTCCGAGCAACTTTTAATATTCGATCATAGGCTCGAGCAGAAAGCCCCATTTTATCCATTGCAGTTTTTAATAAGTGACTTCCTGCTTCATCAATTTTACAATATATTTCGAACTCCTTCATTGACATTTGCGCATTGCAGTGAATACCATTTCGTAATAAATACCTGTTTTTCTGAATTGTTCTTGCCGCGCCAACACGCTCTCTTATTTCTTTACTTCCTTCGCTGGGTTTAGAATTTGCTAATTCATTAAATGAAATAGCATTGCTGCAACTAACATAAAACTAGCGGGATAGTCGATTGAGAATTTTGCTCGAGAAATATTAACTGTTCGATCTTCTAGTGGTTGCCGCATGACTTCTAACACCGTTCTTTTGTATTCTGGTAATTCATCTAAAAAAAGAACGCCATTGTGAGCTAAGGAGATCTCTCCAGGTTGTGGATAAGACCCGCCGCCGATTAATCCAATATCTGAAATAGTGTGATGTGGTTTTCTAAATGGCCGTTGAGAAATAATTCCAACTTGTCCTTTGACTTTACCCGCTACACTGTGAATTTTTGTTGTCTCTAGTGCTTCATCTAAACTCATGGGTGGCAAAATACTTCCTAATCGTTTTGCTAGCATTGATTTTCCTGAGCCGGGTGGGCCAATTAAAATAACATTGTGACCACCAGAAGCTGCAATTTCAAAGGCTCTTTTAATGTTCATTTGTCCTTTTACATCTCTAAAATCAAGCTCAAAGTCCTCAATTAATTGTCCAAATTGCTTTTCTACATCAACAATTGTTTGTTGCATTCCTCCTTTTTCTTGATTTAAAAATTTTATAACTTCTGATAAATTTTCAGCACCAAATACCTCTAAGTTATTTACAACAGCAGCCTCCAGTGCATTTGCTTTAGGAACAATGATTCCTTTAAATCCCTCTTCTTTTGCTTGCAGCGCAATAGCCAAAATACCTCTTGTGGATTGAATAGACCCATCAAGTGAGAGTTCCCCAATTAAAATATACTTGCTAAGTAAATCTAATTTTACTTGTTCACTCACCGCTAAAATCCCGATGGCAATTGGAAGATCAAAAACAGAACCTTCTTTGCGAATATCAGCTGGGGCCATATTTACGGTAATTTCTCTACCTGGAAATTTGAGATTATTATTTTTAAATGCAGCTTTTATACGTTGCTGACTTTCTTTTACTGCATTATCCGGAAGGCCTACCAAATAAAAGTTAATACCGATTTCTAAATTTACTTCGATTGTAATTGTGGTGGCATTTATTCCAAACACTGTACTGGAGTAGGTTTTGACTAACATAAATAGAATAATTTAAACATTATCTACATTAAGTTAGTGAATAAGTTGGGTTAATCCAACAAGAAACAAATTAATTTTTAAGAACTTTTTTAATAGTTTTCCAAATAATTCGGATGTCATGAGCTAGACTTTGATTCTCTAAGTATTTTTCATTCAGCTTTAATTTTGCAGGCATAATTTCTTCAATGTATGTTTTTTCAGGATCTGAAGAAGCAGCTAAAAGTTCATTCTCTTTAAAATATTCTATAGATGCATAATCTGTAATTCCTGGCTTCAGGGTAAGGATTTTTCTTTGTTCATCGGAGTATCGGTCAACATATTCTTTCACTTCTGGTCTCGGACCAACAATGCTCATATTTCCGATTAAAACATTTATAAATTGTGGAAATTCATCTAATTTATATTTGCGAATAAAAAAGCCAATACTTGTTATGCGCGGATCTTTCATTCCAATTGTTAATTTTTGAGAATGATCGGAATCTATTTTCATAGATCTAAATTTATAGATTTTAAAGGGCTTAGCATTTTTTCCAATTCGAATTTGACTGTAAAATATTCCGCCAGAGGAAGATAATTTAATCAAGATAGAGATAATTAATCCAAGCGGAAAAAAACAAAGGATAACAATTAAGGAAAAAAGAACATCAAAAATTCTTTTCATGTAGCTTATTAAATATGTTTCTCAACTGAAGAAACTACAGCTTTGATAACGGTTTTAACCTGTTCATCAGTTAAATCAAAATAGACAGGAAGTGAAATTTCATTTTGGTACTTATTCCAAGTTTCCGGATAATCATTAATGTTAAAGCCAGAATTTTTGTAGGCGGTTAATGTTGGTAAGGGTAAAAAATGAACATTTACTGAAACATCCTGATTAAAAATTTCTTGCATTATTTTATCGCGTAGATTTTCAGTAATTCCACTAATTCTTAATTGGTATAAGTGGTAGCTTGTAATCTTTTCATTTGTTGTGTGCAGTGGAATAAGAGCCCAATTTTCCTCTTTAAAGGCAGTATCATATAATTCAAAAATCCTTTTTCTTCTATCTAAATTTTCTTGATATCTTTCTAATTCTACCAAACCTATTGCTGCCTGTAAGTCGGTCATATTGCATTTGAATCCAGGTTCTCCCACATCATAGCGCCAATTTCCTTTTTGTGTTTTTTGTAGCGCATCTTTATTCTGCCCGTGCAAGATCATCGTACAAAATTTCGTATAAATTTCTTCGTGATTAAATTCTTCAGAAAGATTAAAACAAAGTGCGCCACCTTCCGCTGTTGTTAAATTTTTGACAGCATGAAAGGAAAAGGCAGAAATATCTGTCAAAGATCCGGATCGTTTTCCATCCATCTCAGCTCCAAAGCTGTGTGCAGCATCACTAATTATTAAAATACGTCCGAGTTGGTTTTGTAAAGCTGAATTTGGGTTAAATTGTTCTTTTATTTCTTTTTCGTTTACCAAAGCATTTATTTCATTGTAATCACAGGGAAAACCACCTAAATCAACGGCCATAATTGCTTTTGTTCTTGGACTTATTGCTTTTCTTATTGCGGCAATAGAAATATTGAAATCTTCCTTGTTGATATCAACCATTACTGGTTTTGCTCCCGCATGAATAATGACGTTGGCACTTGCGCAATAGGTATAAGCTGGTAAAATAACCTCGTCACCTTCTTTGATACCCCACCAATTTAAAAGAACTTGAACTCCCATTGTCCAGGAATTAACTGCTACTGTTGTTTTGCAGCCACAGTATTCTGTAATTTTCTTTTCAAATAATTTCGTTCTAGGGCCAGTTGTGATCCATCCACTTTTTAAAGCTGCACATACTTCATCAATAACTTTCTGATCAATTCGAGGTGGTGAAAAAGGAATCATGGTCAAAAGTAATGATTTTCAATAAATAGTATCCTTTGAAAGCAAAAACTCATTCTAATTGTCTCATAAAATCATTCGCAATTTTCTCTCGATCAAAATTTTCAGTAACATACCGTCTTGCATTTTTACCCATTTCAAGTCTTTCACCTAAATTTACAGCTAGAAATAGAGCTTGTTTGGCTAGCTCGTCGGCATTTTCAGGTTGGAAAAATAAACCCGCTTTCCCTTTTTCGATAAAGTGATTTCTTGCTTCACCGTCAACACCAAGAAGCAATGGAACCTCCATTGCAAGAGATTCAAAAACTTTGGAAGGTATGGCTCCTTTAAATAAGGGTAGATTTTTTAGAGGAACCAAAGCGACATCAATGGATTTCAAAATCGATGGCATTTCTTTTTTGCTGACTGGTTCCAAAAAATGAACATTATTCAGTTTCAAAGTCTTTTTTAATTCCAATAACATCTCTTTTTCAGGCCCTGAACCTTGAAGAATAAATTGAATTTTCGAGTTTTCTCGAAGTAAATTGGCAGCATTTAAAATCACTTCAAAACCTTGTGCGTGACCAATAATTCCTCCGTAGAAAAAAAGAATTTCTTCTTCGCTAAAACTATTTCTCTCTCTGAAATTTCCTGGTTGAATTTGAGATGGATTATAAAATGTAACATCAACACCATTTGGTAGCCAATAGACTTTTTTATCTGGAAAACGAGAGCAAATATCATCCACTATTCCTTGTGTTTGACCTGTAATTAAAAACGCTTGTCTATAGCATTTGGCTTCCAGTTTATACGCTAAATTTAGAGCGATTTTATTGGTGACAATTCCCAATTTTTCAGCAGATTCAGGCCATAAATCAGAAACATTAAAAATCAATTTTGCATTCAATTTTTTCGCCAAACGAAGCGCAGAATAAGCTAAAAAAAGAGGTGGACTTTCTACTAACAAATAATCATACTTTTTCATTTTTCGCCCCTTCCAATAACTTGACCAAACGAAGCTGAAATAGATCAACAATCTAGAAAAAATACCTTTAGATTTTGTGACATAAATCCACGATCTATGAACAGGAATACCGTCTATTTCCTCATACCTATTTTTCCGATTTTCGTAGCCATTCATAATTTCCATTCTCGGATAATTCGGCAAGGCGGTAAGTACGTCAATTTCCATTCCAGCAGCTTTCAATCGAACAGCTAACTCATGCAAGCGATTTTGCGGAGCTCCAATTTCTGGGGGGTAGTACTGAGTAAGAATTAATAATTTCATTCCTTTTCGTCAATAAACAACCAAGTGGAAAAAAATGCAAAAAATGGCGCTGAAGAACCAACGTCTAACAAATCATAACCTAAACCGCAAAAAATCAATGTCAATAAAAATGGAATTTGTCCGAATAGCTTTTTGGAACGTGAAAAATGGAATAATTGAAAAATATAATATAAGTAAATTAAGAAACCAAGGATACCATATTTCAAAAGGGTTCGCAAGTATTGATTGTGTGGAGCTGTTTGCTCATGAGCGTTACACTGCAAATTTGAATCTATGTATTCTTTTAAGAGTTCATCGCGCCAATCTCCAGTTCCAACACCTATGATTTGATGTTGAAGAAAGATTTTCCAACTCGATTTCAGTGAATTAAATCGTAATTCTTCGGATGACATACAAGGCAAACTTTCAATGGGAACGGAATCTGAAACAATATTTGTGTCAGTAGTGTTCAGCTTTTTACTTTCGGTGACAACAACTTGAAATCTACCTTTAAAAACTGGTATGAGCATCAATAAACCACAAAAAATACCTGTTATGAAGATGCTCCATTTCTGTTTGTTTTTCCAATAAATAATAAAAATAATTCCCAAGGAGACAAAGAAAAATAAAATCACAAGCCTACTTTGTAATAGTAAAATACAGAAGCTTAAGAATAGAACAATTAAGTGAATTAGAACATTTTTTCTGCTTGAAATTTCATTTTTTGAAAGCAAGTAATCTAATAAATAAAGGACAGAAAAAAGTGTTATGATTGATATAATATTTGTGTCGGAATCTAAGTATGTGTAGAAAAAATTTTGAATTTTGTAATCATAAGTGTAGTCAATTGAAGATTTATAGAAGTCAAGTCCAAAACGGATAAATAGTCCGAAAGTAAATCCAATAAGTACTGTTGTAAGGAGCTTATTTTTTCGATCATGTGGTAAACTCAATAGTAATACCGGAAAAACTAAAAAAGGCAAAAGGCGAGATAAATCCTCAAATCCTTTTGATAAATTTGAAGTATGCATCAAGCCTAAAAGCGCTAAAGTAAAAGGAATAGTGAGAATTATTAGCGATTTTTTTAAAGACTTAGTCTTGTAGTCTAGGTTTATCGTTTTTGCAATAAATGATTCGTACAACCAAGCAAGTACTAATATAATTAACCCAATTGGCACAAATTTTATAAAATTTAATCCTATGGCATTGATTAGAATTGCAACATCTATGGCATGAAAAGAATAAAATTTAGTTTTTAAATTGGCCATTTAGGTTTTATGTAATTTTTGCAAATCGAAGTTAGGGAGAATTTAGAATCTAATGGTTGCTAATTGAAAAGTATATTATTAGAATTCCTAATTTGCTAATGGCTAACATACTCTTTCAGACTACTATTTCTTGTAGTTTTTTCATGGATGAGGTCTGAATTTAGTTTTGTACTTATTACTTTGATAATTTCAAGTGTTATTAACAGAGGATTTATTACGATTTATTTTTCGGTATTTCTATTTTTATGAAATAATCCATTCGTGGGAAACGGGTAATTCTACTAAAACAGGAATATAGACTACAGGCATTACTTCGAGTAAAACAAATCTAAAGGAACCCCTAAGGTTTTTTCAAATAAATTAATAAATCCTTTTTCTGTCATAGTTAATTGATACGGTGTATAATTCTATAAACCTTTCAGTACAAGCACTTCTTGATGCTTTTGTTTGGACTAATAGTTTATTTTTTTGAGTGGCAATTTTGTCATCTAATAATAATACTGAAGTAAAAGGATTTGTATTCTGACCTTCAATTATCCCATTTTCGTTATTTACAATCCATTCATAAGAAACAGCTATATCAGATAAAATAGGTAAACATCCTGCAGACATCGCCTCTAAAACACTTACGGATGTGCCATCGCTTGATGGGATTGAAATGTAAATACTTGATTTGGCATACCAAGCGCTGTTTTCAGGTTTCTTTTGCCAACCGACAAAGCTTATTTTTTCTGTTATTTCGCTATTTTTTACTAGTGTTTCTAATAGTTCTGTTTGCGAACCTGTGCCAGCAATTACTAATTTCCAATCTGGATTTTGAGCTGAAAATTCCTTGAAATATTCGATCACTTTTTCGATTCTGTAAAGCGGTTCGTGCAAACGATTGGAATAAACGATTTTTTCTTTCTCAAGCGCTTGAATTGTGTCAATTCCGTATTGTAAAAGCTTATAATTTCCTTGTGGATGTAATGCTTTCATGGCTTCCATCATGTCTTGTGAATCAGCCGTGATAATTGCAGAATTCTTTAATATTTGTGTCACTAAATACTTGAAAAATTTATTTTGCTTAGGAATCAAAAGTACATCACTTCCCCAAGCTGTTGATATTAAGGGGATATTTAATTTATTTGCTGCTCTTGAGGCAAAATAGGCTAAGCGATTTAATTGATGTATGTGAATAAGTGAAGGATTTAATTCTCCCAGATATTTTTTTAACTTAAAATAATTTCGAATTACAGTAAATGGGTTCAAAGATCTGAAAGATATATTTTTCTCTGATTCAATAGTTGGGAAAGCACAAATTTCCTCGGAAAGCAAAGAAATACTTTGCCCTTTCAAAAATAAATTTTCAATAAAAGAAGAAACATGAACAGATTTAGATCCAACTATTAGTATTTTCATTTGGAAATAATTTTATGTATCATTTTTGTTAATCTTAAAACTGAATTTTGACGATGGAGTTTTTTAATATCATCTGCTTCTGCAATCCTTAAAGTTTGGCTTTTAAAATCAGTAATTATTTCGTCTAATTTTTCTTTTATTTCTGTTAAATCATCAAATTCAGCAACATAACCACACTTTAAATCATGTATTAATTTTGCTGCTACATCGTCTTTATCAACTAGCGCAAAAATTGGCTTTTTCGCAGAGATATAGTCAAATATTTTTCCGGAAAAAACACCTTTACGAATACTTCTGGGATGAAACAATAAATTTATATCCATTTTATTCATCTCTTCAATTGCTTTTAAGTAGTTTAATCCGAGATGTTTAAAAACTTTGTCTTTCAAGGAATAGGGAATTTCGTAATTATTGTGCGCACCATAAATATGTATTTCAAAGATAAATTCAGGATTGTCACTTTGAAAATTTTCTACTGTTAAAAAAAATATATCAGGTTTCCGTAAACCATAAAAACTTCCAAAATAACCAAACTTAAGAACATTATCTTTTTTCTTTTCATCCTGTTCAAATAAAAGTGAATGATCAAAGCCATTTCTAATTTCCTCAAAAATGGAGATTTTTGGCATTGATTTTTGAAAGTTCAATAAAATTGGTTCGCTTACTGTTGTCAGTCCATTTGCATACTCATTGATTTCTTTTTCAATGTTAAGCAATCTATTTTTTGTGCGTAGATCTAGATATGGATTTGTTGCCATTTCATCTCTCATATCTGCAATCCATGGAACAGAAGGAAATAATTTTTTAAAATTAATTGCTACAAGATGTGCATCTTCAGGGGAAAATGAACTAATAATTAAATCAAAGGACTTCTTTTCATGAACAGATTGTAATTTTGACAAAGTAGCGATTTCCCAATTTTTTAAGGGGTTATTAATTACTTTACTCAATAATATTCTAAAAAGAGTTTTACAATTATGAATGATTTTTGAATCTCTCTGATTACTTTTTAAATGTTGATATAATTTATTAGTTCTTAAATAATGTATGCTTAATTTTTCAGATTTAGTTATTGATTCTTCAGTATTTCCCAAGCAGAATACCTCCACTTCAAAATCTTCCGAAAGGTAATTGGCAAATGAATTCATACGCCCAACTGCAACGCCAGTAATTGGTGGATACCAAGTTGTAATAAGTGCTATTCGTTTATTTACTGACAATTTCTTTTAGTTTTTTTACGTAATTAGATAATATTTTTTCTTTTTTAAATTCGATTTGTAGTTTTTCAACAAGTGCCAAATTAGGTTTAAAATGCCGGTTTTCAACTTCTTTAATGGCTTGTAACATCGCTTTTGGCACATCGTCAAAAGTTATAGCGCTATGACCAAAATCTGATTTAAAACTAGTAATTACTTCTGCACCAAAACTCAACGCTTCTAATACTGCCAATGAAAAGCCATCGTGTTTAGTGAGACGCAAAAAAATTGGTGTTTGCATTAATTTTTCTTGAAATACTTTTGGAGACACCCACCCATATAATTTTATGTTTTCAGTTATAGGTTTTTCTGCTTTTTCCAAGCCATATAATGAGAATTCTATTTCAGGAAACACTATTGCTAATTGAATAATTTCATCCATCCCATAAAAATCCTGCCGGTTCTGTGCGACATAACTGATAACAGAAATAGAAGAATACTTTTCAATGATTGTGTTCATTTCAACGAATTTAAAATGAAGTTTTTCAGCATTTATATTCGCGCTTTTTAACTCTTCCATCATCCAAGGAGCATCCACAAAATTAGTTGCGTAATCAATGTACTTTCGTTCTATTGTATTTTTCTGAAAGCGATCTAATGCTAATAAAATATCAGTCCCCATCCATTGAAGAATCATTTTTTTCTTCCATTTTAAAACCAAGTTTAAACTACCGCTATTATCAGTAACTCCATTCATTGAAATCACACAATCTGAAAATGGTAGGTAAATAAAAAATAGTAATTGAGCCCACTTGGAATTATAAGTATCTAAGAAAATATAGCTTGACTGAGGATCATACTTTTGAAGTTCATTAGCCAATCTTTTTGCAAATAAGGGTAATCCATTAATTAAGACTCTCATTGCTTTTTTTTATCAAAGTAAAATACCATATCAGTGTCGCTAAGTAGAACAACGCGAATACTCCACCATATAACAATAAGGTATTATGAAAAGAAAATTTAAGTGAAATCCCTACAAACATTGCCATAATCGTAAGTGAATAACCAATTAAACTAAATAAAAATGCTTTCTCTTGTTTGCCTAGTAAAATTGGCAATCCTGAAATTGGAGAGAGAATAAAGTATAAAAAAAACATGGGCGCGAGACCTTGTGCATATAATCCTGCTTGTAGCCATTCTTCTCCTAGATACCATCTAAAAATAAGTGGGCCAAAAGCAAGTAAAATTATGGTGAATGGTATTGCAAATAGGATAGAGGTTCGCACGGTTTTTTTCACAATAGGAATAAAGGAAACACCTTGATTTATTGCTTTACTTGTTTCTACATAAAAGAGTTGGGAAACAGAACTTGAAATCAAAACAATTGGTGCTTTTACGTATTTTGTCATCATTGCAAACCATCCTAATTCTAATAATCCGAAATAAGTAGAAATTATCCAATAAAGTAAAAACTGAGTAATAAATATATCAGAAAAGGCATGCAATGAATTAATGAGTGGAAAATCCTTATAATCTCTTAAGATAGTTTTCATGGTAGATATTCCAAAATCTTTATATTTTACTTTTCTATTAACGCCAATTAAGAGAATAATAATATTTATATACTGTGAGAGTAACCAAGCGATTACTAAGCCATATATTCCCCAAGCGATATATCCTAAAAATGCAGCTAGACAATTATTGATAATTGATTGTGAAATTTTTCCAATGCTAAGTTGTTGAAAGCGCTCTTGACGTAAATTCCAATTGCTACATAGACCTAATAGCCCATAACTAATTACTGCGAACGGAACCATCCATAAAAAAATAGGTAATTGTTCATCATTGTACATCTCTCCAATTTGATATGCAAAAAGAGGAATTAAAATACTAATAAGTCCAAGGCATAAAGTAATTATAAATCCAGTGAACACGATTTCCTGGGCTTTTTTATGGTCTTTTGGAATCGCAATCGCCATTTCTAATCTTCCTGTCGAAATAATACCGAGAACACCAACAATAGCCATAAAATTCGCTAATACAGCAAATTCTTCAGGAGAAAAAAGCCGAGCAAGAATTGGAGCAAGAATGAAAGGGATTATTTGGCTAATTGTATTACCAGATAACATAGTCAAGAAATTTCGATTATAAACTTGATTACTTAAAGTCATCCAAATATGAGTTTTCCTGAATTTAGGTATGGTTTAATAAGTAACAAAGGTAAACATTTCGAAAATCATTATTTCATAATAATTTAAACCTTATCTCTTATCGATTCATTCTACTGCTTATATTTGTAATTCAAAATTTATATTATGAAAAATATCGCTGTTATTGGTGCTGGAACAATGGGAAATGGAATTGCACATGTTTTTGCGCAATTTGGCTATCGCGTGAATTTAATTGATGTCTCTCAAGCTTCATTAGACAAAGCAATAGCTACTATTGGCAAAAATCTTGATCGCCAACTTGCAAAAGAAGCCATTACGGAGTCTGAAAAACAGAATACTTTATCAAATCTAACATCATTTACCTCACTTGTTGAAGGTGTTAAAGGAGTAGATTTAGTTGTTGAAGCAGCAACAGAAAATATTGATTTGAAACTTCAAATATTTAAAGAGTTAGATGCTGCAACAGGCGAAAATGTAATTTTAGCGACGAATACATCCTCAATTTCTATTACAAAAATAGCTGCTGTAACTAATCGTCCAGATAAGGTAATTGGAATGCACTTTATGAATCCAGTTCCTGTAATGAAATTAATTGAAATTATTCGCGGTTATTCTACTTCAGATGAAGTGACTAATTTAATTATGGAAATTTCTAAAAAATTAGATAAAGTTCCTGTTGAGGTAAATGATTATCCAGGATTTGTGGCCAATCGAATTTTAATGCCGATGATTAATGAGGCAATCTATACTTTGTATGAGGGTGTTGCAGGTGTTGAGGAAATTGATACTGTTATGAAATTAGGAATGGCACATCCAATGGGACCTTTGCAATTAGCAGATTTTATTGGTTTAGATGTTTGCCTAGCGATTCTTCGTGTTTTACATGAGGGTTTTGGAAATCCAAAATATGCTCCATGTCCTTTGTTGGTAAATATGGTAACTGCTGGAAAAAAAGGCATTAAGTCTGGAGAAGGATTTTATACCTGGACACATGGAACAAAAGATTTAATTATTTCACCTAATTTTTTAAAATAAATTAGTAATTAGTTACCTGCCTGAAAGAAATTAAATCAGTTTATATTTAAAAAATAATTAACTTTTCTGATTTGAGAAAGCTAAAGTACCTCAGTGTTTTATCATTACCCCTTTGTGTTTGGATTAGTTTTCAAAGTACGGGTATTCTTACCTTTCTTCCTGCACTTTATTTATTTGGAGTCATTCCTTTTTTTGAACTTATCTTGAGAGTAGACAGTCAAAATTTATCTGAACAAGAAAATGCACTTGCTAAAAAAGATTCCTTTTATTCGGTGCTGCTTTATCTTATGTTACCAATTCAATTTGGGTTTTTAGTATATTTTTTGTTTCATATACAAGAGGCGCAAACAACTAGTGATTTGATCGGACGAATTTCATCCATGGGACTTATGTGTGGCGTTTTAGGCATTAATATTGGTCACGAACTCGGACATCGCTCGAATCGTTTTGAACGTTTTATTGGCGAATTGCTCTTGTTAAGTTCCTTAGAAAATCATTTTCTGCCCTATCACAATAGAGGGCACCACACGAACGTAGGAACAAAGAGCGATCCTGCAACTGCCCGAAGAAACGAATGGCTTTATGTTTTCTGGTTTCGCTCACAAATTGGCAGCTATTTCCAAGCGTGGAAAATTGAATTTTCCCGGATGAAAATAATGAAAAAGCACTTGTTTAGTTACGAAAATAAAATGCTTCAATATTCTATTCTTCATTCAATATTTCTAGGGTCAATTTTTGCCTACTTCGGATTAGCCGTTTTAATTTACTTTCTTTTCGCAGCGATGATTGGAATACTCTTATTGGAAACAGTAAACTACATTGAACATTATGGATTATATCGCCAAAAAAGAGAAAATGGAAACTATGAAACTGTTAAAAGGAAACATTCATGGAATTCCAACCACGTAATCGGAAGAGTTGTGCTTTTTGAACTCAGTCGGCATTCAGATCATCATTTTAAAGCAGATCGACCATATCAATTAATGGAAACCTCTGAAGAGTCTCCGGTTATGCCCACAGGATATCCTGGTATGATGCTCTTGTCTTTCATTCCGCCCATATTTTTTATGGTTATGAATAAACATGTAAACAAGGCCTTGCAATAGATAAACAGCTCAATTTTTATTGAAGTAAGTAGCTTAAATTAAGTAAAAAATAGTTTACTGATGATGAAAAGCAATAAGTTTTTTCATCGCCTCTCGATCCAATGGGAAAGTTAATAGTTCCTCCACAAATCCTTTTAGAGGAACCCAACGAAAGCGCTCAAAATCATTTGGGTCGTTTGATCCTAAAGGAAGATCATCTCCCTTTGGTAATTGAAAATCAGACTTTATTTTAACCAAATAGTAAAATACTACTAATGAATCTTCCTTTCTAAATGCGGAGTTTTGATAAAAGTCATTGAAATAAAAAAAAGAGGAGGACAAAATATCACTACCAAGTTCTTCTCGAAATTCACGGTGAAGCGCGTCTAGTATTCCCTCATTTTCATTGACACCACCTCCAGGGAATTTTGTAAAAGAAATACCACTTCGTCTTTCGTCAGAAAGGAGAATCTCCTGTTGCTCATTAATTACCAGCCCATAAACTCTAAGATTAAATCCAGCCATAATTTTAAGAAATCGACTTAAAGTCTTTTCCTAAATAAATAGCATTATCGCCAAGCTCCTCTTCGATTCGCAATAATTGATTGTATTTTGACATTCTATCGCTTCTAGAAGCAGAACCTGTTTTTATTTGTCCAGTTTTTAATGCAACCGCGAGATCAGCAATTGTATTGTCTTCAGTTTCACCGCTTCTGTGGCTCATTACTGAAGAATAATTATTTTTCTTTGCCAGATTGACAGCTTCTTTTGTTTCTGTGAGCGTTCCAATTTGATTTACTTTGATTAAGATAGAATTTGCAATTTCTTCGTTAATTCCTCTTTGTAATCGAGTAGTATTTGTTACAAATAAATCATCTCCAACTAACTGTACAGACTTACCAAGCTTTTCAGTTGCTAATTTCCATCCATCCCAATCATCTTCCGCTAAACCATCTTCAACAGAAATAATAGGGTATTTTTTACACCATTCTTCCCAATAAGCCACCATTTCTGCAGAGTTTCGATTTTCTCCTGTTGATTCAAAATG
Organism: Flavobacteriales bacterium; assembly: GCA_009926125.1. Classification (GTDB taxonomy): domain Bacteria; phylum Bacteroidota; class Bacteroidia; order Flavobacteriales_D; family Crocinitomicaceae; genus UBA952. Next base: position 19,550 of record RFPM01000008.1, on the reverse strand, counting down.
GTACAAGCCTGTTTTTGAATTGTAAAATTCTGAAGCAGCAGCATCAAGAGCAATTGACATATCAATTCCAAGTCTAAAACCTGCTTTTTCTACAGCTTGCATAACAACTTGAATTGCCTCTTCATTAGAACCTAAATTAGGCGCAAAACCACCTTCATCGCCAACATTAGTCGACATTCCATTTGATTTAAGGACAGCTTTTAAATGATGAAAAACTTCTGTTCCCCATCGTAAACCTTCAGAAAATGATTTAGCTCCGATTGGCATTACCATGAATTCTTGGATATCGATGAGGTTGTCGGCATGTGAACCTCCATTTAGGATATTCATCATTGGAACTGGTAAAATAGTAGCGCTAGGACCTCCGATATATTTGAATAAACTTAAATTTGATTCTAATGCAGCAGCTTTTGCAAGCGCAAGTGATACACCTAAGATTGCATTTGCACCAAGATTTGATTTATTGTCAGTTCCGTCTAACTTTATCATTGCTTTATCAATTCCTTCTTGATCAAAAATATCCTTGCCATGTAATGCTTCATTTAAAATAGAATTCACATTTTTTACGGCTTTTAAGACACCTTTTCCTAAATAGATTGAAGAATCATTGTCTCTTAGTTCAACTGCTTCATGAATACCCGTAGATGCACCTGAAGGAACTGCTGCCCGACCTTTAATGCCACTTGATGTTAACACATCAACTTCAATAGTGGGATTACCTCTTGAATCAAGAATCTGTCTTGCAAAAATACTTTTAATATGAGCCATAATTAGTTTTTAGAAGAAGCGATATTCTCAATAAATTGATCGAATAAATAACGTGAGTCATGAGGTCCAGCTGATGCTTCAGGATGATATTGCACAGAAAAAACTGGTTTATCAGTTAGTTCAATTCCGGCGATTGTATCATCGTTTAAGTGCATGTGAGTTACTTTTACATTAGTTTGAGTTGCAATGCTTTCTTTTGATATTACAAATCCATGATTTTGAGAAGTTATTTCTCCTTTACCCGTTTTTAAATTTTTAATTGGATGGTTAATTCCCCTATGTCCGTTAAACATTTTTTCAGTTTTTAAACCTTGACTTAAGCCAAGAATTTGATGTCCTAGACAAATTCCAAAGATTGGTTTTTTAGTTGCTACGATTTGTTTAACCAATTCAACGGAAGAATTCATAACTGAAGGATCTCCAGGTCCGTTTGATAGCATATAGCCATCTGGTTTAAAAGCTTCAAGTTCACTAATGCTGGTATTCATAGGAAAAACACGAACATGGCAACCCCGCTCCGCCAAGCATCTAATGATATTTTTTTTAACTCCAAGATCAAGTAATGCTACTTTGTATAGTGGATTATCCAAGCTGAAGTCGTAGGCTTTTTTAGTTGATACACGCGAAGACAATTCTAAGCCCGCCATAGATGGAATTTCTTTTAATTTTAAAGAAAGTTTTTTGATGTCCGTTTCTTCTGAAGAAATAATTGCATTCATCGCACCTTTATTTCTAATGTGTCTCACCAAGGATCGAGTATCGATATCTGATATCCCCACAGTTTGACTTTTCTCCATAAGTTCTTGTAGCGAAGATTCACCTGATGGTCGCGAAAAGCCTTGAGAGAATTTTTTTGTGACAAGTCCAGCAATTTTAATGGATTCAGATTCTATTTCTTCCTTATGAACTCCATAGTTTCCGATATGTGAAGTAGTCATTATTAAAATTTGTCCAAGGTAGGAGGGATCTGTAAAAACTTCTTGGTATCCGGTCATTCCTGTATTAAAAGCAATTTCTCCGCCAGTTGTACCAATTTTTCCAATTGCTAGACCTTCAAAAAAAGTTCCATCTTCTAAAAGTAGAACCGCAGGATGATTTTTTTCCATTTAGAATTTTCGTCAAAATTAGGAACTATGATTCAATTAAAATTACTAGAAACAAAAAAAGGCAGTTATAACACCACCTTTTTATTAACAATTTATAAAATATGTTAGTTTTCCTCTTTCTTTTCTTCTTCAGTTGAATCTTCAGTTGGTGTTTCAGGGGTTGTTTCTTCATCAACTGGTTCTTCAGAAACTGCTTCTTCAGCTACTACTTCTTCAACAACTGTCTCTTCAACAACTACTTCTTCAGAAACTACATCTTCAGTAACAGTATCTTCAGCTACTACTTCTTCAACAACTGTCTCTTCAACAACTGTCTCTTCAACACCTACTTCTTCAGAAACTACATCTTCAACGATTGCGTCTTGAACAACTGTATCTTCAGCAATTACTTCATCCGAAACTACATCTTCAACATCTGTTTCACCAGAAACAGAAGGAGTTGTTGCTCCACCACCTCTTCTAGATCGACGTGTTGTTTTCTTAGCTTTTTCGTTTGTATAGATATCGTTGTAGTCAACAAGTTCGATTATACACATTTCAGCATTATCTCCTAAACGAAAGCCTGTACGAATTATTCGTGTATATCCTCCATTTCGAGTTGCAATTTTAAGAGCGATGTCTCTGAATAATTCAGTTACAACTTCCTTGTTTTGCAGATGAGAAAAAACCAAACGTCTTGAATGCGTTGTATCATTTTTTGATTTCGTCAAGATTGGCTCGACAAAAACACGAAGTGATTTAGCTTTCGCCAATGTTGTGGTGATTCTTTTATGTTCCAAAAGAGAACAAGCCATATTAGAAAGCATTGCTTTTAAATGTCCTGTTTTTCTTCCTAAGTGGTTTACTTTATTACCGTGTCTCATGATTTAAATCTTAATCTTTGTCTAATTTATATTTTGCGACATTCATTCCGAATACCAAATTTTTGTTGTCAACTAGGTCTTCCAATTCTGTTAAAGATTTCTTTCCAAAATTTCTAAACTTCAGTAAATCAGATTTTGCTATTGAAACAAGATCTCCTAATGTTTCTACATCAGCAGCTTTCAAACAATTTAAAGCCCTAACAGATAAATCCATATCTACTAATTTTGTCTTAAGCAATTGACGCATGTGCAGTGATGTTTCGTCAAATTCCTCAGTTTCAGCTTTAATTTCGCTATCCAATGTAATACGCTCATCAGAGAACAGCATAAAGTGATGAATAAGAATCTTTGCTGCATCTTTTAGCGCTTCTTTAGGATGAACAGAACCGTCAGTCTTGATGTTAAAAATTAATTTTTCGTAATCAGTTTTTTGCTCAACTCGAAAGTTTTCAACTGTATATTGAACATTTACAATTGGTGTAAAAATAGAATCGATAAAAATTGTTCCAAAAGCAGCGTTTGATGATTTATTCTCCTCTGCAGGAACATATCCACGACCTTTAACTATTGTTAATTCAATTTCTATCTTAACTGAAGATTCCATGTTGCAAATCACTAAATCTGGATTTAAAACTTGAAATGCACTTGTATGTTTTCCAATATCACCAGCTGTTAATTTAGTTTGACCACCAACAGTTATAAATACAGTTTCTGAGTCAGTTCCTTCAATCTGTCTTTTGAAACGCACTTGTTTTAAATTTAATACGATTTCAGTTACATCTTCTACAACACCTTTCAATGTTGAGAACTCGTGATCTACACCTTGTATTTTTATCGAAGCAATTGCAAATCCCTCCAAGGAGGAAAGTAAAATTCTTCTTAAAGAGTTACCAACTGTGATACCGTATCCAGGTTCAAGTGGACGAAATTCAAATTCTCCGTTGAACTCATCGGAGTTAATCATGATTACCTTATCTGGTTTTTGAAAATCCAATATTGCCATTTTGTTTTTTTTATTTAGAGTATAGTTCGACGATTAATTGTTCCTTAATGTTTTCAGGGATCATTTCCCTTGATGGTAAATTCAATAATTTTCCTGCCATAGCAGAATTGTCCCAATCCAACCAATCATATTTCTTAGTATTTGAACTCAAAGAATTTGCAATTGCTTCCAAGGATTTTGATTTTTCCCTAACTCCAACTACGTCACCAGGGCGTAATGTGTAAGAAGGAATATTAACTACATCACCATTTATAGTAATGTGACGGTGAGAAACCAATTGTCTTGCACCACTTCGAGTTGGAGCTATTCCAAGACGAAATACGGTATTGTCTACACGTGCTTCACACAACTGTAATAAGTTTTCACCAGTAATACCTTTCATGGCTGAAGCTTTTTCAAACATATTAGAGAATTGACGCTCTAAAATTCCATAAGTATATTTAGCTTTTTGCTTTTCACCCAATTGAATTGCATATTCTGATTGTTTTCCTCCTCTTTTTTTGGAAGGACCATGTTGACCTGGGCCATAGTTTCTTCTATCAAGTGCTTTGTCAGCACCAAAGATAGGATCTCGAAATCTTCGAGCAATTTTGGTCTTTGGACCTGTATATCTTGCCATATTTTTGTTTTTAGTCGGGAATCATGAATTAAGGCATTCCTTCGATGATTTTGTCCCTAGGTTATTTATTGTTAAACTCTTCTTCTTTTTGGTGGGCGACATCCGTTGTGTGGAAGCGGTGTAACATCTATTATTTCTGTTACTTCAATTCCCGTATTATTCAATGAACGTATAGCAGATTCTCTTCCAGCTCCTGGTCCTTTCACATAAACTTTTACCCTTCTAAGTCCAAAATCATGTGCTTCTTTTGCTGCATCTTCAGCAGCTATTTGAGCTGCATAAGGTGTATTCTTTTTAGAACCTTTAAACCCCATTTTTCCAGCTGAAGACCATGAAATAACTTGACCACTATTATTTGTAAGTGAAATAATGATGTTGTTAAAACTCGCTTGAATGTGCGCTTCACCAGCAGCATCAATCTTTACGTTTTTTTTCTTTTTTTGATTTGCTTTTGCCATAATACTATTTATTATTTAGTTGCTTTTTTCTTGTTAGCAACTGTTTTTCTCCTACCTTTTCTTGTGCGTGAGTTATTTTTTGTTCGTTGACCTCTTAATGGAAGTCCAGATCTATGGCGAATTCCTCTTGTACAGCCAATATCCATTAATCTTTTAATATTTAATTGAACTTCAGAGCGAAGTTGACCTTCAGTTTTAAATTCATTAACAGAGTTTCTGATTGCTGATAATTGATCATCGTTCCATTCTTGAACTTTAATACTTTCATCAATACCATTTGTATTAAGGATTTTTTTAGAAGTACTTCTTCCAATCCCAAATATGTAGGTTAAACCTATTACTCCTCTTTTATTTTTTGGTAAATCTATACCTGCGATACGTGCCATATTTTTTTAATTAACCTTGACGTTGTTTTAATTTTGGATTCTTTTTGTTAATTACGTAAACTCTTCCTTTACGCTTAACGATTTTGCAATCCACTGATCTTTTTTTTACTGATGCTCTTACTTTCATTTCTTTCTTATTAAACTATTTATATCTAAAAGATATTCTTCCTTTTGTTAAATCATAAGGAGAAAGTTCTAATTTAACTCGATCTCCTGGTAATATTTTTATGTAAAACATTCTCATTTTACCTGATATGTGAGCAGTTAGAACATGTCCGTTTTCTAGTTCTACTCGAAACATTGCATTTGGCAAAGCTTCTAGTATAACCCCATCTTGTTCTATTGATGCCTGTTTAGCCATTTTTAAAATCCGGATAATTCGTTTGGTTCTCTTCTTCCTCTCACTCGTGTTCCTTCCATTAAACTGTCCATGTGACGATTTAATTGGTATGTTTCTATTTGCTGCAGTGTATCTAGAACAACACCAACCATAATTAATATAGAAGTGCCTCCAAAAAACATTGCAAACCCATCATTAATTCCAGCTAATTTTGCAATTGCAGGTAGTACAGCAATTAGTGCAAGAAATAATGAACCTGGGAACGTAATTCTTGAAACGACAGTATCTACATGTTCAGCAGTTTCTTCTCCGGGGCGAACTCCAGGAATAAATCCACCACTTTTTTTCAAGTCATCCGCAATTTTACTTGGATTAATCATAATGGCTGTATAAAAATAGGTGAATACTATAATTAATACACACAATAATATATTGTAGCTCAATCCGTATACATCGCCTAAGGTTCTTTGCAAGAAACCACTCTGATCAGAAGAACTAGCAAAAATCATTACAGGAATAGTCATTATAGCCTGTGCAAAGATTATTGGCATCACACCACTTGCATTAACTTTAATTGGCAAATAACTTCTAGCGCTTTTGTCGTCTACACTTTTGTTTCCAACAATTCTTTTTGCTGTGTTTAAAGGAATTCTTCTAACTCCTTGAACAATTAGTATGGTAACTAAAACAACTAGCATAAATGCTACAACTTCAATTACTAATTTTATCAAATTACCTGCTTCCATTGATTTACCAAATTCCGCAAAAAATGCTCCAGGAAGGCGTGACAAGATTCCAACTGTAATTAGCAATGAAATACCATTTCCAATACCTTTTTCTGTAATCCGCTCACCTAACCAAACTGCAAACATCGATCCGGCAACTAGTATCAAAATTGTCTGTGTCCACCAAAAAGTTGATGCATCCACTGGCATTGCTCCTTTTTGTGCAACATAAAGCGATAAATAGCTAGGGGCTTGTAAGGCACAAATAATTATCGTTAATATCCTTGTATAATTATTAATCTGCTTCCTTCCTGATTCTCCTTCATTTTGCATTTTTTGAACTGCTGGAACAGCCATTGAAAGAAGTTGCATGATAATCGATGCACTAATGTAAGGCATGATTCCAAGCGCCATAATTGATGCATTTGTAAATCCACCACCAGAAAACAATGACAATAAAGTTTCGAGTGCATTCTGATCGCTTGCTTTTGTAGTTAAAGCAGCATAATTAACACCTGGAATAATAATGAAAGAACCAATTCTGTAAGCAAGAATCAATCCTAAAGTAAGAAGAATTCTTTTTCTTAATTCTTCTACTTTCCAAATATTCCGTATGTTTTGTATTAGTCTTTTCATTTAGTGGGGTGCAAAGGTAGTTAGATTTTTGAACATATACCACCTTGAGCTTCGATTGCAGTTATTGCAGCTGCAGAAAACCCATGTGCGCTAATTGTTACTTTAGAATTTAGTGTCCCTCTTCCTAATACCTTAACAAGTTGATTGTTTGATAATAAGCCATTAGAACGAAAAGTTTCAATTGTAATTTCTGTTATTCCTTTAGTTGTAGCTAAATATTCTATAATATCAAGATTAATAGCTTTGTATTCAACTCTATTGATATTTTTGAAGCCAAATTTAGGAACACGGCGTTGTAATGGCATTTGTCCACCTTCAAAACCGATTTTAGTTGAATATCCAGAACGCGACTTAGCTCCTTTGTGACCTCTTGTTGAAGTACCACCGTGGCCAGATCCTTGTCCTCTAGCAATTCTTTTTTCTTTTTTTACTGAACCTTGTGCAGGTGTAAGATTATGTAAATCCATTTTATTCTTATTTGAATTTTTAGTCTACTACTATTATTAGGTGCTTCACCTTATTAATCATTCCAAGTATTTGAGGAGTAACCTCTTTTTGAACGATATGATTTAAGCGTCTGAAACCTAAAGCCTTTATTGTTGCTTTCTGATCAGCCGGTCTTTTTATAGCGCTACGTACTTGTTTTATTTTTATGGTTTCCATTCTATTTATTTTAACCGTTGAATACTTTATCCATTGAAATACCTCTTTGTTTTGCAACTGCAATAGCATCTCGCATTTTGGAAAGAGCATCAATTGTTGCTTTAACTACATTGTGAGGGTTAGAAGAACCTTGCGATTTTGCCAATACATTATGGACACCAACACTTTCTAATACTGCACGCATTGCACCACCTGCAATAACACCAGTACCTGGAGTCGCTGGCTTCAATAATACTTGAGCACCTCCAAATTTCCCTTTTTGAGTATGAGGAACTGTACCTCTAAGTATTGGAACCTTAATAAGATTTTTCTTAGCATCATCAATTCCTTTTGCGATTGCTTCAGTTATTTCTTTTGCTTTACCAAGTCCGTGCCCTACAATTCCATTTTCGTCTCCAACAACAATAATTGCTGAAAAACTAAATGTTCTTCCTCCTTTAGTAACTTTAGTAACCCTATTTACAGAAACGAGTTTATCTTTTAACTCAATGTCTACTGCTTTCACTCTGTTCATTGCTTGTTCTGCCATTTTCTTAAAATTTAAGTCCTCCTTCACGTGCTGAATCAGCCAAAGATTTTACTCTTCCATGGTATAAGTAACCGTTACGATCAAAAACTATTGTTTTGATGCCTACTTCTTGCGCTTTTTCAGCAATTTCTTTACCAATCATTGTCGCTTGCGTAATTTTATTTACGTTTTGCGCTTCTTTTTGCTTAAAAGAACCTGCTGAAGCCAATGTTTTACCTGTTGCATCATCAATCAATTGCGCATAAATTTGCTTATTGCTTCTGTAAACAGACAATCTTGGAATTAAGGAAGTACCCGTTACTTTCTTTCGAATTCTTCGCTTTATTTTAGCTCTTCTTAATACTTTATTTAGTGCCATAATCTACTTAATAATTATTTTTTACTTGCTGATTTTCCAGCTTTTCTTCTAATTTCTTCACCTAAGAATCGAATTCCTTTTCCTTTGTATGGTTCTGGTTTTCTCAATGAGCGAATTTTCGCAGCCACCTGACCTAGTAATTGTTTATCATGTGATTGAAGTGTTACAAGTGGTGCCTTTCCTTTTTCAGTTACAGTTTCTATTTTAACATCAGAAGGAACTGATAGAATAATAGCATGAGAAAAACCAAGTGCTAATTCTAATTGTTGACCAACTGCTGTTGCACGATATCCAACACCAATTACTTCCATTTCTTTCTTGAAACCTTCAGAAACACCTGTAATCATATTCTGAACAAGCGATCTATATAGTCCATGTTTAGAACGATCATTTGGTGAATCTGTTTTTCTAACAAAAGTTATTGTGTTTTCATCAATAGTCATTGTTACACATTCATCAATTTGTTGATGCAGTTCACCTTTTTTTCCTTTTACCGTAACAGATGTCCCATTGACCGTAACTTCTACGCCATTTGGAATTGTTATCGGAGCTTTACCTATTCTTGACATTTCTTTCTTATTTTAATAAATGTAGCAAAGTACTTCGCCACCAATATTTTGTTTACGTGCCTCTTTATTTGTAATAACACCTTTTGAAGTTGAAACAATTGCAATACCAAGTCCATTTAATACACGAGGCATTTCGTCGGAGGCACTGTATTTTCTTAAACCTGGGCGAGATGCTCTTTGCAATTTAGTTATTGCAGGCACTCGGGTAGATTGGTTGTATTTCAGTGCAACTTTAATCGTACCTTGTTTATTATCTTCTTCAAATTTATAGTTAAGAATATATCCTTGATCAAATAAAATCTGAGTCATTGCTCTTTTAATATTTGAACCAGGTATCTCTACCATCTTCAAACCAGCTGCGCTTGCATTTCTGATTCGGGTTAAAAAATCTGCTATTGGATCTGTGTTCATTTTATTACTGTTTCAATATTACCAACTACCTTTTTTCACTCCTGGGATTTTTCCAGCAAGTGCCATCTCTCTAAACGTTACTCTCGAAATTCCAAATTGTCTCATGTATCCACGAGGTCGACCTGTAAGTCCACATCTGTTATGTTTTCTTACTTTCGAAGAATTTGCAGGAAGTTTCTGTAAACTCATCATTGCATCCCATTTAGCTGTCTGAATTTCTTCAGAGTTATCTGTGGATTTAAGTATTTTAGTAAGCGCTTCTCTTTTCTTAGCAAAGCGTTCTACTAATCTTTCTCTTTTGCGCTCTCGCGCTTTCATTGATTCTTTAGCCATTTTTTATCTATTTTTTTATAAATGGAAAACCGAATGCATCTAATAGTGCTTTTGCTTCTTCATCACTTTCAGCTGAAGTTACAAAGCTTATATCCATTCCTAATATTCGATTTACTTTATCTATGTCTATTTCAGGAAAGATAATGTGCTCTTTAACTCCTAAATTGAAGTTACCTCTACCATCAAATCCTTTTGGATTGATTCCTCTGAAGTCACGTGTTCTTGGAAGAGCAACTGCAAGTAATCGATCTAGAAAATCATACATTCTATCTCCTCTTAGAGTTACTTTTGTCCCAATCGGCATTCCTTTTCTTAATTTGAAATTTGAAATATCTTTTTTGGATAAAGTAGTAATTGCTTTTTGACCAGCAATACGAGATAAATCAGCTGCTGCATTTTCAATAATTTTCTTATCAGCAACTGCATCACCAATACCTTGGCTCAAAACAATTTTCTGTAACCTTGGAACTTGCATCACAGATTTGTATCCAAATTGATCTCTCAAGGCCTGAATAATTTCTCCCTTGTATCTTTCTTTTAATCTTGGCTTGTAACTCATGATTTAATCACCTCCCCTGATTTTTTTGCATAACGTACTAATTTACCTTTATCATTTTCTTTTCTGCCAGTACGGGTAGCAACTCCATTTACTAAAACCATAAGGTTTGATAAATGAATTGTACCTTCTTTATCTTCAATTCCACCTTGTGGATTTGCTGCACTTGGCTTCGTATGGCGCTTGATCATATTTGCCCCTGAAACAATTGCTCTCATTTTGTTACGGTCAATAGAAAGTATTTTTCCTTCTTGACCTTTTGATTCACCGCTCATTATTCGAACAATATCACCAATTTTAACATGTAACTTTTTCTGCATCTCTATTTAATTATAACACCTCAGGTGCTAATGAAACAATTTTCATGTAGTTATTCTCTCTTAATTCTCTGGCTACAGGTCCAAAAATACGCGTTCCTCTCATTTCATCAGTCTGATTAAGGATAACACATGCGTTATCATCAAAACGGATATAAGAACCATCTGCTCTACGAACTTCTTTTCTAGTGCGGACAACAACAGCTTTTGCTACTGTACCTTTCTTTACTCCACCATTCGGCATAGCACTTTTTACTGTAACCACAATCTTGTCACCAACTGAAGCATATCGTCGCCTTGTTCCGCCTAATACGCGAATACACAACACCTCTTTGGCACCTGAATTGTCTGCGACTGAAAGTCTGGATTCTGTTTGTATCATTTCTCCTTTTTATTTAGCTCTTTCGACAATTTCTACTAATCTCCAATTCTTAGTTTTACTCAAGGGACGTGTTTCCATGATTTTAACAGTGTCACCAATGTTACAATCATTTTTCTCATCATGAGCAATAAACTTGGTAGTTTTCTTTACGAATTTCCCATATTTCGGGTGTTTTACTTTTCGCTCAACAGAAACAACAATGGATTTTTCCATTTTGTCACTCATTACGACCCCAACTTTTTCTTTTCTTAAATTACGTGTTTCCATTTAGGCTTATTTTTTCAAGCATTAAGCTTGATTCGAACGTTTTGTTAATTCTGTATTTAGTCTAGCTATAACTTTACGCATACTTGTTATTCTCAATGGATTCTCAATTGGAGCCATTTTATGCGTTAATTTTAAGTTTACGTACTGATTTTGAAAATCACTTAAGCGACTTTTTAAATCTTCGTTTGTTAGCTTTAAAATCTCTACTTGTTTCATTTTTCTTTTTTAAACTGGTAAAACATAATCATTGCGAACAACGAATTTGCATTTAACTGGTAATTTTTGTGCTGCTAATCGCAATGCTTCCTTAGCAACTTCGTAAGAAACTCCATCAGCTTCAAACATTATACGTCCAGGTTTGATAACAGCAACCCAATGACTTGGAGCTCCTTTACCTTTTCCCATTCGTACTTCAGCAGGCTTAGATGTAACTGGTTTGTCTGGAAAAATACGAATCCACACTTTTCCTTCACGTTTCATGTGTCTTGTAACTGCGATACGTGATGCTTCAATTTGTCGTGAAGTAATCCATCCAGGCTCCAAACACTTAAGAGCGAATGAACCAAAAGAAATTGTTGAACCTCTGTGTGATAATCCACGGCTCCTTCCTTTCTGTACTCTTCTAAATTTTGTTCTTTTAGGTTGTAACATTACTCTTAATTTATATCTTTCTTAATTTATTTTCTCTCTCTTCTCTTACCTGCATTAGGCTTTCGATCATTCGCAAAATTGCTATTGTTATTGTTTGCAGCAGTTGAAACTCCTACGTTTGGAGACAAATCTCTTTTTCCGTAAACCTCACCTCTACAAATCCAAACTTTGATACCAAGTCGGCCATACGTTGTATGTGCTTCTGCTAAAGCATAGTCAATATCAGCTCTAAATGTATGAAGTGGAGTTCTTCCATCCTTGTACATTTCTGAACGTGCCATTTCAGCGCCGTTTAGTCGACCAGATATTTTTATTTTTATTCCTTCAGCTCCCATTCTCATTGTACTTGCAATTGCCATTTTAATTGCTCTTCGGAATGAAATACGAGCTTCAAGTTGTCTTGCAACGCCATCTGCTACTAAGCGAGAATCAAGTTCCGGACGTTTAACTTCGAAAATATTAATTTGAATTTCTTTCTTCGTTAATTTTTTTAATTCTTCTTTAAGTTTATCAACTTCTTGACCACCTTTACCAATTATAACTCCTGGTCGTGCTGTATTGATAGTAACAGTAACTAGTTTTAAAGTTCTTTCAATAATTATTTTGGAAATACTTGCTTTAGTTAAACGAGCATTTAAGTACTTACGAATTTGATCATCCTCAACAATTTTGTCTTTGTAATCATTTCCACCATACCAATTAGATTCCCATCCGTGAATGTAGCCTAATCTATTTCCTATTGGATTTGTTTTTTGTCCCATTTCTTACTACTTATTTAGTTCCATCAACTACGATGGTAACATGGTTTGATCTTTTTCTAATTCTGTGCGCTCTACCTTGAGGTGCAGGTTGTATTCTCTTTAACATTGCTCCACCACCAACTTCGATAGATCGAACAACTAAATTTTCTTGAGTTATATCTGCTCCTTCATTTTTCTGCTCCCAATTAGAGATTGCAGAACGTAACAACTTACCTAAGCTAACCGAAGCAATTTTTCCATTAAAATGAAGAATATTTAAAGCTTTATTCACTTCCATTCCTCTAATTAAATCTGCAACCAATCTCATTTTACGTGGTGAAATATTTGAATTATTCAACTTTGCAAACGCAATTGATTTTTTATTTTCCTTAATACTTTCAGCTCTTAGCCTTTTTCTTGCTCCCATGAGTATCTAATTTCTATCGTTTTTTATCTTTTTTGTTTCCTCCATGTCCTCGGAAGTTTCTCGTTGGAGAGAATTCACCAAGTTTGTGACCAACCATATTTTCAGTTGCAAAAACAGGAATAAATTTATTTCCATTATGTACAGCAAATGTTAAACCTACAAACTCAGGCGTAATAGTAGATGCGCGCGACCATGTTTTAATTACTGCTTTACTCTTCGCAACTTGTGCATCATCAACTCTTTTCATCAATTTATAATGAACAAAAGGCGGTTTTTTTAGTGAACGACTCATATCCTATTTTTTTCTTCTTTCAATAATTAACTTATCTGAATATTTGCTTTTAGATCTTGTTTTAAATCCTTTTGCAGGTATTCCATTTCTTGATCTTGGGTGACCTCCTGAATTTCTTCCTTCACCACCACCCATTGGGTGATCAACAGGATTCATCACAACACCTCTTACTCTTGGTCTGCGCCCTAACCATCTTGAACGACCAGCTTTACCAGAAACAGCTAAATTGTGCTCTGAATTTGAAACCGATCCAATAGTTGCGATACATGTAACTAAAATCATTCTAGTTTCACCTGAAGGCATCTTTACAATTGCATATTTACCATCACGTGCATTGAGTTGCGCATACGTTCCAGCTCCTCTTGCAATTGAACCACCTTTACCAGGCTTCAATTCTATGTTATGGATTACAGTACCAAGAGGAATATCAGATAAATACATTGCGTTACCAATATTTGGCGTTGCAGTTTTTCCTGATAAGATTTGATCTCCAACTTTCATTCCATTTGGAGCAATGATGTATCTTTTTTCTCCGTCAGCATAAAATAATAAAGCAATATTAGCAGTACGATTTGGGTCATACTCAATTGTTTTAACAGTAGCAGGAATATCAAACTTATCGCGTTTGAAATCGATGATACGGTATTTTTGTTTGTGGCCACCACCAATGTATCGCATTGTCATTCGACCATCATTATTTCGACCACCGGATTTCTTCATGCTCGACACCAAACTCTTTTCAGGAGTCGATGCTGTTATCCCCTTAAATTCCAATGCCACTTTGTGACGTTGCCCTGGAGTTGTTGGTTTAAATTTCTTTAGACTCATTGCCTTTTCTTAATAATTATTAAATAAATCTATAGTTTGACCATCTGCAACAGAAACTATCGCTTTTTTCCATTGTTTACTTTTTTGCTCAATAACACCTTTGTTTGTGTATTTTGCAGAAGAAGCACCACCACCATAATTCATTGTGCGAACATCAACAACTGTGATACCATACATTTTCTCAACGGCTTTCTTAATTTCTAACTTATTTGCTTTTTTGTCAACTTCAAATGTGAAGCGATTTAGTGATTCACTACACATGGTAGCTTTCTCAGTAATGACAGGTTTTCTTATAATTGTCTGCATGATGATTAATTAAGTATCATTTCTATTTTTTTAACTGCACCTTCAGCTAAAATAATTTTTTTGGCATTCAACAAATCATAGGTATTAAATGAGTCTGCTGTTACGACTTTTACTTTCTTAAGGTTTCGTGATGCCAAGTAAACATTATCTGTATTTTCATCAAGAATAAAAAGTACTTTTTGATCGTCTAATTTCAATGAAGTAATTAATGTCTTGAAATCTTTTGTTTTAGCTTCTGCAAAATTGATATCCTGCATAACAAGAATAGCGTCATTTTTTGCTTTAAAGGCAAATGCAGACTTACGAGCTAATCTTTTAAGCTTAATGTTTAATTTGAAGTGGTAATTTCTAGGACGTGGCCCAAAAATTCTTCCACCACCAACACGTGTTCCTGATTTTACACTACCAGCACGAGCTCCACCTGTTCCTTTTTGTTTTTTTATTTTTCTTGTAGATCCAGCAATTTCTGCTCGTTCTTTAGACTTGTGTGTCCCTTGACGTTTATTCGCTAAGTGTTGTTTAACATCTAAGTAAATAGCATGGTTATTTGGTTCGATACCAAAAATTTCGTCTGAAAGTGTTACAGATTTAGCTGTAACTGTTCCTGTTGCGTCGTATATTTTTGCTTTCATTACCTTCTAATTGTTAAAGTTGAACCATTTGCTCCTGGAACTGAACCTTTCACGATAAGGATATTCTTTTCAGCAATTACTTTTAATATTTGTAGGTTTGAGGCCATTCTATTTTTGTTACCCATTTGTCCACCCATTCGCATTCCTTTGAATACACGTGCAGGGTAAGAACAAGCACCAATAGATCCTGGAGCACGAAGACGATTGTGCTGACCGTGTGTCGCTTGACCAACTCCAGCAAATCCGTGTCGTCTCACAACACCTTGAAAACCTTTTCCTTTTGTAGTACCTACAACATCTACGAAGTCACCTTCAGCGAAGATAGCTACATCAATTTTATCACCAATCGTTACGTTATCAAAACCTTTGAACTCCACCAATTTTGCTTTAGGTGTTGTACTGGCATTTTTAAAGTGACCTTTCATTGCATTTGGAGTATTCTTTTCTTTCTTTTCTCCAAATCCCAATTGAACGGCCTCGTAACCATCTCTGTCTTGTGTCTTAACCTGAGTTACAACACAAGGACCTGCTTCTATCACTGTGCATGGTAATGATTTACCCTCGGCACTGTAGATGCTAGTCATTCCGACTTTTCGACCAATAATTCCTGGCATATTCTAGTTATTAATTTATTTACACTTTAATTTCAACATCCACTCCACTTGGAAGCTCTAATTTCATCAATGCATCTACTGTTTTAGAAGAACTGCTATAAATGTCTAGCAATCTTTTGTAGGCACACAATTCAAATTGCTCTCGCGCTTTTTTCATTACGTGCGGAGAACGCAATACAGTATAAATTCTTTTGTGCGTTGGAAGAGGAATTGGACCGCTTACAATTGCGCCAGTAGACTTTACTGTTTTTACGATTTTCTCAGCCGATTTATCCAAAAGGTTGTGATCGTATGATTTTAATTTTATTCTAATTTTTTGACTCATTTTCTTTTAGTTTATTATGCTGAAACTTTACCGTTTGCTTTTGAAATTACATCTTCAGCAATATTTTTAGGAGCATCTGCATAGTGAGAAAATTCCATTGAATAGCTTGCTCTACCTGAAGTAACCGTTCGTAATTGAGTTACATAACCAAACATTTCTGATAAAGGAACGTCTGCTTTTAAAACTTTTGCGCCAGCTCTATCATCCATACCACGCATCATTCCGCGTCTTCTGTTTAAGTCACCAACAACATCACCCATATTTTCTTCTGGTGTAACAACTTCAAGTTTCATAATTGGTTCCAAAAGAACTGGGCTACATAACTTCATAGAATTTCTATAAGCCATTTTAGCACATAATTCAAAGGACAATGAATCTGAATCGACTGCGTGGAATGAACCATCAATTAATTCTACTTTCATTGCTTCAACTGGGAATCCAGCTAAAACACCATTTTTCATGGAATCTTTAAATCCTTTTTCAACAGAAGGAATAAATTCACGAGGAATATTACCTCCTTTTATGCTGTTAATGAATTCCAATCCAATTTTTTCAGGATTATCTTGAGGGGAAATTTTAACCAATATATCAGCAAATTTACCTCGACCACCTGTTTGTTTTTTAAATACTTCACGGTGATCAGTTTTACCTGATATATTTTCTCTGTAAGCAACTTGAGGATCACCTTGATTAACTTCAACTCTAAATTCTCTTTTTAATCGGTCAATAATAATTTCAAGATGAAGTTCACCCATTCCAGAAATGATAGTTTGACCTGTCTCTTCATCTGTATTTACACGGAATGTAGGATCTTCTTCAGAAAGCTTAGATAATCCAATAGATAATCTATCTGTATCTGCTTGAGTTTTTGGCTCTATTGCTAATCCAATAACTGGCTCAGGGAATACCATTGATTCAAGAATAATAGGTGCATTTTCTGCACACAAAGTATCTCCAGTTTTGATATCTTTAAATCCAACTACTGCACCAATATCTCCAGCTCCAAGTTCGTTAATTTGGTTTTGCTTATTAGCATGCATTTGAAAAATACGAGAAATCCGTTCTTTATCTCCAGATCTTGTGTTTAATACATAAGAACCTGCAGCTAATTTACCTGAATAAGCACGAACAAAACAAAGACGACCAACAAAAGGATCGGTTGCAATTTTGAATGCTAATCCAGCAAAAGGCTCATCAAATGATGGTTTTCTTAATACTTCTTGGTCATTTTTTGGGTTAATACCAACAATTCCTTCGATATCCATAGGAGACGGAAGAATTTCCATTACCATGTCAAGCATTGCCTGTACTCCTTTGTTCTTAAATGCAGAACCACACATCATTGGAACAACTTTTCCAGATATTGTAGCAGCTCTCAAAGCATTTAAAATTTCTCGTTCTGTTAAAGAATTTTCATCTTCAAAGAATTTCTCCATTAAAGACTCATCAAATTCAGCAACAGCTTCTAATAATTCACTTCTTAATTGTCTTGCCTCTTCAATAACATCTGCTGGGATTTCAATTTCTTGAAATGTCATTCCTAAATCTTCTTCATTCCAAGTAATTCCTTTGAAGTTAATAAGATCTACAACCCCTTGAAAATTATCTTCAGAACCAATGTTTATTTGTAATGGAAGTGCATGACTTCCAAGCATTGTTTTAACTTGCTTACATACTTTTAAAAAGTCTGCTCCTTGACGATCCATTTTGTTGACAAAACCAATACGAGGAACATTATAGTTATTAGCTAGTCTCCAATTTGTTTCAGATTGAGGCTCTACACCATCAACAGCAGAAAATAGGAATACTAGTCCATCAAGAACACGAAGAGAACGGTTTACCTCAACTGTAAAGTCAACGTGTCCAGGAGTGTCAATAATGTTAACGTGATAAAGTTCATTTCTATATTTCCAATTTAAAGTTGTAGCAGCAGAAGTAATTGTAATTCCTCTTTCTTGCTCTTGCTCCATCCAATCCATAGTTGCAGCACCGTCATGAACTTCTCCAATTTTGTGACTAACACCACCGTAGAACAAAATACGTTCTGTAGTAGTCGTTTTCCCTGCATCGATATGAGCAGCAATTCCAATGTTACGTGTATATTTAAGGTCTCTTGCCATTACTTAAAATCTAAAATGTGAAAACGCTTTATTTGCTTCAGCCATACGTGTTGTATCTTCTTTCTTTTTGTATGCAGCTCCCTCTTCTTTTGAAGCAGCAATGATTTCAGAAGCTAAACGTTGTGACATTGTTTTTTCGTTTCTTTTTCGTGAATAACCAATTAACCATTTCATAGCTAATGAAGCTTTTCTCTCATCACGAACAGGTGTAGGAATTTGAAATGTTGCACCACCAACACGACGACTTTTTACTTCGACAATTGGCGTAATATTTTCCAATGCTTTTTTCCAAACATCAATACCCTCTTGATCTTCAATTTTTTTATTGATTAATTCTATTGCATCATAGAATATTCTAAATGCTATACTTTTTTTACCTGATAGCATTAAGTTATTTACAAATTTTGTTACTACCACATCGTTAAATTTCGGATCTGGCAGAATCGCAATTTTTTTGGCTTTTCTTCTTCTCATTTTCTAATGCTTATTAATTATTTCTGCTTGGGACGTTTCGTTCCATACTTTGATCTTCTTTGACTTCTTCCTTGTACACCTGCTGTATCTTCAGCACCGCGAACAATGTGATAACGTACTCCTGGAAGATCTTTTACTCTTCCTCCGCGAACAAGTACTAGGGAGTGTTCTTGAAGATTGTGGCCTTCACCACCAATGTATGCGTTGACTTCTTTCCCGTTCGTTAAACGAACACGCGCCACTTTACGCATTGCCGAGTTTGGCTTTTTTGGTGTAGTCGTGTATACACGAACACAAACACCTTTACGTTGTGGACATGAATCAAGCGCAGCAGATTTACTTTTCTTCACTACCGCAGTTCTTCCTTTGCGAACTAATTGTTGAATAGTTGGCATAAAATACTCTTAATTTAAATAAATAATTAATCCTCAAACGTACTTTGAGGGGTGCAAAGATACCTTTTTTAATTTACTACGCAACTATGAATTGAAAAAAAAACGAGTTTTTTGTTGAAAAAAGTCTTAGTAATTGTTTTTCAGATAGTTTCCAAAATAAAAAAAGCTCCAAAAGGAGCTTGTAGGATAAAATAATTCAAGTTTTTTAGAGTGTTTTCTTGATGGCCTCAATAAGACGTTTTACGTTTGGAAGTGCTTCATCAATTAAGCTTGGAGAAAACGCAAAAGGCGTGTCAGATTGAGTTACACGCATTACTGGTGCATCTAAATAATCAAAAGCATACCGTTGAACATGATAAGCAATTTCGGATGAAATAGATGCCAAGGGCCAAGATTCTTCCAATACCACACAGCGGTTTGTTTTTTTGATTGATTCAACAATAGTTCCGTAGTCTAA
>RFPM01000070.1 GCA_009926125.1 Flavobacteriales bacterium | reverse complement strand
GAGTAGCTCAGTTGGTAGAGCTTCAGCCTTCCAAGCTGAACGTCGCGAGTTCGAGTCTCGTCTCCCGCTCATATTCCATTGAGCGCCGGTGTAGCTCAGGGGTAGAGCGCTTCCTTGGTAAGGAAGAGGTCACGAGTTCAATTCTCGTCATTGGCTCAAGAAGAAGAAATTTATCCGTAAGACGGATTTTTTATATAGAATAAGTATTAACTAAGTAACAAAAAAAACAAAAAATGGCTAAGGAAAATTTTGATCGTTCCAAACCACACGTTAACATTGGTACCATTGGACACGTTGACCACGGAAAAACTACATTGACTGCTGCAATCTCTAGCGTATTAGCTTCTAAAGGATTGGCGCAAGTTCGTGACTTCTCATCTATTGATAATGCTCCTGAAGAGAAAGAGCGAGGAATTACAATTAACACATCTCACATCGAGTATCAAACTGTTGCGCGTCACTACGCTCACGTTGACTGTCCAGGTCACGCGGATTACGTAAAGAACATGGTAACAGGTGCTGCTCAAATGGACGGTGCAATATTAGTTGTAGCTGCAACAGATGGTCCAATGCCTCAAACACGAGAGCACATTCTTCTTGGAAGACAAGTAGGTGTTCCTCGTTTAGTTGTTTTTATGAACAAAGTTGACATGGTTGATGACGAAGAGTTGTTAGAGCTTGTTGAAATGGAAATTCGTGAATTACTTTCATTCTATAAATATGATGGAGACAATGCTCCAGTTATTCAAGGATCTGCATTGGGTGCTTTGAATGGTGAAGCTAAGTGGGTAAAAGCAGTCGAAGATTTAATGGATGCTGTTGATACTTATATCGAATTACCTCCACGTGAAATTGACAAACCGTTTTTGATGCCAGTAGAAGATGTATTTACGATTACAGGTCGTGGTACAGTTGCAACAGGTCGTATTGAGACAGGAATCATAAACTCTGGAGAAGGTGTTGATATTCTTGGAATGGGTGACGAAAAATTAACGTCAACTGTAACAGGTGTTGAGATGTTCCGTAAAATCCTTGATAGAGGTGAAGCTGGCGACAACGTTGGTTTGTTATTACGTGGAATTGAAAAAGCTCAAATCAAAAGAGGAATGGTTATTTGTAAGCCAGGTTCAACAACACCTCATGTTGAGTTTAAAGCAGAAATTTATGTTTTGAAAAAAGAAGAAGGTGGACGTCACACTCCATTTCAAAATAAATACCGTCCGCAATTCTATTTCCGAACTACAGACGTAACAGGAGAGATTTTGTTAGGAGAAGGTCGTGAAATGGTTATGCCAGGTGATAACGTTTCAATTAATGTAAGATTAATAGTTCCTGTAGCAATGGATAAAGGACTTCGTTTTGCAATCCGTGAGGGTGGAAGAACTGTTGGTGCTGGTCAGGTTACAGAAATAGTAAAATAAATAATAACATAGTTTAAAGTTAGGGGAATTGAAAAATTCCCCTTTTTAAACGGGTGTAGCTCAGCTGGTAGAGTGGTGGTTTCCAAAACCATTGGTCGTGGGTTCGAATCCTACCGCCCGTGCTGAAATAAAATAAAATACGTGTTTAAAATAAAATCATATTTTCAAGAGACTTACCACGAAATGGTTCACAATGTAACGTGGCCCACTTGGCAAGAATTACAGAATAATACAATTCTAGTAGTTGTAGCATCTATTTTAATCTCATTAACAATTTTTGCGATGGATTTTCTTTTCGGTATTTCTGGTGAAGAAGATGCAATGTGGAAAGGATTAATCGGATTTATTTACGGAATTTTCTAAGGATAAAGACATGGGAGAAATAGTTAAAAAATGGTACGTTATTCGTGCTGTTAGCGGTAAAGAAAAGAAAGTAAAAGAATATCTTGAATTAGAAATTTCTCGTATGAAGTTGGGAGATTATGTGAACCAAATTTTAATACCTATGGAAAAGGTTTTTAAAATTCAAAATGGTAAAAAAGCATTGAAAGAAAAAGTGTTTTTGCCTGGTTATGTAATTATTGAAGCGGCACTAGTTGGAGAAGTAAAACACGTAATAAAAGGAATTCCAAATGTAATTGGTTTTTTAGGCACTGTAAAAGGTGGTGAACCAGTACCAATGAGAATGTCCGAAGTAAATAGAATTATTGGTAAAGTAGATGAATTAGCCGAACATGAAGAAGAAATGAAAGTTCCTTTTATTGTTGGCGAGCCTGTTAAGGTAATTGATGGTCCTTTTAATAATTTCACAGGCGTTGTTGATGAAATCAACGAGGACAAGAAAAAATTAAAAGTGATGGTCAAAATTTTTGGCAGAAAAAATCTTTTGGAGCTTAGCTATATGCAGGTTGAAAAAGATTCTTAAAATGTATTAACCGTAGAAGTGTGCTGATGATTAAAGCTTCCCATCAATTATAGCGCACGTTTGACTACATAAATTGAATATATATGGCTAAAGAAGTAGCAGCGTTGATCAAATTACAGATCAAAGGAGGCACAGCCAACCCAGCACCACCAATTGGACCTGCATTAGGTGCAAAAGGTGTAAACATCATGGAGTTCTGTAAGCAGTTTAATGCTAGAACACAAGATAAAATGGGGAAAGTTGTACCGGTAGTTATCACTGTTTACGGTGATAAATCTTTTGATTTTGTTTTAAAAACCCCACCCGCAGCAGTTCAAATTATTGAACATTCTAAAATCAAAAAAGGTTCTTCTGAACCTAATCGCGTTAAAGTTGGATCTGTTTCATGGACGCAAGTTCGTGCAATTGCTGAAGACAAAATGCCTGATTTAAATTGTTTTACTGTTGATTCAGCAATGCGGATGGTAGCAGGTACTGCTCGAAGTATGGGCGTTACAATTAAAGGTGGTGAGGCACCAAAATCCAAAAAATAGTGTTATGAAGAGAATTTCGAAAAAAAGAAAAGAGATTCTAGCCAAGTATGACTTGACTAAAATCTACACTCTGACAGAAGCCTGTGATTTGGTAAAGGGAATCTCCACTACTAAATTTGACGCTTCCGTAGATATTTGTGTACGACTAGGAGTTGATCCTCGTAAAGCAAATCAAATGGTTAGAGGCACAGTAGCTTTGCCCCATGGAACTGGAAAGGATATTAAAGTACTTGTACTTTGTACTCCCGACAAGGAAAATGAAGCGAAGGAAGCGGGTGCTGATTTTGTTGGACTTGATGATTTCATTGAAAAAATCAAAGGTGGTTGGACAGATATTGATGTTATTATTACAATGCCTTCAGTTATGGGTAAGGTTGGTGCACTTGGTCGTGTTTTAGGTCCTCGTGGATTAATGCCAAATCCAAAAACAGGTACTGTAACAATGGATGTTGGAAAAGCAGTGCAAGAAGTGAAAGCTGGAAAGATCGATTTTAAAGTTGATAAATACGGTATCATTCACTCTTCAGTTGGTAAAGTAAGTTTTGATGGTGATAAAATTTGTGATAACGCAAATGAATTAATTTTGTCTCTTCTTAAATTGAAACCATCTGCTGCAAAAGGAACATACATCAAATCAATTTATATAAGTTCAACAATGAGTCCTGGTATTCAAATTGACGCCAAGTCTGTTAATGCTTAACATTTAAAAAAATGAATAGAATAGAAAAAGCAAAGTATATAGATGATTTAACTGCTGAATTAACAGCAAATAATATTATCTATTTAACAGATACTGCAGAACTTACAGTTGAAACAGTGAATACATTACGAAGAAGATGCTTTCAAGCAAATATTAAAATTCGTGTTGTAAAAAATGCACTGTTACAAAAAGCAATGGAACGTGTAGAAGGAAAGAATTTTGAGGGTCTTTACGACACTTTAAAAGGAGCAACTTCTATTATGTTAAGTGATGTTGCAAATGTTCCCGCAAAATTGATTCAAGATTTTCGTAAGAAAAACGCGAAACCAATTTTAAAAGGAGCATATATTGACGAAGCAATTTTTATCGGTGATCATCAATTACTAATTCTTGAATCTTTGAAAAGCAAAGAAGAATTGGTTGGAGAAATCATTGGATTATTGCAGAGTCCTGCTAAGAATGTATTATCTGGACTTCAAAGTGCTGGTGGCAAAATCGCTGGCATTCTTAAAACGCTCGAACAACGGGCATAATTATTATTTATTAAACCTTTTTTAAAAAAAATAAAATAAAATGGCTGATTTAAACAAAATTGCAGAAACATTAGTAAACCTTACAGTTAAAGAAGTAAGTGAGTTGGCAACAATTCTTAAAGATGAATATGGTATCGAACCTGCTGCTGCGGCTCCAGTTATGATGGCTGGCGGCGCTGCTGCTGGTGGTGGTGAAGAAGCTGCTGCTGAGAAAACTGAATTCGATGTTATCCTTAAGGCTGGTGGACCTAACAAATTACAAGTTGTTAAACTTGTAAAAGAACTTACTGGTAATGGATTAAAAGAATCTAAAGATCTAGTTGATGCTGCTCCATCTACATTGAAAGAAGGAGTTTCCAAAGATGAGGCTGAAGGCTTGAGAAAGTCTTTAGAAGAAGCTGGAGCTGAAGTTGAGATTAAATAATCTTTAAATATTTACAGGATAGGCAGCACATTTAGTGTCTGCCTACTTCTGTTTTTAAGCAATTACCTGAGTTAATAATTTCCAATTACTAAAAAATAAAAGCATTGGCAACATCAAATAATTCAACCAGAATTAACTTTGCGTCAAGCAAAAACCAGTTTGAATATCCAGATTTTTTGGAAATTCAGTTAAAATCCTTCAAAGAGTTCTTTCAATTAGAAACTACTCCTGAAAATAGAGATAGCGAGGGCCTCTTTAAAGTGTTCGCGGAGAATTTTCCGATAACAGACACCAGAAATCAATTCGTATTAGAATTTTTGGATTACTTTATTGATCCACCAAGATATTCTATTGCAGAGTGTATTGAGCGCGGCTTGACTTACAGCGTGCCTCTTAA
>RFPM01000069.1 GCA_009926125.1 Flavobacteriales bacterium | reverse complement strand
TTTAAAGGAGAGAGTAAAATTTCCACATGGATCTACAGTATAACGGTAAATAAATGCAAAGAAAAAATACGGAGAGAGCTGCGACAAAAGCGAAAAGGAATACACGTTCAACTTGAGAAAGTTGACTTTTACCTTAGTGCTCAAAATACAGATGAAGGAATTATTCAACATGAAGAAGAAACAAAAATGAGAATTATATTACAGCGTATTCCTGAAAACCAACGCATTGCATTTACAATGTTTGCAATGGATGAATTTAGTTATTTGGAAATTGCTGAAGCAATGAATTTATCGATTTCAGCAGTAGAATCATTGCTTTTTAGAGCAAGAGTGAATTTGAAAAAAATAATTAATTTAAATAGTGTTAACTAAAACCATGATTATGAAAAAACCATACATCATTATTTTTCTTTTGGCTTCTGCCCTATTTTCTTCATTTACTAGTTTCAGTCAATGGCAACAAGCTGCAGGGACAGCTGGTTTAAATATACAGTCATTGATAACAAATGGAATGTATAATTTTGCAGGTGGGTCAACAGGCGCTTACCTTTCAACAGATAACGGAGCAAATTATATTTTATCAAATAATGGTAACGATGCTGTAGGACCTACACGAGGCTTTGCAAAAAATAGTAACTACGTTTATACTTGTACAAGTCAAGGAGTATTCAGAAGTTCAGATAACGGAGCAACATGGATATCAACAAGTTCTGGTATATCCAACTTATTAAACCATGGAATAATAAATGTAGGCACAAAATTATTTCTTGTTGGTGTTGGAGGAGTATATAAGTCTGAAGACAATGGTGATAATTGGAGTGCTGCGGGTTTATCAGGAACTGATGTGCGTTCTATTGCCGCAATGCAAGATACTTTATACATAGGAACATTAAATTCAGGGATTTATAAAAGCACTGATTGGGGGGCAAACTGGGTATCAATCAATAACGGTTTAGGAAGCTCATCTGGTTTTAGAGCGATGGAATGCAAGGGAAATACAGTATTTGCAGCTGGTCCGATTGGCACAGGAGTATATCGATCAACAGATTTTGGCACTAATTGGGCCTTACTCTCAGGTGGGCTACCAACCAGTTCTTATCGGGGTTTTGCAAGCAACGAACAATTAATTGTTGCTGGTTCATTTGGAAGAGGGGTTTTTTACTCTACAGATAATGGCGATTCTTGGACACAAATTAATTCGGGATTGACAGATACAACTATTTTTGATCTCGCGCTTAATGATAATTATCTAATCGCAGCAACAAATACACAAGGTGTTTTTCGCTTTCCCTTAATGGCACTTTTTAGCGTAACGGAACAATTAAATTCCAACGAGCCAATTGTACTTTATCCTAATCCAACTAAAAATCGAATTAATTTCCAGTTGAGTACAAAACAAGAAACTGCTTGTTATGTTATTTACAATTATTTTGGGCAAGAGGTAGGAAATGGATTGCTTAATAATGGAGCTAATTCAATTGATACTACTCCTTTGAAAGCTGGAGTTTATTATTTAAAAATCGGAGATGAAATAAGCCAAAAACATAAATTTATTATTCAATAACATGAAAGAATTAGAAGATTTTAAATTTTCTTCAAGAATTGAAGTATCAGATGAATTAGCAAATAAATTAGCGCTAATTCCTATTCAATCAAGCACTCCAATTTTTCATTTTTATTATGCTGCAGCTGCCATTGTATTGCTAATTTTAATTAATGTATTTGCTGTTTTGTACTCAAATCAAACGAAGAAAATTAACATAGAAAACACAGAATATTTCGAAGAATGGACTTAAAAAAATAAATAAAATGAAAAGATACAAGGTAATAATTTGGTTTTTAGTAATCATTAATATTGGTTTAATTTCGTTTATGTTTCTTCAACATAGGACACACCAACGACCAAGAATTGTAAAGATTCTAACTATTGATGACACACGAGCAAATGAAATAAATCGTATGGAAATAATTCATTTTAAGGAAAAGAAAAAATTAATTGATAAATCAAAAAAACTTCGTGCAAAACTTCTCTTTTCTTTTGAAAATGAAACCTCTGAAAGTCAGGCAGATAGTATTCTACATCTTATTAGCGACAATCAATATGAACTGGATAAAATGACCTATCTTTTCTTTAAGGATATTAAAAGTAAATGCTCCGTAAAAGAAAGAGAGAAATTAAATAATTTTTTTACCAGGGTTTTGGAAGAAGGACCGCGAAATAAAAAATGAAAGTTTCCTTCTACCTTTTTTTCTTGTCATTTGTTTATTCCTTAAATTGTTACGGACAACTTAGTATCATTCCGACTTGGAACAAGAAACCCCTTGAGCTACAGCATGTTTATTTAACCCAGAATAAAGATTCCATAAGCTTTTCTACACTAAAAATATATTTCTCCGATTTTCGCTTTAAGGATAAAATAAGTGGAAGAATTACATCAATTGACACCCTAATTTTTTATGATTTATCTGATTCCTCAACGCATAGTTTTTTTAATGATTTAAATTTATCAAACTATGAATCTGTCGCTTTTACGCTTGGTTTAGACAGCTCAAAAAATGTTTCTGGTGAATTAGAAAATGCTTATGACCCTCTTCTGGGAATGTATTGGGCTTGGAATACTGGATATATTAACTTGAAAATTATGGGGGAAAGCAGCGCTGTTCCTACGAACTCTCACGAGTTTGAATTTCACCTTGGAGGTTATCGTTTTCCTTTTGCTACTGCACAAACTATTCAGGTTGATTTAAATGACCAATACATTTATTTTGACTTGGAAAAATTGTTTTCCGAAAACATAAACCTTACTAAAAACCATCATATTATGTTGCCGTGTAAAGATGCTTTCTTAATTTCGCAGGGTCTTTCTACCTGTTTTAAGTGAGTTATGAATAGTTCAAGCTTCTTGTTTATTTGTTTTTTTGGTTTTTCTATTCTTGCTTTTACACTTAAAAAAGTGATCCCTCATCCATTTTATCAACCTAAAGAATGGCCGAAGCCAACTTATAATTTCAAAGGTAATCCACTAGACTACGAAAAATTTGAATTGGGAAGGGCCTTGTTTTATGATCCGATTCTTTCGCTTGACTCATCAATTTCTTGTGCTTCTTGTCACTTGCAATTTACTGCTTTTGCACATGTTGATCACAAAATAAGTCATGGAATTGAGGGACGCATTGGAAAAAGAAATGCTCCAGGTCTTGCTAATTTAGCGTGGAGAAAATTGTTTCATTGGGATGGTGGCGTCTTGAATTTAAATGCGCAAGCTATTAATCCCATCACGCATGTCGATGAGATGGATATGGCACTTGATTCCTTAATGCACCGCTTAGATCGCTCTCCAATTTATTCGGCAGCATTTAAACGTACTTTTGGCACGGACGATATTCGACCTTTTCATTTGGTAAAAGCTCTTGCACAATTTACTGTAGCTCTGATTTCGGAGAATTCTAAATACGATAAGGTAAAACGTGGAGAAGATGGGTTAGAATTTACAGACCAAGAGAAAAAAGGACTTAGTCTCTTTAATAATTTCTGTAGTTCGTGCCATAAACCACCATTTTTTGCAAGCGATGATTATAAATCCAATGGTCTCCCGATTGACACTGAACTACTTGATTTTGGAAGAATGACAATAACTGGTAACAAACGTGATTCATTACTTTTTATGGTGCCAACGCTTCGCAACATTGAATATAGTTTTCCATACATGCACGATGGACGAATTTCAAAGCTGAAGGATGTGATTAAACATTACACCCTTTTAGATTATTCAAATCCATTACTAAGTAAAGAATTAAGAAAAAATCCAGTTAAACTCTCTGAAAACGAACAAAAAGACCTATTGGCTTTTTTAAAAACATTAACAGATAAAACCTTTCTTTTTGATGAGCGATTTAAGTATTCAATAATTAAATAATTTTGACCGCAAGATGAATCAAAAAAGAGCTACTAATTAAGAAACAAAATTTACACAAATGAAAAAAATAATTCTTCCTTCGTTTCTAATGTTCACCATATCACTATTTGGACAAACAAATCCTGCAATAACGAATTGGTTAATTAACACAACAGGTCTTACCGGTAGGCATTATGTAAATGGAAATCCTACGCCTATTGTTGATGCTGTTTCTGCAAATGTTCAAACGGTTCAATATTCTGCTTCTTGGGTTTATGTTTCAACAAAAGGAATTCCGTCTTACATTACAGGACCATTTTTAGATGGTAATCCCTCATTGGCTACAAGTCAAAATGCAATTTTTAAGATTTCCTTAAATCCAGTTCAAAATACAGGTCATCCTGCTATGGGAAATTACCATCACCACCAAAATCCTAGTGCTTTTAATTTAGATCTCACGGTAATTTCAAACATTTGCGACATTTACGCAGCAGACGGATTATATGCAATTGATGCAACACAACATTCTCCACTTATTGGTTATTCGTATGATGGCTTTCCGATTTATGGTGCCTACGGATATGCAAACACAGACGGAACAGGAGGTATTACCAGAATTAAATCCAGTTATCAATTGCGGAATATTAGTACGCGAACTACCTATTCTACTGGTGCAACAGTAACAGCAGGACCTGCAGTTTCTACTACTTATCCTTTGGGTTATTTTAGGGAAGATTATGAGTACATCTCTCAGGCAGGTCAAGATTATTTAGATGAACACAATGGCCGTTTTTGTAAAACTCCAGAATATCCAAACGGTATTTATTGCTATTTCGCAACAGTAGATGCAAATTGGAACTCTGCTTACCCTTATGTCGTTGGACCAACGTTTTACGGAACAAAAACAGGAGCTAAAGTTACTTCAATTACAGAAACGGTTACCACTTATACTTCAACAAGTGAACTCTCTGAAAACACGGCTGTTGAGCTTAAGGTTTTTCCGAATCCAACAAATGACGTGCTTATGGTTCAATTAAGTAACTTGATCAAAGAGAATGTTACGATTAAATTAGTTGATTTGACAGGAAAAGTG
>RFPM01000068.1 GCA_009926125.1 Flavobacteriales bacterium | reverse complement strand
TCAGTAGCTAAAACCAAGAAATTCAAGGCCGAAATTAGTTTCGTTACTATTCACCAAATAGCCCTCACTTTGATTAAATTCTTGATTTTCAACATTAAAATAATTTACTGGTACGATTGCGAACACTCAAAAATAAAATTGATGATTAAATTTTTTTTGGTCTTTTTTACTCTACTCCATGCACTAAAAGCACAATTTCGCCTCTTGGGGCTGTTTCCTTGAAATATGCAATTTGTTCCGACAAAGTTCCTCTATGATATGTTTCAAACATTTTTGATAATTCCCGAACTACACAAATTTGTCTTGATTCAGAAAAAAAAGGAAGCATTTGTTCCAATGTTTTTAATAATCTATGTGGAGATTCATAAAAAATAATTGTTCTTTCTTCCGTGCTCAATTCTTTTAATCTCGTTTGACGGCCTTTTTTATGTGGGAGAAATCCTTCAAAAATAAATTTATCGCAGGGAAAACCGCTCCCAACAATTGCTGGAATTAAAGCACTCGGACCTGGCAAGCATTCAATTGAAATATTTTTTTGAAGACAGGCCCTAACTAATAAAAATCCAGGGTCAGAAATCGCTGGAGTTCCAGCATCTGAAACTAAAACCGCGAGCTCAGATTCTTCAACAATTTGCACGCTTTTTTCCAAAAATCGATGTTCATTGTGCGCATGAAATGAAATTACTTTTTGTTGAATACCTAAGTGTTTTAGTAATTTTTGAGTAACTCTTGTATCTTCAGCAAAAATAATATCTGCCTCCTTTAAATATCGAATAGCACGAAGTGTAATATCTTCTAAATTTCCGATAGGAGTTGGAACCAATGCTAATTTTGCCATTATTATTGCTTATTAAACAAGGTTTATATTAAGAAAAAACATTTCGGACAACATCTTCTATTTTTGAGCATAATACGATTTCGATTTTGTGTTTTTTGGAATTAACATCCTTGTTGTACTTAGATACAATAATCTTATCATAGCCCAACTTCTCTGCCTCACTAATTCGTTGTTCCAAGCGATTTACTGGTCGCACCTCACCAGATAGACCAATCTCTGCCGCAAAAGTTGTTGTTTTAGGAATTGGTAAATCTGCATTGGAAGAAAGTACAGCCATCGCAACTGCTAAATCAATTGCAGGATCATCTACCTTTATTCCGCCTGCTATGTTTAAAAAAACGTCCTTTGCGCCAAGTTTAAAGCCACATCTTTTTTCCAAAACAGCAAGTAACATATTTAATCTTTTAGAATCAAAACCCGTTGATGAACGCTGCGGAGTTCCATATGCTGCTGTAGAAACCAATGCTTGAACTTCAACTAAAAGAGGACGCAAACCTTCGATAGATGATGCGATTGAAACACCACTTAGCGCATGATCATTATTTGTTACCAATATTTCAGAGGGATTCTCAACTGGGCGAAGTCCCGATCCATACATTTCATAAATCCCCAGTTCATTGGTTGATCCAAAACGATTTTTAATAGCCCGAAGCAAGCGATAAATATGATTTCTATCTCCCTCAAACTGCAAAACAGTGTCCACCATGTGTTCCAAAACTTTTGGACCTGCAATAGAACCATCTTTTGTTATATGCCCAATTAAAAAAACAGGAGTTCCAGTTTGTTTTGCGTAACGAAGTAGCTGAGCAGTACATTCCCTAACTTGTGAAATACTTCCGGGTGAACTTTCAATGTTTCCAGAAAAAAGTGTCTGAATAGAATCTATTACAACTAAATCAGGTCGAATATCTGTTGCATAAGTTAAGATGCTGTTCAAATTTGTTTCTGTTAATAAATAACACCGTTCATTTTTCAGTCCCAAGCGATCTGCACGCATTCGAATTTGGCGATCACTTTCTTCTCCAGACACATAAAGAACTTTTAAAGATTCCGTAATTGCAAGCTGCAACAATAAAGTTGATTTTCCAATTCCAGGGTCGCCTCCCAATAACACTATTGATCCAGGAACAATTCCGCCACCCAAAACAGTATTTAATTCAGAGTCTTGGATTACAATCCTTTCTTCTTTTTCTTGAATCACCTCTTGAATTAAGAGTGGTTTTGCAGCTGCTAAATCTACAGAAAAAGAGTGTGCTTGTTTTGGTGATTTATCAATAATTTCCTCAATAAAAGTATTCCATTCTTGACAAGAAGGACATTTTCCAAGCCATTTTGGTGCTTCGTTACCACAGTTTTGACAAAAGAATGCTGATTTAGTTTTTGACATTAAAACATTTAAAATAGAAAAAAATTTATGTTATTCCTTTACAACTTGTCTTACAATCGAATTTGATGCTGAACTTATCATTACGTGATACAAGCCAGAAGCAAGTGAAGAAACATTAAGAGAAATATAAGTATTTTCATGCACATCTATGGTTTGAATTAACTTTCCTGTAATATCAACGATAGAAATTGACTTTACTTCTTCGTTTGCAGAGCTCAAATCTATATTCAAAATATCAGAACTAGGATTCGGATAGATAGTTATTGCAGATAAATCATTTTCAAGTAAACTAGCACCGGAAGTAGTAATATTTACTGTATAATCCTCAACTTCTCCATAAGTACTTTGGCCGCAAGGAACTATTGCTCCATCTGTAGAATAAGAAATACGAACACGCATTCTTACTGCAGAAGAAACTGCAGAAGTGGGAACAGTAAATGTAAATACATTGCTCCAGCCAGTCCCTACAAGCACATATCCAACTTGTTCTCCAGCATCTGAAAAGTCTGAATCATTGTTGTAGTCAATCCAAACTGCTATTTCATCATCTGTAAAAGCACTCCCAGTTTGGCTAAGAAGATCTGGGGTAACTGTAATTGAGCATGGATTAGTAGATCCAGCTAAAGTTAATACTCCACTATTTGTTGGATCAAGCCATGGTTTTAATTGTTTTACACTTGTCGTTCCATTAGAAGTCCAGTGGTAAGACATTTTACCATAATAATCGGGAGATGTTGGACTATTGCAGAATGATCCTCCTCCTGTTAATGTTCCAATTATATAACCCTGGCTATTATTAAAGAGTGGTGAACCTGAAGACCCACCTTCTGTAACACCATAACCATTAGAATTTGATGTCCAATTAACTCTCCAATGAGAACCAGTTGCAGAACCATATTGATCGCTATAGGTATTGCCTGAAAATGTAGATATTTTTTTAATGTCTGCTGCAGGATGATGTATCCCGACACCGCCTGTTGTAGCTGCTGTATTTGCATTCCAGCCATTCCAGTAAGCAGAAAAATTTGCAGATTTCAAATTCGTAATTATTGTTGCTTCATTTGTGGAGGAGCCCAGTTTTACAAGTAAAAAATCTGAACCAGAATCTCCTCCATTATCTCCGGAATCAGCAATTCTTAGACAACCAGTAATAAAATAATCATCTAAAGTTCCAGCTGTTAAAGGATTGGTACAAGACGGAGCCTCATACTTAAAATAAAACTTCCATTGTGTCATGTTTGCAGCTGTCGCAGAAACTCCACAATGCAATGCTGTTAAAAAATAAGGTTTGCAATCTTGACTCGTATTATTGATTAATGATCCAGTACAATATCCCCCAGTGTTTCCTTCAACGACATAAATTCTAGCTACTCCTTTTTTTTCATCTTGCCATAAATCACCTACTGGCGAACAATTCACATTAATTTCACAGAGATCAGACTCATTAATTTTTTGAAAATTTGGATTGCCTGTAGAACGATAATTATACATTACACGGTCTAAAAAAAGTTCCGAGTTTTGCGTGTATTTTGGTTCAATTAAGGTAAGTAGTAGCTCATCTCCAAAACAAAGCGCTGCATGCTGCCGAAAATGAGATTCTACATCATCTGAAGTTAATGGATTATGAACTAATTTACCGTTGAGATCTGTAATTACTAAAGTAGAAGCTCCATAAAGTTTAAATGTCTCAAATAAGAAACTCAATGCCTCTGCACCAGATGACTTAACAACTAATTGCCATTTGCGGTCTCCATTGGGCAATGTTGTCCAAATACCAGAATTTAATGGTGTAATATTTACCGTTGAAGCAAGACCAATTCGGTAAAGCAAGCCAAGTTTGTCCCGTTGTATATCCTCCAAGTGAAGCGCTTCTAAATCAGGGGCAGCAATAATTTTAACAGGCACATTATTATCAAGGACAAATTTTTGTCGGAGCACAAAATCATTTTGCGCAGATAAAAAATTAGCGGAAAAGAATAAAATTGCAAAGGAGAGTAGTAATTTCTTCATAGTATGAAAGCTTTTAGTAATTTCACTTTTATAAAGATAAATAAAGTGAATAGATTAACAAGAAAAATTACAATATGTTTAGTTGAAGACGAGCAGAGCTTAGTAGAAATGATTCAATTTAATTTAGAATTAGACGGATATGATGTTTTCGCGATTCGTGATGGAGGCTTTGCAAAAGAACATTTTGAATTAAAAATAGACTACGATTTATTTATCTTAGATGTAATGCTCCCTAGAATTAGTGGCCTAGATTTGTGTAAAATTATTCGAAAAGTCAAGCTCCTATTTTATTTTTATCTGCGAAAGGAACAACACAAGATCGAATTGAAGGATTAAAAATTGGCGCAAACGATTATTTACCAAAGCCCTTTGATTTGGAAGAACTCATTCTGAAAGTCAAAATTCTCACAAAAAAAGAGGGGGAACAAAAAGATTTTTTACTTCAAGTTGGAGAATTAGAAGTTGATTTCAACACTTTTGAGGTTAGATCTTTAGAAAATGAAATTGTTCACCTATTTTCTAAACGAGAAATTGAGCTACTTAAATTATTTCAGGAGAAAGAAGGAAAAGTAGTTTCCAGAGATGAAATATTAGACCGAGTTTGGGGAAAAGATTCATATCCAACTGCTCGCACAATTGATAATTACATTTTAGTCTTTAGAAAAGTATTTGAAAAAAATCCTAGAAAACCACAATTTTTTCATTCGATAAGAAGTGTTGGTTATAAGTTTACAAAGTGATTCCTTCTTAGTTCAAGAATAAGATAAGCACTACTTTTTTATTATAATTTAAAGGCAACTTAATGATTCTTAGTGCGTCTTAAATTCATTAATGGTAACTTTATAACTTTATTTATCAAATTGGATCTATTGAATAAGCCATTTAGCAAATTTGCAGTTTTTTTATTTTTAATTTTCTTATCAAAGTGGGGGCAGGTTTTTTCTCAGG
>RFPM01000067.1 GCA_009926125.1 Flavobacteriales bacterium | reverse complement strand
GCATTAAATTCAATTTCAGTTAATCTAGGTCCTGATTTATCCTTTTGTCAAGGAGATTCTTTAGTTATTCAAGTAAATGGAAATTTTAGTAGCCAAGTTTGGTCAAATGGTGCTGTTTCTTCAGCAATTACAACTTATGTAGCTGGTATATTTAATGTTGATGTTTATGATATTAACGGCTGTTCGGATAGTGATGCCATTATTATATCTGAACTACCAATAACAAATAGTAATGTCAGCGACTCTTTTTGTATTAATTCAAGTTATAATTTTAACGGTCTTATTCTTTCTGCTGCAGGAAATTATACCGATACCTTACAAAATAGTAATGGCTGTGATTCTATTATTTACTTGAGCCTTTCTTCCATGGCCCTTCCTGTGATTAGTATAAATGATGAATCAATTTGTGAGGGTGAATCAGCTACTTTAACTCCATCAGGAGCTCTTAGTTACCAATGGTCACCTACCCTTCCGCAAGAAATAAATGGAAGTTTAATAGTATTTCCAACTACTTCCTCCACTTACCAGGTTATTGGGATAAATCAAAACGGATGTACTTCACAACCCGAAAATGTAAGCGTAACAGTTTATCCTAATCCCACGGCAAATTTTTATTTTAGTCCTTCCACTATTTCAATAGGAGATCCCATAGGACATATAGTGAATACTTCTATTGGTGGGATTTCTAATACTTGGACAATAGAAGGGATTAGTTTTATTCAAAATCAAACTGAATTTGATTATACATTTCCATTTTCTGAAGGATTTCAATTGGTCACTCTAGTAGTAGAATCTTCATTTGGATGTATAAATTCTACTTTCAATAGTATTCAAATAATGAATGATTTTATGGTGTATATTCCGAATACTTTCACGCCCGATGGAGACGAGTGCAATAATGTCTTTCAGCCTATATTTTCTGGTCTTGTAGATCCATCAAATTTTGGATTTTGGATTTACAATCGATGGGGAGAGTTAGTTTTTGAGAGTCATGATGTTTCTGCATATTGGGATGGTAATTATGGTCAGAGCAGAGCATTAGATGGGATATATTCTTATTTTTTAAGCTACAGTGAAAGTTCAAGTAAAGAGGTGAAAACTTTAGTTGGTAGTATATCCTTGTTAAAATAGTATAAATTCTAATTTTCAGGGATTTCTAAGTAATTAAAATTATAAAAACTATTTGTTATCTATTTTAGAGAATTAACAACGAATTCTTAAACAACAACAACAACAACAACAAAAAATTCTAAATAAATTTAAACTTTCTACGGTCTTTGCTCATAAGAACCTAATCTTGCGTTAAAATCAAAAACTGAGAAGTCGCTAGCGTCAACATACGCATCACCATTGAAGTCTCCATTTAGCAAGTATAAACCTCCATATTGCGATAAATAAGTATCGGTTTCAAAAACTGTATAATCCACACCATCTAAATACCCGTCTCCATTCAACTCTCCCAATCTTGATGCATATAAACCTGAAACTAATGTTGACATTGGGGCTACAGAAGCATCAGTATAAGCAGTTGCAATATTATTGGAAAAATTAAGAACTGTTGAACCTGATATAGTTACAGGATTTGCACTCCATAATGGTAATGAAGATCTATGTTTAACTACAACGTAATATGAATTACCTAATGCACCTATTGGAAAGGTACACTGCACGCTCCCATTTTTTTGTAAAATGGGAGAAACACTATAAGCGACAACATTAAGACTGGCTGCACTTCGTAATTCAACAGTGATTACGTCAACATCTGTAATAGCTCCAGGATTTGCTGATCCAGATTCTATGAGATTAATATATCTAGCCGCTCTCATGCTTGCTGGATTTGAACCATAAATGTAATATCCATCCAAGAATAGTTGAAGTGAAAGAGAAGCCGTTAATGGTGTAATTGTAAGATTCAATACTTGTGTTACGCAATTTTCTGTAGTACCAGTATAAACTCCTGAGGTGGTATATGTTTGTCCATTCCATGTATACGAGCCCGTAGCTGATTGTGATGTTGAGTTTGTAGTACTTGGTGTGATTGTTAAATCTAAGGTTTCAGTTACACAGTTTGTAGTTGCACCAATATAAACTCCAGATGTATTATACGTTGTTCCATTCCAAGAATATGAATTACAAGCAGAAGCTGAAGTTGAATTTGTAGAGCTTGGTGTGATGGTTAAATTCAAAGATTCAGTTACACAGTTTGCAGTTGAACCAGTGTAAACTCCAGATGTATTATACGTTGTTCCATTCCAAGAATATGAATTACAAGCAGAAGCTGAAGTTGAATTTGTAGAGCTTGGCGTGATTGTTAAATTCAAAGATTCAGTTACACAGTTTGCAGTTGCACCAGTATAAACTCCAGATGTATTATACGTTGTTCCATTCCAAGAATATGAGTTACAAGCGGATGCTGAAGTTGAATTTGTTGAACTTGGTGTGATCGTTAAGTTCAAAGACTCAGTAACACAATTTGTAGTTGCACCAGTGTAAACTCCAGATGTGCTATACGTTGTTCCATTCCAAAGATAAGAGCCACAAGCAGTTTGTGATGTTGAATTTGTAGAACTTGGATTTATTGTCAGATTCAATGATTCTGTTACGCAATTTGTAGTTAAACCAGTGTAAACTCCAGATGTGCTATACGTTGTTCCATTCCAAAGATAAGAGCCACAAGCAGTTTGTGATGTTGAATTTGTAGAACTACTGTTCACACTTATTTCAATACCAGTGCTTGTAAAAATTGGATTTGCAATACAACCAAGAGATGTAGAAACTAGAAGTCTTACAACATCAAGATTTGCTAAATTTGCAGAAGTATAAGAACTACTAGTTGCACCTGATATATCTGCATTGTTTAATTGCCATTGATAAGTTGCAGAAGACCATGTATTAGTAGATGTCGATGTAAAAATAACATCTGTTCCGGCACAAACCGAAGTTGCATTTGAAGAAATTGTTGCAGATTGAAGTACAGGTGTTGTAATAGCAATAACATTTCCAAAAAGAGATACATTATCCATTCTCCAAGTAGCAGATGACGAACCCATTCCTATAATATAAAATCTAAATGAAACATTTGATAAATCTTGAAAAGCTGTTCCTAAATAAACCGTGTCATCTAAATTTATATTCCCATTATTTCCAGAAAGACCTGATCCAATATTTGTTGTAAAATTATCAAGACTAGATCGAATAACCCAAGTTGGAGTTCCTCCTGTTGGACTTGTTCTATGGTAAAAAGCAATTCGATCTAATTTTAGTTTATTACAAGTAGAAGAACTAATAGAAAACTGGTTGTATTCATTTAAATCAATCGTTGCACTTTGATTCCAAGCACTATTATTAAAAACTCCAGAAGACGAAGAACATGTAGTATTTAAAGTGCTAAACAAGGAAAATGTTGCATTGGTAGGCTGTGAGACTACCGCATTATCTGCGCTTGGACAAGTTGTAGTACCTGTAAACTGATAAGAACCTAGCTGAATTGGTAGCAATGGTGCATCAATGCCATTACAGTCTTCGTCAACTCCATTTGCAGGCACTTCTGTTGCTCCAGGATAAACTAGAGCATTATTGTCATTGCAGTCACCACTTACAGCGACGTACCCCGGATTAGCACTACAGGCAGAAACAAAAACATTTGGGTTTCCATAACCATCATTATCTAAGTCTTGATAATAATAAATAGAATTCACAATGTTTAAATTTAAGGTAATAGTACTGTCACACCCTACAGCATTTCCAGAAATTAATGTTTGAGTATATTGCCCAGTACTTGTATAGGTTGAGCCATTCAATGTGTATGAACCACAATTTGTAACATTAAGCGTTGAGAAAGATGGTTGTTTAATGATTAAATTTAAGGTGATTACACTATCACAACCTGCCGCATTTGCATTTGGAAGGGTTATCATATAAGTGCCAGATGTTGTATAAATTTGGTTGTTAAAACTATAAGAGGTACATTTCGATACATTGGAAATATCATATGAAACACAACTTACAGTATTTACTGGGGTCACTGAAGCCCAAGTAGAGCCATATCTAAACTCATCAAGTTCAATATTTCCTGTTCCTACAGCAGCAGTACCACCCTGTCGAAGAAAAATGGAGGCGAAAGCGGTATAAGCCGAGCTAGCTACCGAATTTGTTACAGTTGCAACAGTTTCTATAGATCCAGTAACTGGATTAACCCAAAGAGATGCCTGCGCTAGTTGAGCAGGTGAAACGACAGATGCTTTTAATTTAACAACAACAAAATGTGTTGTATTGCAAGGGTAATTGGTTGTGCCAAAAGTTGCCGTTCCAGTTATATTTAGTATTCCTAATTGAAAGGTGTTTGCTACTGTTCCAGGTTTAATAAATACTTTTCCGGCAAATGAAGTTGCTGCTGATCCAGCAGTTGCTGCAAAACCTGTAAAGTAATCTCCCGCTGGATTCATTCCCGTTGTATTAGGAACTTTAATTAGAAAAGAAAAATAACCAGCTCCGGATATTCCTGTAATTGCTTTATTTACATCCTCACTATTACCTGCGATTAACTGCACCCTGTTTCCCACTGATAGTGGAAGGTTATTGTAATAAAGACTTGCGCCAGAATTAGATGCAGAAGTTAAGGTTTGTAATTGCCCTGCAGTACCAGAATGTGAAGTCCATCCATTTGCATTTAAAGCTCCAGTGAAATTAAATGATTCAAAAGTTTGTGCTTTAAATAAGAAACTGAAAAATAAAAATAAAAATAAGTAAAAATATTTCATAAGCAATTAGTTTTTAAGTCGTTTGGTTATAAACAATGAATCCAAACAAAATTACTAATTAAGATTCGACTAGAAGTATTTTTAATTTAAATATAACCTAAAAATAATATCATAAACCAGATTAACTTAATATTCTATTAATTTATTTTACTAAATTTTCGCGGTTTTGTTCCTTCGAGATGAAAATAATAAAAGCCAGAACTAAGCTCAAAAACAGAAATCTCCTCAGATTTTTTTTCTAAAAATCCTTTCTTAACAATTGATCCAAAATTATCGAAAATTAAATACGCTCTTTGCTTTTGATCACTGAAGTCAATATAAAGAATAGTTTGAACTGGATTTGGATAAATTGAAAAAAGAGCAAGTTCTTCTTCTGATATACCTGATGAATTAATGGTGAGATTAAGATATTGAGTTACACAAGAATCTATAGGTCCAGTATATAATCCAGATTGAGTATAGCTTACTCCATTTGCATCCCACGTATATGAATCAAGCGAAGTAATTGTTGTAGTATTTGTTGAACTAGGCGTAATTGTCAAATTCAAAGATTCGCTAACACAATTGACTGTCGTTCCACTATAAATTCCAGATGATGAATACGTTGTTCCATTCCAAATATAATTATCACAAGCTGAAACGGTTGTTGTATTTGTAGAACTCGGTGTAATTGTCAAATTCAAAGATTCGCTAACACAATTGACTGTCGTTCCACTATAAATTCCAGATGATGAATACGTTGTACCGTTCCAATTATAAGAATCACAAGCTGATACTTCTGTTGTATTTGTTGAACTAGGCGTAATTGTCAAATTCAAAGATTCGCTAACACAATTGACTGTCGTTCCACTATAAATTCCAGATGATGAATACGTTGTTCC
>RFPM01000066.1 GCA_009926125.1 Flavobacteriales bacterium | reverse complement strand
AATACCAAATTTGAATTTGCTAAAGAAATTGCCCCTGAATTTGTGTTTCCGTTACAATATACTGTAAGTGTATTTAAACTAATACCAGTCCCACCGGTTGAAAAGTACAAAACACCAGTTGTGCTTCCTGCCCATGCTGTTGGATTAGTAAGTCTGAAACGTGCAAACTTCATCGGTGTATTTGCTGGTACAACAACTGAAGCTGACTCTGAAGCAGGTGGAGTGTTAGTCCAACGCAACTGTTGACTGGCAGAGGTATGGGTTGGAACAAGATTTGGAACTCCTAGAAAGGCAGATGCAGATGGTTGATCAACAACAGTTAAAGTTGCTAAAGCAGCAAAGCCTCCTGTTGGATATCGAACATTCCCTCCAAAAGCAGATAACTTAATAGTCGTTGTACCTGTGTTTTCTATAAACACATCATATTCAACTGTTGTAGGCGTTGGGTTTGTTACGTTTTGTATGGTCAACGTTAGCTGGTTTCCAGTGCAAACCTGTGAGTAAAGATTAACAGAAAACATCATTAAAAAACCAGTAATTAAAGCTAATCCTAGATTATTAACTATATATCTTTTTTTCATATTAATTTGTAAAAATTTATTCATTATTGCTGAGGATAAAAACTAAAGATAAATGCATTTGAATTAGTCTCCCATATACTATAATCCGACAGATCAACAAGACCATCTCCGTTAAGATCTGTTGGAAAATTTCCAAATTCAAAATTATTATTGT
The DNA here is from genome assembly GCA_009926125.1 of Flavobacteriales bacterium. Classification (GTDB taxonomy): domain Bacteria; phylum Bacteroidota; class Bacteroidia; order Flavobacteriales_D; family Crocinitomicaceae; genus UBA952. Next base: position 5,062 of record RFPM01000066.1, on the reverse strand, counting down.
CAGTCTCCCAGATACTATAATCTGTTAAATCAATTAAATCATCTTGATTCAAGTCTCCAGTATAAAATGCCCAAACTCCAGGAGACACCTCTTTCATATTATCACCAAACGCTTTATTAGCAGCTGTAGTAAAATTATATGAGGAAGTTGCACCTATTGCTACTGGATTTGCACTCCACGTTTGCACTGCATTTCTATGTTTCACAACAACATAAAAAGAACCGTTTGGAGCAGTTGAAAATGTACAAGCTGCAGTTCCATTTGTTAGAAGTAATGCTTGAGTTGAAGCAACTAAAGCATAAGTAGTGGCGTGTCTTAATTCAACTAAAATATCATCGACAATTGTTGTGCTTGTTCCTATACCTTGATTTGCTTTTACTGGACTCATTGTACTAGCGCCAATATAATAACCCTCAATAAACATGGTTAAATTAAGGAGTGAAGAAGATTGTGGTTCAGTTCCTGTTATATCCCATTGGCAAGAAACTGTATTGAATGTTGCTGTCTGCCAAGATAAAAGATTTGTTGGTGCTGATGGTTGCGATCCACTTACATCCCAAACACAGCTTGTTGTATTAAATGTTGCTGTTTGGTAACATGCAACTGAGGGTTGTAAGGGTTGGGTTCCACTAACTACCCAAGCACATGTTGTTGTGTTGAATGTTGCTGTTTGCCAGCATGCTACTGAGGGTTGTGCGGCTTGTGTACCACTTATTACCCAAGCGCAACTTGTTGTATTGAAGGTCGCTGTTTGCCAACATGAAAGACCTGTGGGTTGCGCTGCTTGTGAACCACTTATTACCCAAGCGCAACTTGTTGTATTGAAGGTTGCTGTCTGGTAACATGCTAGTGTTGGTTGTGCGGGTTGGGTTCCTGTTACATCCCAAATACATGTTGTTGTGTTGAACGTTGCCGTCTGATAACACGCTAAAGTTGGTTGCACTGGCTGTGTGCCACTTACTTTAAATGTTGCTGTTTGGTAGCATTGAACAACTGGCTGAGCTGGTTGGGTGCCACTTACATCCCAAACACATGTTGAATCATTAAACGTTGCAGTTTGATAACATGCAACAATTGGGGGTGGGTCCTGAAATATAAAAACAATCCATTGGCATTCAGTTGAATCAAATACTGCAACTACAGAACATTCTGTTATTATTGGTTCTTCAGGTTGAGTACCCGTTATATCCCAAGAACAAGTTGTTGTGTTAAACACTGCCTCTTGATAACAAGCAAGTGTAGGTTGCACTGCTTGCGAGCCACTTACAATCCAAGAACATGTTGAATCAATAAATGTTGCCGTTTCCCAACATGCTACGGTTGGTTGAGGATCTTGTGAACCGCTCACATCCCAAGAACATGTTAATGAATTAAATGAACCTAAAGTCTCATAGCATGCTATTGTTGGAACTGCCGGTAATGAACCACTTACATCCCATTGACATAATGATTGATTAAATAAATAAGATTGATAACATTCTAATTCTGCAGTTGGCTCTAATGCTTGTGTACCTGTTATTACCCAAGAACAAGATGTTGTATTGAAGGTTGCTGTTTGCCAACATGAAAGACCTATTGGTTCCGCATCTTGAGTGCCTGCTACATCCCAAACACATGTTGTTGTATTAAATATTGCTGATTGCCAGCATAAAAGTCCTGTTGGTTGTGTGGCCTGAGTACCTGTTACATCCCAAACACATGTTGTTGTATTGAAGGTTGCTGTCTGATAACAAGCTAATGTTGGTTGTGCTGCTTGTGTGCCACTTACTACCCAAGAACAGCTAGTTGTGTTAAACGTTGCTGTCTCATAACAAGCTAAGCCTGTTGGTTCTGTTGGCTGGGTACCACTTACATTCCAAACACATGTTGTTGTATTGAATGTTGCTGTTTGGTAACATGCAAGAGTTGGTTGGCTTGCCTGTGAGCCTGTTACATCCCAAACACATGTTGTTGTGTTGAAGGTTGCTGTTTGGTAACATGCTAAACCAGTTGGTTGTGCTACTTGTGTGCCACTTACTACCCAAGAACAGCTTGACGTGTTGAACGTTGCAGTCTGGTAACACGCTACGATTGGTTGAACTGGCTGTGTCCCTGTTATGTCCCATTGGCAAGAGGATGTATTAAAAGTTACTGTTTGGTAACATGCTAAACCAGTTGGTTGCGTTGACTGGGTGCCACTTACATCCCAAACACATGTTGTAGTGTTGAAGGTTGCTGTTTGGTAACAGGCTAAACTAGTTGGTTGTGCTGGCTGTGTGCCACTTACTACCCAAGAACATAAAGTCGTATTGAAAATTGTCGTTTGGTAACAAGCAAGAGTTGGTTGTGCTGGCTGTGTGCCACTTACTACCCAAGTACACGTTTCATTAATAAATGTTGCTGTTTCATAACACGCCACTGTTGGAGCTGCTGCCTGACTTCCTGTTACTACCCAAGTACATTCTGTAGTGTTAAAACTTGCAGATTCATAGCATTCAAGGCCTGTTGGTTGAGGGTCTTGTGTGCCACTTACTACCCAAGTACAACTTGTTGTATTGAACGTTGCCGACTCATAACATGCTACTGTTGGCTGAGGATCTTGTGTTCCACTCACTACCCAAGAACATAATGTCGTACTAAATACTGCAGTTTGATAACAGGCAAGAGTTGGTTGTGTTGGCTGTGTTCCACTTACATCCCAAACACAGCTTGTTGTGTTAAATTCTACTGTCTCATAACATGCTATTGTTGGAGCTGCTAATTGGCTTCCTGTTACTATCCAGGTACATTCTGTGGTGTTAAAACTTGCTGTCTCATAACATTCTAGACCTGTTGGTTGTTCTGCTTGTGTGCCACTTACATCCCAAACACATGTTAATGTATTAAAAGTTGCTGTTTGGTAACACGCAATTGTTGGCTGAGGATCTTGTGTGCCACTTACTACCCAAGAACACAAGGTCGTACTAAATACTGTAGTTTGATAACAGGCCAAAGTTGGTTGAGCTGGTTGGGTGCCACTTACTGCCCAAGAACATGTTTCATCATTAAAACTTGCGGTTTCATAACAAGCTACTATTGGAGCGGCTGATTGGCTACCCGTTACTATCCAGATACATTCAGTGTTATCAAAACTTGCGGTTTCATAGCATTCTAAATCTGTTGGTGCGGCTGTCTGTGTACCCGTTACATCCCAAACACAGTTTGTTGTATTAAATGTTGCTGTTTGATAACAAGCTACTGTTGGCTGAGGCTCTTGAGTGCCACTTACTACCCAAGAACATAAGGTTAAATACTGCGCTTTGGTAACATGCTAAGGTTGGTTGAGCTGGTTGGGTACCGCTTACTACCCAAGAACACGTTTCACTATTAAAACTTGCTGATTCATAACATGCTATAGTTGGAGCTGCTAATTGAGTACCTGTTACTATCCATGCACATTCTGAAGTATTAAAACTTGTTGTTTCATAGCATTCTAAATCTGTTGGTGCGGCTGTCTGTGTACCTGTTATATCCCAAACACAGTTTGTTGTATTAAATGTTGCTGTTTGATAACAAGCTACTGTTGGCTGAGGCTCTTGAGTGCCACTTACTACCCAAGAACATAAGGTGTACTAAATACTGCGCTTTGGTAACATGCTAAGGTTGGTTGAGCTGGTTGGGTACCGCTTACTACCCAAGAACACGTTTCACTATTAAAGCTTGCTGTTTCATAACACGATACCGACGGAGCTGCTGATTGGTTTCCTGTTACTACCCATTCACAATCTGTAGTGTTAAAGCTCGCTGTTTCATAACATGCTAAGCCTGTTGGTTCTGTTGGCTGGGTGCCACTTACGTCCCAAACACATGTAGTTGTGTTAAAAGTTGCTGTGTGATAACACGCTACTGTTGGCTGAGGATCTTGAGTGCCACTTACGACCCAAGAGCACAAGGTAGTGCTAAATACTGCTGTTTGATAACAGGCTAAGCCTGTTGGAGCTTCTGGCGCTGTTCCACTTACATCCCAAGAACAACTTGTTGTGTTAAACACTTCTGTTTGGTAACAAGCAAGTGTAGGTTGGGCAGGCTGATCTGCTGTTACCACCCATTCACATTCTGTGGCATTAAAACTTGCTGTTTCATAGCATTCTAAACCTGTTGGTTGTTCTGCTTGTGTGCCACTTACATCCCAAACACATGTTGATGTATTAAAAGTTGCTGTCTCATAACACGCTACTGTTGGCTGAGGATCTTGTGTGCCACTTACGACCCAAGAGCACAAAGTAGTGTTAAATACTGTAGTTTGATAACAGGCTATTGTTGGTTCAGGTTCTTGCGTACCACTTACATCCCAAGAACATGTTACTGTATTAAATTCTACAGTCTCATAACAAGCAAGTGTTGGTTGGGCAGGCTGATCTGATGTTACTACCCAGTCACATTCAGTAGTGTTGAAACTTGCTGTTTCATAACATGCTAGTCCTGTTGGTTGTGCTGCTTGTGTGCCTGTTACATCCCACTCACAGCTTGATGTGTTAAACGTTGCTGTTTGGTAACAAGCAAGAGTTGGTTGACCTGGCTGGTCGCCCATTACTACCCATTCACAAAACTCATCATCAAATAATATTGTTTCATAACATGCTAGTGCAGGGGCTTCTGGTTGCGTACCACTTACTTCCCATAGACAAGTTTCCACATTAAAGGTGGCTTCTTGGTAACATAGTACTGTGGGGGCTTCTGGTTGCGTACCACTTACTACCCAAGTACATGAAGATATTTCAAAAGCTGCTGTTTCATAACATTCCAGTCCTGTGGGGGCTTCTGGCTGAGTGCCGCTTACATCCCAATCGCAACTATTTGTATTGAAAGTTGCTGTTTCATAACAAGCAAGTATTGGTTGTTCTGCTTGCGTTCCACTTACTACCCATTCACAAAACTCATCATCAAATTCTGCTGTTTCATAACACGCTACTGTCGGGGAAGGTTCTTGGGTACCACTTATTTCCCATAAACAAGTTGTTGTATTAAACGTTGCTGTCTGGTAACATCCTACTGTAGGGGCTTCTGGTTGAGTGCCACTTACTACCCAAGTACATGAAGATAT
>RFPM01000065.1 GCA_009926125.1 Flavobacteriales bacterium | reverse complement strand
GTCATAGGAAGATAAATCTTCTGCCCATAAAAAAGGGCGTTGTCGCAATTCGAAAGCTGCAGGAAAAAAGCGGAAAACTGCAAGTAAAATTGGCATTTGAATTAACATAGGAATACAACCTGCAAGCGGACTTGCGCCAGATTCTTTGTACAAAGTCATCATTTCCATCTGTTTTTTCATAGCATCATCCTTTTTCGGATATTTTGCATTTAATTCATCTACTTCAGGTTTAAGAATCTTCATTTTTACTGAGCTTACAAACATCTTCCATTGAATCGGCATTAGAATTAATTTAAGTACAAGCGTTAAAATAAGAATTGCAATCCCCATTCCAATTTTTGTGTTTACCAATAAGGTAAAAATAGGTTGAACGGCATATAAATTAATCCATCTAAAAAGCCCCCAACCAAAGTTTAAAATTTCATCGTAATCAGATTTATACGAGTTTAATATTTGGTAGTCATTTGGTCCAAAATACCATGAGAAAGACGCTTTATCACCTTTAAAATTTAGATCAAGTGTAGAATTATAATCTTTTAAATGCGACCAATTTTTTTCACTCCCTTCTTTGTAGGTTTTAACACTTATTTTAGAGCCAATTTTATCAAAACCTTCTTTGGGTTGAAGAATTGATGAGAAATAGCTTTGTTTATATGCAACCCACTCTAGTGCATCTTCAGCCTCTAGATAATCGTCAGCAGTTTCACTAAGATAGGAGAATCCCTCATTTTTTTGATTGTAGCAGATTGTTGAAACTCTTCTTTGTTCACTAAATAAGCGTTCTGTTTTTCGAAATGCTGTTTTCCAATTTAACAGGATATTTTCTTTGCTGATATTTTCTAATCCCTTGGCTTGAATTGTATAATCTATGTCAAATTTATTTGCTTTTAACTGATAGGTTTGAATAATTTTTCCACCATCAATTCCCATTTCAAAAACAATTTTGTTGTCAGTTTGCTGTGAAACATCAAATAGATAATTCTTTGTATAAATCTTTTGGTTTTTAAAAGGGAATACAAGTTGGTTATGCGCATCACCATCTCTAAAAAGACAAATTGGCTTGTCTTTCTTTTTAGAAAAATCATCATATGACTTATATTCTTTTAAATAAACGGCAGCAACTATACCGCCTTTTGTATTAAATTCAACAATTAGTTTTTCATTTTCTAATCGTATAATTTCCCCTTTTGAAACAACTTTAGCAAGATCCTCAGCTTTCTTAGTAGAGGTTTTTATAGCTGTCTTTCCCCGAGCTTCACTTTTCTTCTCTTTGATTTCTCGCTCCGTTTTTTGTGCTGCTTCTATTTTTGCTTTCTTTAAATCTTCTTCTGAAGGTTGGTTTATAATTGAGAAAATTGTTAAGACTAATCCAATTAAGACTAAGCCTGTTAAGGTATTGCGATCCATTATTTTTTTGTTTTATGAGTTAAGGCTGCTTGAACGAAAGCAACAAAAAGGGGATGAGGTTTTGCCACTGTACTTTTATATTCTGGGTGAAATTGAACACCAACAAACCAAGGATGATTTGGGATTTCTATAACTTCCACCAATCCTGTTTCTGGATTTCTTCCCGAAGCAAGCATTCCAGCTTTTTCGAATTGTTCGAGGTAGCTATTATTAAATTCAAATCGGTGTCTGTGACGTTCATTAATATTTTCGGAATTGTAAGCGTTTGAAGCTTTTGAATTTGATTTTAATTGACATTTATATGTTCCCAAACGCATTGTTCCTCCAAAATAAGAAACCTGTTTTTGTTCTTCCATCATAGAAATCACAGGGAATTTTGTCTTTTCAGAAATTTCTGTTGAGTTTGCATCTGTCATTTTTAAGACATTCCGTGCAAATTCGATAACAGCAACTTGCATTCCCAAACAGATTCCTAAAAATGGAATATTATTTTCTCTTGCAAAATTAACCGCTTCAATTTTTCCAGAAATACCTCTTGTTCCAAATCCAGGGGCCACTAATATGCCATTTAAATGCCCAAGACTTTCTTGAATATTTTCTTTTGTCAATGTTTCTGAGTGTATCCATTCTACATTGACTTTTGCTTCATTTGCAACGCCACCATGAATAAAGGATTCACTAATCGATTTATAGGAGTCTTTTAATTCTACATATTTTCCAATGAGACCAATTGTAACTTCTTTTTTTGGATTCTTTAAGCGTTGAAGAAATGCTTTCCAATCTGATAAATCCGGTTTTATCCTCGTTATTAAACCCAATTTCTGCAAAACAACTTTATCAAGTTCTTCAGCTTGCATAAGAAGTGGGACATCATAAATTGAGTTTGCATCTCTTGCCTCAATTACTGCATTAATAGAAACGTTGCAAAATTTTGCAATTTTCTTTCTAAGTGTTAAATCTAGTTCATGTTCTGTTCGGCAACATAAAATATCTGGTTGAACTCCCAATTCCATCATTTGCTTTACAGAATGTTGAGTTGGTTTTGTTTTTAATTCTCCAGCAGCAGATAAGTATGGAACAAGTGTCAGGTGGATGACAATACAATCTTCTTCATGCTCCCAAAGCATTTGACGAACAGCCTCAACATAAGGTAGAGATTCAATGTCGCCAACAGTTCCGCCAATTTCTGTAATAATGATATCAAATTTTCCATCTTTGGAAAGTAATTGGATGCGGTCTTTAATTTCATCAGTAATATGAGGAATAACTTGAACAGTTTTACCTAGATAATCTCCTCTTCTTTCTTTCTCTATTACAGCTTGGTAAATTCTTCCAGTGGTAACATTGTTTGCTTGAGAAGTAGGGACATTCAGAAAACGCTCGTAATGACCTAAATCGAGGTCTGTTTCTGCACCATCATCCGTTACAAAACATTCTCCATGTTCATAGGGATTTAATGTTCCAGGATCAATATTGATGTAGGGATCTAATTTTTGAATTGTTGTTGAGTAACCTCTTGCTTGAAGAAGTTTCGCTAAGGAAGCAGAAATAATACCTTTTCCCAGAGAAGATGTTACGCCCCCGGTTACAAAAACATACTTTGTTGAATTGGACATGAAATAAATTTGTAACTACGGGAAGCAAAGTTAATTAATTCTTCTTATTAGAGACAATTATAAGTAACGAATAATCAAAGATTAATGAACAATTGTAAAACTTTTTCTTAAATCCCCAAATTTATTAGATAGCTGCATGTAATATACACCATTACTTAGGGTTTCAGTATTTATGGTATGAATTTGTGAATTAAAATTAAGTTTGTCCTTATAGATTTCATTTCCTAAAGCATCAAAAATCCTTAAGTCAATTTTTTCATTTTGACCAATATATGAAACATTTAGAGCTTGATTCGATGGATTTGGATAAATCATAAAATCACTTGGATTTAGATTTTCTAAAACACCAAGTGAACCTGAACAAGGATTCAAAACATTTACAGTAACTGGTTCATATACATTGTTTAAGGCTGCTGCATTTAGGGAAATCAGAAGTAATATTTTCAAGAAATACACGGATAAATGGTGTTAAAGTAGTATGTTTTGGAATCATGCTATCAATAAGTGATAATCCAGCTACTTGGCCATTTATTGAATTGTATTCGAATTGAACAGGATAAGTAAGAGGATTGATTAAACTTGATACTCCAGAAATTGTTGCCCCATTTATAGCAAATTGGTAGCCTGTAACTTTTGTGCTTGAATTTAAAATTGATACATCCAAATATCCTACAGAGGGATTTGCAAATTGCGTATAGACACCTTCATTAAAAAATGTAACTACTTGACTCGGATTTTGAACAGTATTTGGGAATGTGCATTCAGAATTATTTGTTGCGCCATTCGAAATACAATTGGATAATAATCCGGCATCCCATACATTAATTGTATTATCTGCAGATAAATCGTTACACGATTGCGCATTTAGATCAAGATTTACGCTATGTTCTAAGTATGAAACAACGTCGTTAGTTTCAAGAATACTATTGTTATTTAAATCTCCACGACAATTTCCTTGACAGTCAATCATGGCATTACCATAAGCTGTTCCGGCACAATCAACATAAGGCTGACAATTTGGAAGAATCTCGTACCCTTTTTCACCGGCACTATTCATTGTTATACGAAGACAAACCTGCGCCCAATTATTTGCATAATTCGTTTCATAATGCCCCAATGCATCTGGAGATTGATCCCAATTTACTTTGATAGCTAAAATATATTCAGCAGTATCAACATCTGTAATATCAATCCATTGACATTCTAGCCCACTGCTATAAATATCTCCACATTGTTTTGAAATCCCCATATTAGAACATCCATATTGGCCAGTGCCTCCATCATTGCATTCTAAATCCATTACACAAAATCCATTTTTATGTCCTATTGGAATATTTTGACCATCATTCTTGTATAAAATATAATCTGCATAACCTTCATAGTGGGCATGGCCATGGCAGTTTCCAAAAGTGAATTGAGTTGGATTTGCAGTTGGATTTCCTACGTAATAATCAATGTCACCAATATTTTTTATCCAGGTAGTAAAAGCTAAAACAGTTCGTTGGCCGTAGCCCGTCATACAACCTTCTACAACTTGACAATTCGTTGCCTGTTCTTCTCTTATTTCAAGAGAGTTTAGAATAACATCTTGCAGTATAATTAAATCAGGACCTAAGCAATCAGGGCTTGGATAATATACACAACTAGAATCAGATTGAGTAGCATTTGGATTGTAATTACAAGCTAGTGGGTCCATACAGCCAATAATGGGTCCATCGTATATGATTGAAAAACCAAGGGGTGTAGAACAGGTAGTAGCTTCATTAATCCCAACTTTAATAATGTAAGTTGTTCCAGCGATTAAAATTGCATTAATATCAGCTAAGTTTCCACAAATAGAGTTGTTGTCATTGTAAAATATAGTTCCAGTATTATCTACATTATAAGCGTAGGAATTACAAGATTCATACACCCATAATTTTGTATTACAAGTATTCAAGTCGCAGGTTGAAATTGAATACATTCCACTTAATGAAGGTGTGAATGAATAGAATGTGTTTGGATAAGGTGCTGTAAAACTTCCGGAAGTAATAGGAATTGGATTGTTGCACGCAGAGCCTTGGGGGCAATTAAAAGTATGTGATGAAATATTGCTAAATTGTCCACCTGAAGCTACAGTAATGCCCTCTAATTGAACATTAAAAGAACCATTTCCATAGCCACAACAGATTCCATCACCATAAGAATCATACATTTCGAAACGAATACAAGCAGAAGAATCAACACAAAGTGTGTCATTGTTTGTAGTTCCATTGGCAATTTGAATATTATTTACAAATACTTTCCATGTTGATTCACCTGGATAATTATCTGGAACAATTGTGATTGTTAATTCAGATTGATTCACTGGACATTGACCAAAACTGTAAAATACAGAAATGAGCATAAAAAATAAAAATGCACTAGTTTTTTTCATTGGTTTTTTTTTAAAAGTAACTAATTATAAACTCATTTAGAGAATTTAAAGTAATCTTTTTCTTGCATTGGACGATTCGCTTCAATTTCTGTTAATGCTTCGCAAGCAATTAATGTGTTTTGACAATCCGCGGGTAATTTCTGGTAATATTTTGTTCCTTCTGTTTTCCATGCAAGCATTTCATCACTCACTTGTTTTATTACTTTTCCAGGATTGCCAACAACTAAGCTTCTTTCTGGAATAATCGTATTGCTAGAAACAAAAGTGAGAGCAGCAATAATTGAATCTTTTCCAATAAGAACATCATCCATAATTACGGAATTCATTCCGATTAAACAATTTTCACCTAAGCTTGCCCCATGAATTATAGCTCCGTGTCCA
>RFPM01000064.1 GCA_009926125.1 Flavobacteriales bacterium | reverse complement strand
CCATTCGCATACCAGGCGATTACAGCTTCTCCATTCGATAAAGCCTGAATTGTGACAACATAACCACTTCCTAGATTAATTCCATTTGGATTCCATAAATGATTTCCATTGATATCCATTTTAAAAGCGAAACCTTCACCTGTATTTGTTCCAGTAACACCAATGTAAATATTGTCATTTTGGTCTATTGAAATTTTGGAAATAGTAGTTGAGGTACTCATCGGTAAGGTATTGCTTACAAGAATTCCGTCTTCTCCTAATTCTTTAATTCCCTCAGTATTTAAAACTTGAAGTCGCAACTCATAATTTACTGGAGCTCCAACTACTTTCCAAAAAACAATGTAAGTTTTACCGCTTGCTGTTCCAATAGCTTTTATATCATCAGAGTTAGATGTAACAACTTCAGTATTTACATCTGTTAGCGAAGTCCATTGTGCACTTAAGTTAAAAGTCACGATTAAAGCAAGAAAAAAAAGGATGTTTTTCATAGTTAGGGATTTAATGAAAATTAAAATTTAGAGTATAAACTTACAAATTAATTGCTCTTAACTCATTTTTTGGAAAGTTTTATAAAAAAAAGCAGGGCTTAAACCAAAACTTCTAGCTGGATCAATTAATTAAATTCTCTATTTTTTCACAGACAAGATTGTAATCAAATTCATTAGCAAAATTTACTAATTCATTTTCACTAAATTTAAGATTAGATGAAAGTGCATTATTTAATTTTTCGGCTAAATCTTGTGGATTTTTAGGCTCAAATAAAATGCCTAATTTGCCTTTATTTAATAATGATTTTGTGCCTCCAGAATCACTTCCTATAACTGGTGTTCCGCAAGCCATTGATTCCAAAGTAACCATTCCAAAAGTTTCAGAATATGAAGCCATTAAGGTCCAATCTATCGCATTAAACACATCAGCGGGTGATTGAGTAAAATTTAAGAATTGTACCTTATCCTCTAATTTTTGCTCTGTAATATAGTGCTTGAGTTCATTTAAATAGTTGCTTTTTTGGTCCAGTGTTTCTTCACCAACTAGTAATAAAAGAAAATCAGTTGTTACATATTTCATTGCTTCAAGTGCCAACATTTGACCTTTTTTAGATTCAAATCGACCGATTAAACCTATAATTTTTTGTTCATTTGGAAGTCCCAACTTTTCTCTTGCTTCAACCTTGTTAGTTGGTTTAAATTCTTTTAAATCAATTCCTGATGGAATAACGAGTATTTTTTTCTCTGGAAAATTTGAATTAACTAGAACCTGCTCTTTTAAATAGGCTAAGGGGCAAATCCAAGAATCAAAAAAAGAATAGCGCCATGTTCGAAAAAAATGACGCTTATTTTTTTCAAATGCCATTTCCATAAAATAATGCACACGAATTTTTTTGCGGGATAAAAATCCAATACTTGCTGCAATACTCATGTCAAATGTGGCTCGGAAGAATAAATGTTCGATCTTTAATGCTTTTAATGCTTTAAGTAGAACAAATGCATTAAAAAAATCATAGTGATGGCGATGTTGTTTAATAATTGAAATCGACAAGTTTTTTAATATGGCAGCATTATAAACCGGAGAATCTTTAACACAAAAAACAATAACTGTATGACCGCGATCTCTCATCCATTCTGCATTTCGAACTTGATTCATTTCTAAACCGCCCCAAGCCTTGGTTCCACACAAATAAGCAATTTTATGTATCATTTAATTTACTGATTTCTAGTGCGAAGTTGCCAAAATTTGTTGAATTAGCGTAATTTTGTTGAATGATGCAATCCTTATTTAAAAAACCCTTATTTGTTTTTTGTCTTGCTGTAATCTTTATTGCTATTCCATTATTTATTTTTCCAATAAATTTTTTTGATGGAGAAATTATCATGAAAAACGGGCTTTCTGAAACCAAAATGGAGGCTCCCTTGAGTTTATCCTATTTTATTGGTTTTGGATATAATTCTCAAGATATGGAAGGCATCAAAGATTTTTATTTACTTCCAAAAGGGTATTTACTTGCATTTTGCCTCATTTTTGGCTTTCCAGCCCTACTAACTTATCGAATTTATTTAGCTCAAAAGAAGAAAGCGCTTTAATTTGCTTTTTATTTACCTGCTAAGACTTTAGTTTATTATTTTTGTATTTTAAAATATACGGTATGTATCGTTCACACACTTGTGGAGAATTAAGAATAGAAGATGTTGGGAAAACAGTCATCCTTGCTGGTTGGGTGCAACGATCTAGAGATTTAGGGGGGATGACTTTCTTGGATTTGCGAGATAGATATGGTCTAACTCAACTAGCATTTGATATGGAAACGAATGCAATATTGGGAGAACAAGCTCGTAAATTAGGGAGAGAATTTGTAATTCAAGCAAGTGGAACTGTTATCGAAAGAAGCAGTAAAAACAAAAATATCCCAACTGGAGATGTCGAAATTACTGTGACTGAACTCAAAATTTTAAATACCTCAAAATTACCGCCTTTTACGATTGAAGATGAAACTGATGGTGGAGACGAATTAAGAATGCAGTACAGATATTTAGATTTACGAAGAGCTCCTGTTTTACAAAAATTGCGATTGCGCAATCAAGTGGCTTTGGAAACAAGAAAATACTTAGATTCTAAGGAATTTATAGATGTTGAAACACCTGTTCTAATTAAGTCTACACCTGAAGGAGCGCGCGACTTTGTGGTTCCAAGTAGGATGAATGAAGGGCAATTTTATGCCTTGCCACAATCTCCGCAAACCTTTAAGCAGTTATTAATGGTTTCTGGTTTTGATCGCTATTACCAAATTGTAAAATGTTTTCGTGATGAGGATTTAAGAGCAGATAGGCAACCAGAATTTACACAAATTGATTGTGAGATGGCCTTTGTTGAGCAAAACGACATCTTGGAAATGTTCGAAGGATTGATAAAGTACATTTTTAGAACAGTAAGGGGCGTTGAGCTTGTCGAAACCTTCCCAAGAATGACCTATGCAGAAGCTATGGAAAAATATGGTTCTGATAAACCTGATATTCGTTTTGGAATGGAATTCATTGACCTTACTAATTTAACACAAGGGAAGGAATTTGTAGTTTTTGATAGTGCAGAAATTGTTCTTGGAATTAATGCTTCAGGATGTTCTGAATATACACGAAAGCAATTGGATGAATTAACAGAATGGCTTAAGCGCCCTCAAATTGGTGCTTCTGGATTAGTTTATATTAAATATAACACAGATGGAACTTTTAAGTCTTCAGTAGATAAATTTTATTCGCAAGATGACTTAAAAGCAATCGCTCAAAAAGCACAAGCACAAGTAGGAGATTTAATTTTGCTTCTTTGTGGAGAAATCAATAAAACCCGCAAACAATTAAGTGAATTGCGTTTGCATTTGGGAACGGTCTTAGGTTTGCGTAATCCTGAAATTTTTAAGCCATTATGGGTTCTTGATTTTCCTTTATTAGAATGGGATGAGGATAATAAGCGCTATCATGCAATGCACCATCCTTTTACTTCTCCCAAAGCTGAAGATTTTCATTTACTTGCATCAGATCCTGGAAAAGTTAGGGCAAATGCCTACGATTTAGCAATGAATGGTGTAGAATTAGGTGGTGGTTCAATTAGAATTCATGATCGGACTTTACAATCTCAACTATTTGATTTGTTAGGTTTTTCAAAAGAAGAAGCGCAAGCTCAATTTGGATTTTTAATGAATGCTTTTGAATATGGAGCTCCTCCACACGGCGGTTTAGCTTTTGGTTTAGATCGACTTGTTGCTACAATGGGAGGCTCAGAATCTATTCGAGATTACATTGCTTTTCCAAAAAATAACAGTGGTCGCGATACAATGATTGATGCGCCATCTCCTTTAAATGATCTTCAGTTGAAAGAATTAGGGATTAAATTAAGGTAGTAGAAATTCATATCTAAAAATGATAAATTATCAGGTTTTTTTTAAACTTTTTATCCTTAATTTTTGTTAAAAATAAAAAGAATTAGAATGAATCCTCTCGATAAAATTCAGCAAGAAATTTCACCTCTGCGCGAAAAACTTATTCAGCATAAAATGTATGCTAAAATTAAAACTGTAGAAGATTTTCAAAGATTTATGGAGCAGCATATTTTTGCTGTGTGGGATTTTATGAGTCTTCTAAAATCATTGCAACGCGGACTTACATCTGTTGAGGTTCCATGGTCGCCTGTTGGCAGCCCTAAAACCAGAAGATTTATTAATGAAATTGTACTTGGAGAAGAAAGTGACATGGATGACAATGGGAAGGTTGCAAGTCATTTTGAATTGTACCTCGAAGCTATGGAACAAATAGGTGCAAAAACAACAGAAATAAAAAAACTTATTGCTTTTGTTGAAGAAGGATACACTGTTACTTCGGCTTTATCTTTAGTAAACATTCAAGAAGAAACAAAAGAGTTTGTTCGCTTTACTTTTTCTATTATTGAAACAGAAGAATTACACAAAATAGCTTCAATATTTACCTTTGGAAGAGAAGACTTAATTCCAGATATGTTTATTGAAATTCTTCGTGAAATGAAAGAGAATGGTCAAGAAGATATTTCTAAGTTGCTTTATTATCTAGAAAGACATATTGAAATTGATGGAGGTGATCATGGACCAATTTCTCTTAAAATGATTGATGAATTGTGTAAAAATGATGCTAAAAAATGGGCTGAGGTTTTAGAGAGTGCGAAACTTGCCTTGCACTATAGAGTAAGACTTTGGGATGGTGTTCAAAAGCAACTTGCTTAACGCCAAGTAGTTTCGTTATTTCCATCTTTCACTTCAATTCCTGCCGCAGCGAGTCCATCGCGAATTTTATCAGATGTAGACCAATCTTTTTTACTGCGCGCATCTTGTCGCAAGTCAAGTACTAAATCCATAACAGGATTTAATTTGCCATCTGAATTTATAGTATTTCCTTGTAGGCCCAAAACATTATAGATAAATCCACCTAATTGATTTTTTAATTCTTCTTTGTCTAGAATTGTACAGGTGATTTTCCCTTCTGTCAATAAATTAATTTGCTTCACTGCCTCAAATAAGTTGGCGATTAAAATTGGTGCATTGAAGTCATCATTCATCGCTGAGTAGAAACTATCTACGAGTTTTTTAGTATCTAAAGACGAAGAATCATTGCATGATACATTTTCTAATAAAGACAAACTTTCCATTAATCTCTCGTATCCTTTCTCAGCGGCATTTAAAGCATCTTCAGTAAAATCTAAAGTACTTCGATAATGTGCTTGCATCATAAAAAACCTTATAACATCTGCAGAATATGCTTTTTTAAAGAGTGCTGTTTCTCCTGCTATTATTTCCATAGGAAGAAAGAAATTCCCTAAAGATTTACTCATTTTTTGACCGTTAACATTCAGCATATTTGCATGCATCCAATACTTTGCAGGGTTACACCCAAGGGAGCTACAACTTTGAGCGATTTCATCTTCGTGATGCGGGAATTTTAAATCCATTCCGCCGCCATGTATATCAAAGTGTTTTCCAAGGTATTTTGTGCTCATTGCAGTACATTCTATGTGCCAACCAGGATTTCCATTTCCCCAAGGAGAGCGCCAAATTTGCATGTCGTCGTCTCCGGCTTTTTTCCAAAGGGCAAAATCGGCAAAAAAGCGCTTTTCTTCTTGTGCGTTTAAGACCCGAGTTTCATTTTCTAATTCATCAACCTTCCTGCCACTTAGGATTCCATAGTCAAAATCTTGCATGTATTTTTTAGTGTCAAAATAGACTGAACCATTTATTAAATACGCATATCCATTGGAAATTATTTGTTCGATTATCTCAATTTGCTCTTGAATATGAGCGGTAGCAGTTGGCTCAATACTCGGCATTAATAGATTGTAAATTCGTTGGAGCTCGATAAAATTTAAATTGTACTTGTATACAATTTCAAGAGGTTGCATTTGCTCCATTCGAG
>RFPM01000063.1 GCA_009926125.1 Flavobacteriales bacterium | reverse complement strand
CAATGAATAATTCCATGAACCAACGATAAACCTCATCTGGATCAAACTCGCAGAGCAGCATGAAATTACCAAGCACCATCAATCGTTCAATATGGTGAGCATAACCGGTTTCTAATACTTTTTTAATGCAACTGTCAATAGGTTCTATTCCTGTTGTTCCATTCCAAAATGAAGGAGGAATTTTTCTTTTAAAGCCCCAATAATTTTTGGTTCTTTCTTCCTTTCCCTTCAATTCATAAACAGCTCTTATAAATTCTCTCCAGCCTAGAATTTGACGAATAAATCCCTCGAGTGAATTTAATGGAACTTCGTGATTACTTGCATAGAGTAAAGCTTCCTCAATGACAAAATTTGGGCTTAACAATCCAACATTCAACATGGGTGTTAAAACGCTGTGATGTAAAATATTTTCTTTTTCTACAATCGCATCTTCATAGGCGCCAAATTCGGAAAATCGGGATTTAAAAAATTCTGCTAGCCAACTTTTACTTTCTGCATAAGTAGTTGGGTAGATAAAATCAGTATTTAGTTCTCCATAATTACTTGAAAAGTGCTTTTCTGTATAAGCAATCGCTTCCGAATAGAAGGCATTGGGTTTTAAAAAGGTGGTTTTCGGCACTGTTTTTCCTTTAGGATATTTCAGGCGATTTTCATCATCAAATGTCCATTTTCCTCCAATTGGCTTGTCTTGTTTTTCTAATAATATATTCTTAGTCAAGCGCTGATGTTTGTAAAACTCGGTTTGAAACATTCTTTTCTTAGTAGCGAAAAAAGAAGCGAGCTCCTCAGAG
Organism: Flavobacteriales bacterium; assembly: GCA_009926125.1. Taxonomy (GTDB): domain Bacteria; phylum Bacteroidota; class Bacteroidia; order Flavobacteriales_D; family Crocinitomicaceae; genus UBA952. The sequence goes on along the minus strand of RFPM01000063.1, from coordinate 5,240 downwards.
GTATTCAAAAATAGTGGCGTAGGTTTTTTAATCGGGTGAATGTCACTTTCCTTACAGGTGTTAGTAATTCTTTTCTCAAGCCAATAATCTGTGGTATCGATGTATTCAAAAGATTTAACTCCTTTATTTTTTAAATAGGGAATAAGCTTTGTTATATCGGATAATTCATCAAACGATTCAATGTAAACAACTTTACTATTTTTGGATTGAAGGTAATTCTCGTAAAATTTCATGCTTGCTCGGTGGAAAGCAATTTTATTTTTGTGAAAATTATAGTGTTTGAAGTAGAGGTATTCTTCCACTAGATAGATGGTGTCACATGTGTTAGCAAGTATATTTTGCTCAACTAGTTGATGTGGAAAAACAATGCCTATTTTATTCATACTTTAGATTTATTCATTCTACATTTATCGCTGCAATACTTTACTTCTTCCCAAACTTTTTCCCACTTTTTCCGCCAATTAAAAGGCCTAGAGCAAACAAGGCAAATTTTTGATGGTAAATCGGTTTTTTTCATCTTTTTCATGCTTATTTTTTACTTCGTGGGGTCGTTCTTGCTGCACTTTCTGTATTCACGTGTTTCTTTAAAATTCTTTTCCCTTCACTTTTTACTTTATCGGTTTTTCGATAGCGCCAAACAATATCACTTGCTGTTTTTCGGGATACTTCAATATCCACAATTGGAATGGGATAGTCTGTTCCGATTTTTACCGAATAAAGCGCTTGTTCCATCATGCTCATTTTCCAAGGTTCGTGAATTAATTCAATTGGAACCTGCTTTAATTCAGGTAACCAGGTTTTAATAAATGTGCCATCAGAATCGTGAACCTGCGAATTTTTTATAGGATTATAAATCCGAATGGTATTGATGCCTGTAACGCCAGATTGCATTTGTAATTGGGGATAATGAATACCTGGCTCATAATCCAAAAATTGCCTTGCTAAAAAATGTAATTCTTGCCAGTCTTGCCAAAGATTGAAAACGAAAAATGATACCACCATGGCTCTCATTCTAAAATTTATATATCCTGTAGCAATTAAACAGCGCATGCAGGCATCAACAAGCGGAACTCCTGTTTGACCGGTTTGCCATGCTAAAATATGAGCATCATTTTTTGGTTTTATCAAGGAGTCGTATGCTCTATTTACATTTTCAAATTCCATTCGACATTCGTCTTCAAATTTTTGCATAAAATGACAATGCCAATGCAAGCGAGAAATAAAATTTGAAAGCGCTCTTTTATTAGATGAGGATTCATAGTGCTGTTTCGTGTATTGATAAACCATGCGCATGCTAATGTTACCATAACTGAGGTAGGGAGAAATGCGACTGCAACTTTTTCGACTTAAGGCGGGTTTTGAAATATGTTTAGAATATTTGACGTGTCGTACTTTTAAAAATCCATCTAAATATTTCCATGCATTCGTCTCTCCTCCTGGCTGAAAAGAGGCATTATTTGTCCTTATTTCTTTCGCTAATGGTTCGCCTTTTAAATGATTATAAAGTTCTTCATCGAGTTTAAGGAAATTACAATTTACATCATCAATTAAGGCTGGTTTTGCCTCCATTTTTTCTTTCCATAAAGACTCCCAAATTTTTCGGGATTTTAATTTTCTTACAATTCCATTGTGTTGGTATTCTTTCCATTCAATTTGATTGTTTTTACAAAAATTATGAATGATAATATCCCTGTCATATGTTAATTTATTTCCAATTTCTTGGTGAGAAAATAAGGTTTTAATAGCATAATGATTCGCAATTTCAGACAATACAAATAGCGCTTCGTTATGAAAAATAGCGATTTTTGAATCTAAGCTCTCAAGCTTTATTTGCATATCTGTTAAGGATTGGTATACAAATCTCCAATGCCTTACATCGCTGTCATCATATCGCATTATTGTGGGCTCAAAGCAGTACACTAGCAAGATTGGTAAAGCTTGTTTTTGGGCGTAAAACAGTGGTTCATGGTCTGTAAATCGCAAATCTCGTTTTAGCCAAACAATTACAATCTCCTTTTTCTGAACTTCTACCTCGATACTTGCCATTAGCTTTATGGTTTTGCATAGGGAAGTCGTCCAATTGGTTTTGACACAAAATAGGCATCAAGTCCCTGACTGATTAACACATCTTCTTTTGATAAAGCAACAAATCCGTCTTTTTCGATCATTTCTGCAGCAATTAAAACTTGCTTAATACTTCCTATTATCATTACCGTGCCATTGATTTTAATGGGAATAATTTCTTCCAATTTCATCGCAATGGATACTACTGCATCTTTTACAAATGGTGCAAAACAGAATGGATGATATAGTTCTTCAAAACCAACCTTTTCAAATTCAGAAATACCTTTGTCGTAACGCGCCGAAGTTTGATGCGCTTTTTCATACTCTTTGGAACGAACGTAGTTTAAGGTGTATTCTTTTGTTTCAATAATATTTTGCAAAGTATCTCTTTGAACACTATCAGGTCGATTTATCAAACCCAGCAAAGCAGGATTAGCACCAAGGTGAATAAGTGAATTAAAAATTGCCAGGTTTGAATTGTTATCCAGTGATTTTGTGCCAACTAATACCGCCTGTCTAAAACCCGCCAAGGAATTGACAAAAGCTGTTCTGTAGAGTTGCTCAAATTGCGCAATATCATCTCTGGTTAATATCATATTCTATTAATTATACATGTTTCTTTACTTTTTTCCAATAGGAAAAAAACGAGGGGTAATAACCACTGACATCATTTGAAATCCAATCTCTTTCTTCTTGGATTCCAAGATAAGCTAAATTAAGAGGATGCTCTTTGTAATAAATTCTTGATTCTTTATACTCTGCTGAGAATGATTGAAATGAACCCACATAAATTTGAATTTCCTGTATATTTTTACTCAAGTCTAACATGAAGTCCATACATTTCTTGCTGACTGGATAATTTTGGAAAAACTCAGGTTCAAGCAATAAAATCCTATTTCCAGGTTCATCTTTATGCCACAATGGGTCAAGGTTATAGTAATTATAAATAAATATTGGTTTATCAGGAATAATTTGAATGCTGTCGCCTTCGGGAAGCTTTATTTCAAAATCGAATTCTTGGGTAGCAGTTAATGAGTCCGGTATTTCCATTTCTGGAAGTACTTCATAGCTTGTATCCAAATACGTATTTCGCTGCTTTGAAGCGGTATATTTATTTATATTTTCTTGATTGGCATAGTATTTTTTACTGCTATTTGCTCCAGCAACCCATTGCCAACTGCAAGCATTGCTCGCCCAATCGCCATCTAACAAGTGATAATACATCCATTTTGCAGGATGAAGCCAATGCGACTTGCCAATATTGCAAGTCAATGCTGCTAAATACAAACGGCTATGGTTGTGCATGTAACCCGATTCAAATAAGGTTTCAATGGCTTGATCAATTGCTTGAATCCCCGTTTTTGCCTCTAAGATGGAAAGCGGAATTGCGTGGTTTTTAACCTGCTCTTGAACTTGTTTGATTTCAGTATTGATGTCTTTTACTTGGGCAATACGCTGAAAATAATCCCGCCAACAAAGTTGTTGAATTAAGGGTTCCAATTGATCAAATGAATAGCCTTTTCCTTGTAGGCTCGCCAGTACTTGCTTTGTACTTATTACACCACGTGAAATATAGGGAGATAAATAGTTGACTTGGCCATCAATATAGTTTCTTGAATGGGCATATTTGACGGGATTAATAGCTTCTATTTTATTAAGAATAGAGGCATAGTCTACTGTAAATTCATTTTCCACTAAAACTCAATTTGTTGCTAAAACAACAACAACAGAGCAGTTATTGTTCTAAAAATAAGACTTAAAGGGAAGATTTATATTTGAAGTAGACTTCGATGATTCGTAAAGATTTTAGGCGGTTTAGATTTTCTTTTTAAAAAAGTAATGATCTAATGATAACTTACCTGGCCCTGCTAAAAATATAGTGAGTAAAATCGCTGCATACGCAAAAGGCATTTCGCCTTCTCCGAAAAAGTCGCCTTTATCAACTATAAATCCTGCAACTAACATGGTAAAACAGATTAAAAACGATCCTAATCGTGTGAAAAGTCCAATAATTAACATAATTCCGCCAAAAAACTCAGCTCCCGTTCGCAGGTAGGCCATTAGAAGCGGTAGTGGAAAATGCAAATCTTTATCAAGCCAAGCAGCAAAACCTGCCATTGCTTTGGAATCAAATAATTCACGTCCATGATAGATAAATAACATACCCATTACGACTCTTATAATAACAATGTAGTATTGAGTTAGTGGCTCTGTTCCTCGAAAATAATTTTGAATCTTCATATGGTTTAATTTATAGTTTTCAATTTTTAAAATTAACTATTTTCCAAGCAAATTGTATGCAAAAGAATAGAATTCCTTTCTTTTGTAAAAAAAATGATTAATCTACTTTAGCATTCTGAAGCTTTGCAACTTCATTTTCTACCATATCATCTTCAATTTTTGGGAATAAAATTGCTTCTTCTCCAATTATTTAGTAAGTAAATCTTATATTTCATAACTAGAAAATTAGTTATCAGTTTTAATTTTTGTACCATTAACGGCAGATTGGCAAAATTAGCGGTTCAGTGCTCCTTAGACACATTTGTGGTTATTCACAGTTGGTTCTTCGAATCAACTTTGATTCTTTTATTCCCAATCTTCGCAAAGTTCCAAACCGTTAATATTGACATGACTTTTTGCACGAACTGTGGTCAACCCTTAAAATTAAAATAATTATATTTGCTAAATTTTTTTATTTTTAGGATGACAATTAACAAGAAAAAAGCACCTTACATTCTTATCTGGTTAATGCTATACACCCAAATAGTATGTTTTTCACAGAACTATTTTATTACCTCATCAAAGGATTCCACTGCTTGTAAACAGATTAATTTTTTCGATACAAATGCTCAAGGAAAAATGATTGATTTTGAATATGTAAATAATGAAAATGAAACTATTCGTTTAAAGAAAAACGATATTCCTGAAATTCAAAAGCTCTGTCAAGATGGTGTTGTTTATTTAAGGATGCCACTAAATATTAATAAACCTGATGGGTATTACAGATTTGGGAGAAGAATGGTTCAAGGAAAAATAACTGTAGATGTATTTGATGATGTTTCTACAAGCTATAGATTAAAAGAAAATTTTGATGGTTCGTACAATAGCCAAGGTGTCATGAAAGAAACGAGAGAGGGTATTTATATGAGATACGTAACGATGCCGGATCTCACTGT
>RFPM01000062.1 GCA_009926125.1 Flavobacteriales bacterium | reverse complement strand
TAAAATTGTTGCGAGGAATGGAAATGCAAGTGGTGTCGGAAATTACGAATCGGGTTGGAAAGATGATGTGTATTTACCGAAAGGAGAATCCGTTTCATTCGTCGCGAAGTTTGATGACTATGCGGATGCGGTTCATCCCTTTATGTATCATTGTCATTTTGCAAATCACGAAGATGGTGGAATGATGGGGCAATTCGTGGTGACAGATCAAGTAGGTATAAAAGAAACTTCCCTTTTAAGTGACTTTACTATTTTCCCGAATCCAACCAAGGAGAAAATTTTTGTTCAATTGGGTGAAGTTCCCTCTGAAATTTACTATGCCACTATCACCAATTCAGCTGGAAAAATAGTTATGATGCTACCAAAACCTGAATTATCAGGAGGTATCGATGTTTCCCATTTAAAAAAAGGAACGTATTTCTTGGAGCTAATAGAACAAAAGTCAAAGGCGAAAACAACGAAGAAATTCATCATTGATTAATGAGACTTGTTCGAATGAACATTCAGAAATTCCTGCGCAAAAAGAGAACACCACGAATCGATGGTCACCTCCTACTCCTGATTTTATTCAGCTTTGGATGTGCTCATTCATACGCGCAAAAACTACCTGACTGGACAGATGAAATCGCGGTCAGTAAACAAGGGGAACTGGATGGACAATCAATTTTTATCACGCATTATTTTGCGACTTGGTGCAAGCCATGCATGGAGGAATTGCCTGTCTTTGATCGTTTGACCAAGGAGCATCCAACACTTGTGGTGAAATTTGTTTGCTTGGATTTAGAAAACACACCCAAACTATGTCGGTCCATTCACAAACTACGGCTTCCCGGTGAAGTGTGTTATTTAGCCCCAACAAACGAACATATCACACATATTTCACCAACTTGGGACGGGACGCTGCCTTTTACAAGCATTCGATTCCCAGGGGAAAATACGTCAATTGAACTTTCCGGAAAACAGACATCGCAATCACTTCAACAACTCCTAGAACGCCATGAAAACTAAATTATTTCTTCTTTTTTTAGTTGTTACCATGATTGCTTTTGGACAAATTCCATCCACGATTTCGTTGAAAAATGTCGATGAAAAAATGGTTTCTTTTTCTGATTATCCAACAGCGAAAGGATTTATTGTGATTTTCACGTGCAACCATTGTCCTTTCGCAAAATTGTATCCCAAACGTTTGAACGACTTACATGAAAAATACAAGGAACTAGGTGTTCCATTAATTGCGATCAGTTCCATGGATACTATTAGTTACGAAGATGATTCGTACCTGAAAATGATCCAAAAAGCGAAGAAAGAGCATTATGGGTTTCCCTATTTGTACGATCCAACCCAAGAAGTCGCGAAACTATTTCATGCACAAAAAACTCCCCACGCCTTTGTTATTTGGCGAAATGGTGATCACTTTGACATCAAATATAGCGGTGCCATTGACGATAATGGGTTGCATCCGAACGAAGTAGAAAATCCTTATTTATCGATGGCCGTTGATGAATTACTGCAAGGTAAAAAAGTGAGCATTCCTGAAACAATGACGATTGGTTGCCAAATTTATTTTAGGAAGTGAGAACTGTGCTGAGTGAACAGTAATCAGTTAACAGTGCTCAATTTACTTCGAAACTTCGCTCTGTTTCCTCGCTCTCACTCTGTTTCCTCGCTCTTTTTATCTTTCCCGCTCTGTTCTCCCGCTCTCGCTCTGTTTCCCGCTCTATTTTCTCGCTCCAGCTCTGTTAATCCATTATGTACTCAAACGGCATGCGCATCTGAATTCCAGCCATGCTCTCAATTTTCTTTATGCGGGCGTAGATTGCTTTCAATTCAGTAGGAATCGCCACATCCATTTTCACGGAGTTTTCTTCTTCATCCTGTTGTTGCTCGATCATTTCGGTAATTTCTGATAGCGTATTTTTCTTCACGATTGGGTAGTAAATGACTTTCGGTGTTGATTGTCCTTTGCAGGCTGTAAATCGTCAGCATACGCAAATGCCAATAAAAACTTGTGCTTCAAACTCCTTGGAGCTGCAAATAACTCTTTACATTCCTCCTTTGAAAGTACGGTTGGCAAGGTCTCTACCTTCTTAATTACAGGCATTTGCAATGCTTTATCATCCATGTCAAAAAGCCGAAACCAATAACGTAGACCAAATACAGTTTGTTTAAAAAAACTAATCGAAAGATTATCATGAACGGTCAATCGATACAAATAGGTGTTAATTTCATCGACCGAAACGCCATGCGGAACTCTGCCAAAATGTAAAGCCAAGTGCGCTAAATTACGCCCATAGTTGGAAAACATACTCTTGGAACATTGATCCAATACTAATCTTTCTTCAAAGCGCGAAAAAGCTTCTCGAAACCCTGGAACTAAGGTTTTAGCCTTCACCAAAGTTGTTGTGTAATTTTCTTTTTTGAAAGTCATACTTATAATTTTAAAGTTGACTTCTGTGTACGATAATTACTTAATTTTAGATTATGAAACACGATGCAGGCTAGCGAAGCTTTTGTTCAACAGCACATTGGCAATAGGCGGGGATTCGTCTCCGCTTGACAGTTTTGAAGTAGCCGAAAGTTCAGTTCTCCGAATTAAGTTTGGTGCTAATAATCCCGCCCATCGCCAATCTGCAAAACGTTATCAGAGAGTCGATTACCGACCGCAAAACGCTTAGCTTAAAAGCAAAGCCTATACTGGCTGTAGACTCAGAAAACCCTAGAATGTATCAAATTTCTTAGGGGTTTTGCTTTTAGGGGAAATATTATTCTTTGATTAATTTAAGTGTCATTCCTTGTTCACTATTTATTTTTAAAAAATAAATCCCATTTGGAAGAGAAGAAAAATCTTGTTTATGAATGTCTTTTCCGGCATATATATTTTTGCCATGAGCATTAACTAATTCAAAATAGTCAGTTTTGGAATTATTTTTTAAAAATAATTCTGAAGTAAATGGGTTCGGAAAGACATGTATATCAAAGAGCTCATTTTCAAAATTAGAATTAGATAAAGTTCCCGGAATTCCTCTTACACATAACACATAATTAGCAGTCGTTTTAGAGCTATAAGTACTTATTCCAAATTGTGTATTCAAATACCAAGCATTTGTAGTTTGATTGGGTAAACTTGTCGAACTCCAATAATTATTCACTCCAATTGAGGGAAAAAAAGAGGAGTTTATCGATGGGTTTGTTCTACTTTCATCATTCAAGGATTGTAATTCTTTAATGTTTGGCAAGCGCCAATCTGAAACATTTGCTAACGCTAGATTTTCGGCATAAACTAATGCATTTTCCCAGTTTTGAGTTTGTGTGTTCGGTGTCTTCTGCCAAACTAATTCCGTCAAATTATCTGTAATTGTGCCGTCTCCGTTATCTGTAAAATGATTGGCGAGAGTAGTTGGCAAGGAAATATCTCTTACAGCGCGAACATGAAATCTCTTAATCCCTCCAGCGCTTATTGTCTCAGATTTTGGATGATTCCCAATTCCACCACCAGCATTTGTGCACCAAACTTTTGTTGTAGAATTTAATTCATAGGTATTTGTCCACCAATATTCTGCTGTACTTGCTGAAAAAAATGTAGTGTTCATGGCAGGATTGTTATTTTGATGATTTAAAATACTAAAACTTTCAATTGGATTTGGTAAACGCCAATCCGAAAATCCACCAAGAATTAAATTTTCACAATATATTGTAGCATTTTCAATTGTCATTTCTCCACCATCGACTTGTTGCCACATTAAACCTGTTACATTATCCGTAATGGTTCCATTACTATTATTAGTATAAGATGGTGAATTAATCGTGTAATCATTGTCTTCGCCAAAAGTTGGAGTATAACTTGTAGTTTGACCTGAGTCTGGTAAGCGTGCTATTGTTTTGTTGTAGCTTTGCGCAAAGGATGTTCTTGCAAGCACAAGAAACGGTATGACAAAAAGTGTATTTTTCATGTTTAACATAAGTATATTAGTTTAGTTCTCTAATTCTTCAAGTATTTCTCTAAAAATTGATCTTGTTCCCAAAGCAGGTGAAAAATATTTTCTTTTGCAGCATAGCCATGACTTTCTTTTGGCAATAAAACTAAGCGAACGGGAGCACCCAGACCTTTTAAAGCTTGAAAATACCTCTCAGATTGTAATGTAAATGTCCCGGGATTATTATCAGCATCGCCATGAACTAATAAAAGTGGCGTTTTCATTTTTTCAGCATTCATAAAAGGCGACATTTCATTATAAACAGTTGGAACATCCCAATAATTTCGTTGTTCACTTTGAAATCCAAAAGGCGTTAATGTTCTATTATATGCGCCACTTCTTGCAATTCCACAAGCAAATAAATTAGAATGAGTTAATAAATTTGCTGTCATAAAAGCACCATAAGAATGCCCACCAATCGCCACTTTTTTGCGATTTATATATCCTAAACTATCTACTGCATTTATCGCAGCTTCAGCGTCATCAATCAATTGCGACATAAAATTATCATTCGGCTCAGTTGTTCCTTCACCAATAATTGGGAACGATGCATCATCCAAAACAGCATATCCTTTCATAACCCAATAGACAAAAGAACCATAATATGGGAAGGTAAATTCATTCGGATTTTTATCATTTTGACCAGCAGAATTTTTATCCTTGAATTCAGCAGGATAAGCCCAAATCAATAGTGGCAATTTTTCTTTTTTCACTAAATCATATCCAACTGGTAAATACAAGGTTCCTGTTAAATCAACACCGTCCTTGCGCTTATATTTAATCACTTCTTTATAAACATCTTTTATACTTTCAAAGGGATTGGCGAAAAAAGTAATTTGTATTAACTTGTCTTTGGATTTAATATTTCTAAAGTAATAATTTGGGTAATCATTTTTAGATTGAATCATAACTAAAACCTCTCCTTTTTTAAAATCTTCAATCCCCAATAAATCCTCTTTTTTATCTTTTATTTTCGATGTATAAAGGCGTTTTGATTTCAATGTTTCTAAATTGAATTCGTCGATAAAAGGGAACTGCCCATCTTTTGTATTTCCGTCACCAATAAGGTAAGTATTACCATTTTCAATGGCCAAAACTTCGCGGTTAAACTGATTCTTTTTAGTTTCAAAATTTCCGGGATCAGCATATATATCCTGCGAATTCAGATCGAATATAATTTTAGGCGCTTGACTTGGATTAGATGGATTTATAAGATAGGTTTTCGTATTTCGAGTATCATACCAATCATCATAAACAATCGCAAGTGTTTCATTTCCCCAGATCATTCCACTGAAACGCTGTTGTATTTTAGTGATAGAAGTAGCTTCACTTGTGAAAGGAGCATCCCATTGAAAAAGTTCATCTCTAAAAGCAACTTTATTTGCTTGATCGCCTTCATCCAGAGCAATAACATAGCTTAATGTTGCCGGTTTATCTGAACGCCAGCTCATGTTTCGCTTTCCTTTTCGCACAGATGAAAAACCTTTGGGCATAATTTCAGTTAATGGCACTTCGTTTACTACTTTAATTTCTTTTCCTGAATTATCATAAACAGTTGTTGTTTGAGGAAAGCGACTCAAGGGAACTATATAAGAATAGGGTTTTTTAATGGTTGTTAAAAGCAAATAATTTCCATCCGGCGAATAACTTTCCCCAGTATAAATTGCCTCTGTCTTGAATAATTGTTTAGCGCCAGAAAGCGAAACTTTATATAATTCAGAAGTAACAAGCGCATCAAAATTATCTTCATCCACCTTGTTTTTCAATAAATCAGGATAGGTTCTATTTTGTGATTTTGAGCCATCACTTAACATAACGGTTGGACCTTTTGGCAAATCTTTTTTTACATCAATTAAAGTAGGTCGATTTTTTGGGATAACCTTTACTAAAAGAGTTTCGTTGTCTATCATCCAATTATAGGGACTCCCTAAATTAGCGTTTAAGTTATCTTCAGTGATTTTTTTTGCCTCAGCCGAAACAACATTAATAAACCACAATTCAACTCCTGTATTTGTAGTATTTGTAAATGCTATTTTCTGCTCGTTTGGGGACCAAGAAATATT
>RFPM01000061.1 GCA_009926125.1 Flavobacteriales bacterium | reverse complement strand
TAAGTGTTTGTGTAAATCAATTTTACTGTAATTTTCTTTCGACATGTTTCCAAGCTCAAAATTTTCAAATGGATTGCTCGATATAAATCCTGCTTTTACTGATTTGTCACAGGCAGTTTTTAATTCTTCAACAGAGCCAAAGCAAATTCGTTCATCTCCCTCTTCTGTTGACCATATTGGAATTGGAATCCCCCAATAGCGCGAGCGCGACAAATTCCAATCGTTTGCATTTTCTAACCATTTCCCAAAGCGACCAGTTCCTGTTGCTTCAGGCTTCCAATTAATAGTATTGTTTAAGGCAACCATTCGGTCTTTTTTATCCGTAACACGAATAAACCATGAATCCATTGGATAATACAAAACTGGCTTATCCGTTCTCCAACAATGAGGATAGTTGTGCTCGTATTTTTCGACTTTAAAAGCACGATTTTCTTCTTTAAGTTTGATAGCAATTTGAACATCTGCTGAGCGTTCTGGAGCTGTTCCATCATCATAGTACTCATTCTTCACATACATTCCAGCGAAGTCTGTAACTTCAGGTCTAAAGCGCCCTTGTAAATCTACAAGCGGTACAAGATTCCCTTTTTCATCTTGAATAAGAAGTGCTGGAACACCAGCTTCTGCAGCAACTTTAGCATCGTCAGCCCCAAATGTTGGCGCCGTATGAACAATTCCTGTTCCTTCTTCTGTTGTTACAAAATCTCCAGGAATAACACAGAAAGCTCGTTCAGGATTTTCAGCCGGAAGACAATAAGGCATTAACTGCTCGTATTTTAATCCTACTAACTCTTTCCCCTGACAAGTTCCTATAATATGAAATGGTATTGATTTATCAGCTGGTTTGTAGCTTGCTAATTCTGAAATAGCATCTACAGCATGAAAGCCTTTGCTGAATTGATAAGAAACTAATTTTTCAGCTAAAATAACATGAATTGCTCCAAATGTATATTGATTAAATGTGGCAACTAATACATATTGAATTGACGGACCAACAGCCAAAGCAGTATTTGAGGGTAAAGTCCATGGAGTTGTCGTCCAAGCAAGGAAAAAACAAGCAGTTTTTGATGCTATAATTCCAAATTCTGAAGGAAGAGTTTGACCTGAAAGGAGTTTAAATTGTGCAACAACCGTCGTATCTTTTACATCTTTATAGCAACCTGGTTGGTTTAATTCATGCGACGAAAGTCCTGTTCCAGCTTTTGGAGAATACGGTTGAATCGTATATCCTTTGTAAATTAATCCTTTGTTATACAATTGCGCTAATAACCACCAGACAGATTCCATGTATTTTGGCTCAAAAGTGACATACGGATTCTCCATATCGACCCAGTAACCCATTTTCTCTGTTAAGTCATTCCAAATATCTGTGTAGCGCATTACTGCCTTTTTGCAGGCATTGTTGTATTCATCAACAGAAATTTTAGTCCCAATATCTTCTTTTGTAATTCCCAGTTCCTTCTCAACACCTAATTCCACTGGAAGTCCATGTGTATCCCAACCAGCTTTTCTTTTTACTTGAAATCCTTTTAGTGTTTTATAGCGACAAAATATATCTTTAATAGATCGGGACATAGCATGATGAATCCCCGGTAAACCGTTTGCAGACGGAGGTCCTTCAAAGAAAACAAAAGAAGGATTTCCTTCACGCAGCGCAATCGACTTTTCAAAAATGGACTCATTTTGCCATTTCTCTAAAATTTCTTTTGCAACATTTGGAAGGTTTAAGCTTTTGTACTCGTTATAATTATCGTTCATGCGAATTTTCCTTGTAAGATGGCAAATTTACGATAAATCCCTAATTATTTATCAAGCTTTAGATGAATTGGAAAGTTGGTTAAACCCAAACTAAAAAAATATTTTATATAAAACCTCCATAATCTCATCACTATTTTCAATATGCGACATGTGACCGGCATTTGCAATTATATGTAGCTGCTTTCTAGAATTAATTCTGCTTTCTAAATCTGAGATTGAAACCAATTTATCATACGCGCCATGAATTAGCACATAACCTGATGGGTTCTGTTGGATTTCTTTCGAAAAATCTTTGCGTTCACGCATTGCTAAGGTCGAGTAAACGATTGCTTCAGAAGACATTTTAAGTGCTTCATCTTTCAATTTTTTTATTTCATCTTTGTGTAATTCTGGCTTCCAAAATAAATTGGGTATAGCTTCATTTATAAATATGTTTTTTGCTTTTAAAACAATTTTTACGACTCTCAGGCGATCTATTTTCTTCTGTTCATTGTCGCACCAAAAGTTAGAGTTTAGTAAAACTAGCAAGTTACAGGATTCAAGTTTTTGTTTCACTAGCAGTCCAACATAAGCGCCCATAGAATGGCCAACAAGGGAAAATTCAGCAACTTCGAGATGCGCTAGAACAGCGATCACCTCATCTGCCATAAATTCTAGGCTTGCATGTTCTGATTTATCTGTTAATGGTGATTTTCCGTGTCCGGGTAAATCAATAAAAATATTTCTAGAACCGAGTTGTTGAAGTGGTAAATAATCCCACATTGTAAGAGATTCTAAAAATCCATGTAAGAAAACAATGGTTTTGCCTTCTCCTGAAACTCTGAAATTTAACATTACGAATTAATTAGCATTCATCAATTCTTCAATGTGATCAGCTTGTAAAGGAATATCTTTCATTAAATTAAACGGTGCACCAGACTTTTGGACAACTAAATCATCTTCCAAACGAATACCCAAACCTTCCTCTGGAATATAAATACCCGGTTCGCAGGTAAATACCATTCCCTCTGAAATTGGCTCATGCCAAAGTCCAACATCATGTGTGTCAAGACCTATGAAATGAGATGTCCCATGCATAAAATACTTTTTGTAAGCCGGCCAATCTGCTTTTTGATTTTTAATATCGTCCATAGAGATCAATCCTAAATTTACTAATTGCTCCTCCATTAAGTTTCCAACTTGCTTATGGTATTCCGCCATTATTGTTCCTGGAACCAATAATTTTTCAGCTTCTGTTTTAACATGTAAAACGGCATTATAAACTGCTTTTTGTCGCGCGGTAAATCTACCATTTACAGGAATACAGCGTGTTAAATCGGAAGAGTAATTTGCATATTCAGCACCGACATCCAATAAAATAACCTCCCCATCTCTGCATCGCTGATTATTTTCAATGTAATGCAGAACGCAGGCATTTTTTCCTGAAGCAATAATTGGCGTGTAAGCAAAGCCTTTAGAACGATTTCGTAAAAATTCATGTGCTAATTCCGCCTCGATTTCATATTCCCAAACTCCGGGTTTAATAAATTTCAATAAGCGCAGAATACTCGCCTCTGTAATTTTGCAAGCCCTTTGCATCAATTCTAGTTCAATTGCATCTTTTATAGAGCGAATTTTATGCATTATTGGTGCAGCTTTATGGACAATATGTGCTGGATAATCTTGACGTACTTTTGAAATAAAACGATCTTCTCGCGTTTCAACTTCTGTGTTAGCACGAAGATGTTCGTTTGTATTAAGGTAAATTCCTGCTACCTCTGACATGAGTTGTTTAAAAATCACAGGGAACTGTGGCAGCCAGTAAACTGTTTTGATTCCAGAAGTAAGAAAAGCTGTTTCCTTTGTGAGTTTTTCGCCTTCCCAAATTGCAATTAGGTCGCTGGTTTCTTTTAAAAATAAAATTTCTCGGTGAGCAGGGTTACTCGCGTTTGGAAAAATCAATAAAACAGATTCTTCTTGATCTACACCCGACAAATATAAAATATCTCTGTGTTGCTGAAAAGGCATTGTACTATCTGCACTAATCGGATAAATATCATTGGAATTGAAAACCGCAAGCGTTCCCTCTAGCATTTTTTCGGAGAATTTTTTGCGATTTGATATATATAAACTTGAATTTATTCTATCGTATTTCATTTGCAGGCATTTTGAATGACGAAGATAGAGAACTTTTTAAGATTTTATTCACTCGCGTCTTGCATCAATACTTTTTAAGGTAATTCGAAAGCAATAAAATGATTGCAGTAATTACAAATAAAGCGCTTATTGAAAGTGGGTTTGAGAAATTAACTGTCCAGCCTAAAGCCTTTATTTTTTTTGGCGGAAAAAGTCTTTTGTCTTTCTTATTAAAATAAAAGATGCCCCATTTCCAATTTTTTGGATCCTTGTGCCATTCATCTAAGGTTTCTTTTGTAGGTTCTGACATTATTAAGATTTTCTTATTCCGAAATTATGATTTTTTTCTGAATTACAGAATTCCCCGAAGAAATCTTCAGTACATAATATCCTGCGGCAAGTGAACTGACATTTAAATTAAACATCTGATTTTCATTCTTACTGATTTCTTTTTGTACTACTTTCCCAAATACATCCGTTATTTCAATGCTCATATTCTCATCACTTAAGCCAGAAAACTCAACATTAATAAATTCATTTGCTGGATTTGGATAAACAAAAATAGTTTCTTCGCCAAGTATTTCTTCATCAATTGTTGTGGATAAAGTACAGGTACTCGAAACGGAGTTGCTATTTTCTATAATGGTTGGAGATGAAAATAGTTGATTGTTAAAGCCACTATAAGAGCTCGGGTAAAACGTGCATCTAAAAACATTATTCGAAAAAGGTGTTGTACCTTGAGTTAAAATTCCTGCTGCAGAAACCGGATTAATAAATTCCCAAAGAGTAGTTCCACTTTCAGTTATTTCTTTAAAGGTGCCAGCAGGTCCATCACAGAATAACACGTTGCCATTTGAAAGTTGTTGGCTTCCAGAAATGTTCTTAGCAATCCGTTATTGAAAACCATTATTTGATTTTCGTATGGTAAGCCAGTTTGAATCCATTGTGCATTGTGCTGCCCAAAAAATTGGGTGCTTGTTCCTCTATTATAGGCAAGTGGGTTTCCCCAGCGATATAAAAAATCACCGCCTTTTCCACTATTTCCTCCTGTGTGACTTGCTGCTTCAGCTGAAGAAGTACTATGATCAATGATCCAAATTTCATTTATGTTGTGTGCACTCACTAAGATTTGATCTAAGGCTACATTATAATCAATGGAGTTTAAGTGAATCATATCTGAATTATCAGCAGTGGCTTTATAATTTATATTGAGTAATTGAGGATTGGTGTTTACAGCTCCAAAATCAGTTTTTGTATTATCGAAATCTTGAATTAAATGATCCCACAAATGCCATTCCCAAACCACATTCCCTCCAGTTGTTCCAGTTGGTTGAATTTCTAAAATTTGTTCGCTCCAAATAGTAGTTGGGGTCAAAAGAGGATCTCTGCCTTTTGCAATCGCCTGCGTATTTGTTTTAGATTCCCAAGCAATTGCTAAAATATTTCCATTCGGTAAAGCTTTAACATCGTGGTGTTGCCAATTTGTTGCATCCGAAATGAAATAAGTCCAAATTACATTATCATTCCAATCAATTTTTTCAATTACACCTCCGTGACCACCGGCACTAAATAATTGGCTTTGTACAACACCTGTACGCAATAATGTACCGTCAGGTAAAAGATAACAAGACAAACCAGGATTATATGTACTTGTCCATGATTTCACTTGGTTTCCACATTTATCGATCAGAAAGGTTGTTTTACTTCCCATTGGAGCAAATAAAACAAATCCGTCATCTAAAGTTCCAGGATTGTGTTGAATAAGGCCAACAGTTGTCTGGGAATTCAAAGTGGATGCTATAAATAAAGTTAAGCAGGTATTTAATAAAGAATTTTTCATTATTTATTATATATAATTAATGAGCGCAAAACTAAGTAAATTATTCTTTAAACCATCCTGAATACATCTCATAATTTGAAGCGATTCGTTGCACTTCCCCTTCAAATAATTTTGGAGAAAGAGTTTTCACCTTTTTTGCAGGAACACCTGCATAAATACTCCATGCTTCCACTCGTGTGTTTTCAAGAAGAACAGCTCCTGCAGCAATTATACAATTTGATTCAATATAGCAATTATCCATAATTATTGCTCCCATTCCAATTAAGACATTGTCTTCAATAGTACAGCCATGGACGAGTGCATTGTGCCCAATAGAAACATGGTCTCCAAGAATAACCTTCGTTTTTTCATAGGTGCAGTGAAGAACAGCGCCATCTTGAATGTTTACTTTGTTTCCAATTCGAATGGAGTTAA
>RFPM01000007.1 GCA_009926125.1 Flavobacteriales bacterium | reverse complement strand
GCAATAACTCTCCTTCATCGTTAATAATAATTTCCCAATCCACCGCTCGATGATGTTTTTTAGTATTAAGGTATCCTCTTGGAGGTGTCCATAACCAGTAGCCTTTGCGAAGGAGTTCCATCATTCCAGTCTTCGTTTTGTCTCTACGCATTTCATTATCAAATCTGCTCAACAAGAAAAAGAAATCCTGTTGCATTATCCCTCCTGCATTGGAAGTATCTACTTTTTGAGTTACAGCAACAAGTGTAATTCCTTGTTTCTTTAGTTCATCTGCTATGTAGGATGCATTTGTTCCTGAACGTGAAAATCTATCGTATGAATAAATAAGTATATAGCCAATGGTTGAATTTTGTTTGGCATACTGAATCATTCGCTTGAACTCTTTGCGTTCATCTGTTTTTGCTGATTCATACGTGCCACCAAAATAATCAGCAACCTCAAATCCGTTTTTTACGGCATATTCTTCGCAGAATTTCTTTTGAGTACTTAAACTTGTATTATTATCGGCTTGTTCTTTCGTCGAAACTCGAGTATAAATAATTGCTTTTTGGCGATTATTTTGCTTGTCTTTTAATCCGAAAAGTTTCTCAAAATCTTTAATGTTGCTCATCTGATTCTTTCAATGTGTAATTAATAATTAGTTCGCAATAGGTTTCTAATGATGTTAGTAATTCTTTTGCTTTCTCGAAGGAAATCTTTTTAATCTTAATTATTTTTTCAATTATTTGTTTTCTTTTTTCGTCAATCGTTTGTTCCATCTTTTAATATAGATGTGCACAAATTCCATTATGAGGTAATTTTTGCTTTTTTTCATTTGATCCGGGTTATTCGGTATTGAGTTTATATTTCGTGGTATTTGTGCACTGCACTATTTGTCCTTTTTGAGTTTTAATCGATATATCTTGATACCCATTTCTGAGAATTAGGTCTTGAACTCTACTAAGATTGGAAATGCTATTATTCTTAGTAACTTTAATGGTCTCCGCTTTCTTGGTTTTATCATTGAAGTTGATTTCGATTTTGGAAATATCATCTTGTTTTAGAAGTTTTAGAACCATCGCTTCGTCTTTAGTTAAGATGCTCTGGTATTCGGAACATTCATCTTCACCTATATCATCCACTAAGTCCTTGATAATTTCAAATAATGAGATATTTATATGTGTATTGTCCAAGATGTCATTTATAATTTTTCTTTCTTCTAAATCTTCTATAATTTTTTCTTGATTATAAAAATTGATTTCTAATTTTTCATTTAGCAAAATCCTATAGTTTGCCCTTGTTACAATTATATCAAGCAAAAGACACTCAAGAAGGGTTGGCCCTAAATTCTTTAAAAATTTTTGAAAGTCATTGGATTTAAATAAGTTGTAAACATCCTTCTTTGAAAATGATTTATTTTGTATGAGGATGGCTTCGGCTACATTGTCGTCAATTTTTAATTCATCATTTATTACAGCATAATTTGTTAGATGAATTTTAAGATGTTTGATTATTTCAATTGGAAGATTGTAAGCCCTAAGTTTCTGGACTATTTTCAACCAAAATGCCTCTGTTAAACTAAACACATACCAAGCTCCAGTTTTATTTTTATTTAAAAGAAGATCCATTTTATCCCAATGATTAAGATTTCTCGCTGGAATATTTAATTTTTTCCCTCTGTATTTAGCACTTCTAATAAGCTCTAAAGGTTCTTTCTCACTAGCTTTTATAAAATCTAGACCTTTTAATATTGTGTTAATTTTATTTTTCATGCATCAAAGATAATACAATACAAATTAGTTTTACGATATTGTAACGTTTTTTTTATTTTTTTCGTATATTTGTCAAAAAAAAGTTATGGAATATAAAGTAGGGAGGTATTTAAATGTTTGTAAATACACAAAATGTGGAAAAGATTTCTATGGGCGTTCAAACAGACATTACTGTACTCCAAAATGTAAAAAATTACAAAACAATGGTAAAACAAAATTAGTTAACCAAGAGGCAAAGGGCTCTGATCAAAAAATTAGAAAGGCAATTAGAATACTAATAGACATATTCAAGCCTGATAAGGATGGTAAATTTATTATTAACTGGGTGGATTTGGATTCAAAGTCCTTTCCATTCGATTTACCAACAATAAAAATTAAGGATGATAGATACAATGGGACGATGAGTGGAGTTGGTTCCTATTGTTTTTATAGGGAAGAAGAAAATTTTATTTTTTACAAAATCTAATCAAAATGGCACACATTTATTTTAATCACTTGAATGCTAGAGCGTTCAATAGTTTTGTTCCAGAAGCAACAAAAGCAGCGAACAATGAAATTTTTAACAAGTTAGTATTTATTGGTGGAATTGCACTATTTGGATGGTTTGTATATCAGACTATACAAGAAAATAATACTAAGATCATAAAGAGAATTGAGTAAAAACTTTCTTGACTTTTTAATAGAATTATTAATTAGTTTCTTCCTTGGATAAATGGATTCTATTTATTCTTTGAATTAATAATTCTATTATATAAGTCAGGTTCCGATTTATAAAATGTTATGAATATAAAACACTTTTATTCATTTCCCCAATCCTCTTCAATTTTATCCACAACAAACAACATCGTTTCAAACAAATCATCATACGCATTAACTGAAGCTTGAATCAATTCACCGATATAAGGATAAAAATTATACTTGTTTGAAGCATTTAGTTTAGAATCATAGATTTTTTTCAACTCAAAAACTAACCAACTCAAAGCTGCTGCATGTTCTGTGTAAACTACAACAGTGCCTTCGCGAAAACTACGGTTTGGATCATTTGTAATAATCAGGTCTGCGCCACCGAAATGGGATAATTCTTTTGGAAATTGGCCTGAGTTGATTTTTTCTTTGAGTTGTTTAATTTCTTTTTTCATATTTTTTCTTTAATTCTTTGCATTCTTTTTCTGTATCTACAATTAAACGTTTAACAATTATATGAATCTCATTTAAACCTTTCACTAATTTGGGGTAATCATCTAAAAAAGTCTTTCCTGAATGAACAATATTATTCCTCAGGGAATTATAATAACTAAATTCTAATTTTTTATCTTCATTCAATTTATTATGATCTTTCAAATCCTTTATGTTGTAAATAGTATCATTTTTCAGAGCGAAATCAAAATAATTACTTAAACCTTTAGAATTTATATTCTTAAAAATAGAATTACCTCTAAAAAACGAGTTTGCTTGAGGATAACGAAAATAAGCAAAACGCTCAAATTCAGCCCACTGAAGTATGTAAAGCTGTTGTATTTTTAGAAAATATTGATATTCAAAATCAACTTTATAGCCTTGATTTAAAAAATTAGTTTCCTTGTTGAAGTTTGAAATTTTGTTTAATTCATTTTCAACCAATTTCAAAACCTCTTTCCAATATTTATTCTCTATTGTATAATAAGAAGCTGGCTCACAACCAAAATCATAACTTCCATTATTAATATCTTTTGAATAAAGCACATTACATAATTTGTCACCTACAAGTATTTCTCCCCATTCATATAAATTTTTAGGCTCTTTTTGACATATATAATTATAAACCTTATCTGATTGATCTTCTTTGAACTTTAAAATATAAACATCAATTTTTTCTTTTTTTGATTCAGCTTCTTTATTTGAAAATATCAATACACCATCTCTTATTCGAATATCACCGATAATTGATTCATTTATTGGATCAACCTCCAAATAATCTTTTAAAATTAAAAATGAAATATCACCTGGCCTAAAAATACCATATGCAACAAATGGTAGATTAATATTTACAGGAGGCTTCAGATTCTTTTCCTCATAACAATTGCATTCTTTACCACAATTTTTACATTTCGCCATAATGTCTGTTATTTAACTAAAAATCAGCTAATAATATTATAATTTTTTTTTGAAGTATTCAGTCCCAAAATAATCCTTGTATGTATTCCAATAATCTTGTATTAGTGCTTTATTCATAAATTTTTTATTAAAAAAACTCTTCATTCGCGTTCACAATACAACAATGAACATTGGTACTAGAATTCCTTTTTAATTTTTTCCAAATGATGTCTGAACTCATCATAATTTATTATTTTATGTGTTCTTGTTTTCAATAATATTCTTCGCGCTTTTTCATATTTACCAGGTTCGTTTTCTCCAAACCAATTTTTATATTCAGTATACTGAATAGGCAGTTCTAATGCATTGAAAGCTCCTAATGCTTTATCGAAATAATCTATGCATATCATTTCTGTATAAAACTCAGCAAAACCTTCAACTATTTTTGAATCGCAGTTGTTGAAATCATCCGTATGCCACTTGTTGCCGTCTTTATCAAAACCAATATGAGTATAACCATGTACTAACTCATGAATCAACACAACTAATGTGAAGTCTTCAATTGGTAAATCATATAAAATATTACAAAGCCCTATACAAAGCCAATATAGTTCAACTCTATTATCATTTAAGAAATATGCACCAAGCGAATCTGGGTCAAGTTTTTGAATTTCATCTAAAATGCCGCAATTTTCAATCTCTTTTATTAATTTATCTAAGTGTTGTCTTGACTTATCAAGTTCTTTGATACTTGTTAGTTCTTGATGGTATTGAGAAAAACTTTGATATTCTTGAATTTGAAAATCTAATTCTATTACTGTTTTCTTCATGTGTCTATAATGCAGAAGTAATTCAATATGAGTATCGTCATACTTATCAAACAACTCTAAAAGACTTAATGGCAAATAGTCAACTACTTGTATTGGAATATTTGCTTTGTCGTTACTATCTGTTGTATCAATATTATTTGCCTTGAATGCCAATGTAAGGCCAGTCTTATCGGCAATTGCTGCCCGTATTTTAATATTATATTTATTTTTTGATCTAATTACTTCTTCTTTTAAGTTTGCATTAAAGTTCAATACTAGTCTTTCAAACCTTTCATACTGTTGCTTTTGCTTTTGAGTAAGGCTCTGAAGCCAAATCAATTTTTTTGTAAGATTCGCTCATAATTTTTATTTTTTAATTAACCTTCTAGGCCCTTTTATTACGGTGAGAAAATTTGCTGAAGATGCTTTCATATATATTTATTTAATCCAAGTCACATAATTATTATCTCTACTCATTATCCCCAAAAGTTTCTTCCCACATTGCCATGTGATCAGGACAGTCTTCATTAAAAATCATTAATACTAGCCCATTCATTTGATATGAATCCTGAAATATTCTTATTGGATGCCATACATAACCAGGATATTTTCCATCTTGGTCTGGTTTTAAATAATCCCACCATAATCTTCTCGCTGTTGGTGGAATAGGAACATCATTAAAACCCTCTTCCAATAAAAAGTTTTTTAAATTGTCAAGAGCATCTTCGTCAGAATCACCATAAAAGCCAAACCTATAACACCACCCATCACCATTAACTTGGTGTTTTTTAAAAAACTCTTTTTTCATAATTTTTATTTTTTAATTCACCCTCACCTGCCCATTCATCAACATTGGTAATAGCCAATCACGGAGTTCGGTGAGTTTTTGGTTTTCGATTTCTAATTTTACTTTCTTTTCTAAAATTGGTTTAACAATTTTATC
The DNA here is from genome assembly GCA_009926125.1 of Flavobacteriales bacterium. Taxonomy (GTDB): domain Bacteria; phylum Bacteroidota; class Bacteroidia; order Flavobacteriales_D; family Crocinitomicaceae; genus UBA952. The sequence continues at coordinate 32,868 of RFPM01000007.1, read as the reverse complement.
CAATTCATTAATTATTTCTATTGGCGGAATTGTAATTCTGCTTTCTCTCAAATGGTCTTGTGTAATATGTCCCATCGTTGTTTTACGTAATTCAGCCATCATTTTAAAATGCTGTAAATAATTTAGTAACTCAAAATAATAAAAGCCTTTAGGATACTTTTTAGATGTTATTTTGAATATATGTTGATTCAATGCTCCAGTCCCGCCTGTCCATATTTTCACATCCAATGTTGCCGACCAAGAAAATAAGATATCGCCATTATAGACAACTACTTTTTCAGGAATGTTGGTACTAACAAACTCTGTATTTTCAGTAAAGCCAGTTCCCATTTCTCGAATTTTTATAACTCGGTATGAATCTTCATTCTCCTTTGGTCTGAATTTTTGACAAGCTAAACCATTGACAAAAGTTGCAATATCTAATAGAGTTTTTACCTCCCACCCCACTGGCACATCTCTTTTTAATTTTTCATTCCAATTCATTTTTCCTCCACTAGTTTTGTACGGTTTACCTTTTGCATTTGTAAAATCAAATTGCACAAACCAATAATCATAAAGCGTTTTTGCCATAGCTTCTAACTCGGCATTGATGCGATTGTTGAGTTCAATTTTAGAATCTAAGGAGGAAAGAACGGAGGCGATTTTTTGCTGATCATTTATATTTTCAGGTAATTCAATTTCTAAATTTTCAATTACGCCTTTAGATACTTCTTTAAAAGTAGTACCAGTTCCTAAACTATCAATATATTTTACTTTAGTCTTAAGCCAATAATAAAGATACTCATTATTGATTTTGTTCTTTTTTATTACTAAGTTTTTAAAGCCTTGATTTGTGCAAGTTTCAATAGCACAAATTGCTAATAATCCAATTGGAGCTCTGCTTGATAATAATACACTGCCGATTGGCAGTAATGATGTTGAACAACTATCAAACCCAGCTTTTGTTATTCTGCGTTCACTGTTGTAAACATATTTTGATTTATTGTTAGATAAATCTTTAGGTGTTATCCAAACAATATTGCCATCATAGAAATCACTCCTTGTTGTTGATGGAGTAGATCCATTTTTAACTTCAACTAAATCGGATAATTTACAACTAATTCTATTCATACTTCAATCCATTTAATTGTTTCTGGATTTCTTTTTCTAAACCCATTATTTATTCTTTAACTTATTTAATGCAATTGTTTTATCGGCAGTGTTCACTCTGCGTTGCAATTTTTTTATGTCTTCTTCTGGTGGTAAAGCTTCAGGTTTAATACCGCTTTTACCAAGTAGTTCTCTTACATCGGAATTATTTTTTATGTGCTCGTTGTTAATTTTATTTTCGCCTTTTAAATCGTTTTGTTTCACATTGAAATTAGTTATTTCGGTTGCTAATTGTTTTGCCGAAATGGTAATGGTTGGTAAAAAATCAGCCAATGGTCGGTTTTCGGCAATGCCTAATTTACGTTTCATAGCACTGGTGTTTTTACCTCCAAACAAAGCCCAATCGCCTTTGCTGCGTATGTTTGCAAATCCTTTGTTATCAACGCCTCTTTCATAAATATTTTTTGAAAGTTCGGTTTCGGCAGCAGCTAATTTTTCTCTTGCTTGTATGCGTTCCATTAGCTTTATGCGTTCTTCAAGCAATTCTTGCTTTCGAGTTTGCACCGCAAAATAACTTTGAGCAAAAGCAATTTGTTCTTTCTTTGGGTCGCCATTTTGAGCAATCAAATAACAAGCATATCGAGTAAGCATTATATCATCAATTTTCTTTTCTGCACCAGATCCAATTGCAACCATTTTGTTGATGTCAACGAAATGGTCAGAAACCCCTTCACCAGTGGTTTTACAACTTTCTTTTGCTTTTAAAATTGTATTTAAAAAATTGCGCCAATCAGCATAACCCAATAGTTTTTGTAATTCTCTTGCAATCCAATATTCTATGCCATCTTGTTCATAAGCACATTGCTCAAATGTTTTATTTAATTTATTTATGGTTTCTTTTTCCATTATTTTTTTTTTATAATTAAGGCATTTTATTTATCAAACGAAATTACTCACAATTGTTTCTGAATTTCTTTTTCCACTATTTTCATCTTGTTCATATTATGCGTTTAAAGTATTCCGAGCAATGCGCTCTTTGGCTTCTATCAATAACTGATGGAGCTTCTGCTGCAATGCTTGTTTGCTTGGCATTTCTGTCCAATATTCAGCTACCATGATGCCGTCTTTCTGTATTTCTAATAATTCTATTTGTTCTTTATTGCTTTCGGCACAAAGTATCAAACCAATGGGTTCATTTTCGCCTTCGGCTTTTTCGTATTTGCTCAGCCATTTTAAATACAATTCCATTTGTCCTTTATGTGCTGCTTCAAATTTGCCCAATTTTAGTTCAATAGCTACCAAGCGTTTTAGTTTTCGGTTATAAAACAATAGGTCTAAATAAAAATCATCCCCATCAATTATCATCCGTTTTTGGCGTTCCATAAAAGCAAAGCCTTTACCTAACTCTAAAATAAAGGCTTCCAATTCGTGTAAAATGGCGCGTTCTAAATCTTGCTCTAAATAGGTATTTTTGAGGTTGAGAAAATCTAAAATGTAGGGGTCTTTAAAGGTGTCTTTCAATTCCTCTGGCAAATTAAATGATTGAATCTCTGCAATCTCTTTTCGTTCAAATGATTTTCTAGCAATCTGATTGCGTAGTTCTCGTATACCCCAAACTTCCTCAGCCGCTTTTTGGGCATAATACAACTTGGCTTCTGTTGATTTTAAAGGAAATAGCTCAATAAAATGGGACCAACTCAATTTTGCCGACAGTGTCGGCAGAATGTTGAAATCTGAAAATTCTTGTGAAAATCGCACCATCCTTCTGATGTTTTTTTCATTGAAATTTCTACCGTATTTGTTTTCTAACTCTACCGAAATAATTTCTATAATTCGTTTGCCATATTTAGCACGTTCATTATGCAGCACCTCTTCATTAATTCGATTTCCGAGATGCCAAAACAAAAGTGTTAAAGTACTGTTTGCCGCGAAAGCAATTTTTTGTTTGCCTTGTTCAATTAAAGCAGAAAGCTCATCGAACAACTTGTGATGATTGTATTGCTCTATTTCTTTACTCATACTTCATTCCATTTAATTGTTTCTGAATTTCTTTTTCCAATGTTTTTGATTCTGCAAAAAGACTGTCCAAATTGGTTTTAAAACCACCCATCTTAATTTCAAATTCAGCAGGACTTATGTCGGTGTATTCAATCTTTACCTCAAAATATTGTCCTGCACTAAAGCTGTAATTTTTTTCTTTTATTTGATCGTAAGAAACTACCACTGTGAAGTCTTCAATGGCTTCGTGTTTGTTAAACGTGTTGATGATTTTTTGTTCTTCTTCGTTAGAGAGCAAAGTTTTTTGGTTTTTACCTTCTTTTACGGTTGTACCTAATTTCGAGGCATCCATTAGTACGATGTCGCCTTTTTTGTTGGCGTTGTCAATAAACAATATGCTTACGTTGGTACCCGTAGTAGCAAAAATATTACTTGGCATGCTTACTACACCGCGCAACATTTTTTGTTCTACTAAGCGCTCACGTATTTTTCGTTCAATGCCACTTTGAGCGGTAATAAACCCCGTTGGAACAACAATAGCTGCTTTACCTTTAGCCGAAAGTGTATGCATGATATGCTGAATAAACAAAGGATAAATTGCCATTCCTTCTTTTTTAGCTTTGGGAATATTGGGCATCCCAGCAAAGAAACGTTCGTGGTTTTCTTTGGTATCTAAATCCGCCACGTAATCACTAAAGTCTAATTTAAACGGAGGGTTAGAAACAATAAAATCAAATTGTTTCAGCTTTCCGCTCGCATCTTTGTGATACGGTTCTAAAATGGTATTGCCTTTTACAATGTTTGGGATGGAGTGCACCAAATCATTTAAGATTAAGTTCAAACGCAGTAAGTTTGACGACTTTTGAGAAATGTCTTGGGAATAAATCGTACACTTATCTTCACCAATGGCATGCGCCAGGTTCATCAATAATGTGCCAGAACCAGCTGAAGGATCGTAACAAGTCACATCCTTTTCAACTTGTGTAACCAGACACTGTGCCATGATCTTTGCCACTGCATGAGGTGTGAAATACTCGGCATATTTACCACCACTGTTGGTGTTGTAATCGCTAATTAGGTACTCAAAGATGGTGGCGTAAAAGTCAAACTTTTCGTGAAAGATATTTTCGAAACTGAAATTAACCAGCTTATTGATGATTGCTTTGCAAAAGTCATCTCGCTTATCAGTTACGTATTTACTGATGTTTTCGAATAGAACAATTTTCTCACCACCTTCAGTGACTACCGAAAAGATGTCGCTGTTTTCTTTGGCAATCTCTAATAAGGTATTATCAAATATTTCGGCAAAATTCGCCTCGTTCTGGCGTTCAAACAAACTGGATATAAACTGCTTTGGCTTGAGGTGAGCCGTACTTTCATTCAGCTGCATCATGAGCATTTCATAGTCATTCGCGGCATATTTATTTAACTCCACTTCCCAATTTTCAGCTTTCGCCAAATTGGGTTCTAGGCGTTTAATTTCATGTACAAACTTATCGTTCAAGAATTTATACAAAAACACCTGCGTGATGATTTTAAATTCGTTGCCATCATTTCCCAAACCGTAATTGGCACAAACACTTTTTAAATCGTCTATGAGTGTTTTGGTTTGTCTTTCAAATGTTGCTGTTGTGGTCATTTATTTTTTCAATTTTTTAAGATCGTTTTCGAGTTCTTTTAGGCTTTCTGATTTTTCAATTGCTTTTTGAACCTCCTTATATTTTTCAAATTCTATTGTTGATTTCTCTAATGCTTTTTCGTGAGTAATTTTTCCAGCGTGGGTGAGTAAATCCCTTCCATTGAGTTGTAAAATACTATCCAAACGTTGCGCCCAGTCTGCCATATACATGGGGGTGCGCTGTTGAGCCATGGTTTCTGCAAATGCCAAATATTGCTCTACCAGTAAACCCAGCAGCTTTATTTCATCCTCATTCAAGTAATTTTTGGCAATGCTTACATCTGCTTTCTTGATCGAAATAGCATTTTTCTTATCATAGGATTGCATTCCTAGTAGAGGCAAATTAGCATCCGCTCTACGGTACACTAATTCGGCTGCTGTTTGTTCACTAATAGCCCACAATAATTTATTTTGTACCATCTTAAAAAACTCAATTGTTTTTTCGGCTTTTGGATCATAATCAATACTGGTGGTGTAAATGTCTTTTATTTTTTGATAAAAGAACTTTTCAGAAAGCCGTATTTCCCGAATACGTTCCTGTAATTCATTGAAGTAGTTCATTGAATTACCCGATTTAAAACGATCATCATTTAAAGCAAACCCCTTAATGATGTATTCTTTTAGTCGTTGGGTAGCCCAAATGCGAAACTGAGTACCTTGTGGTGACTTTACTCTATAGCCAACAGAAATAATTACGTCGAGATTATAGTGTTCAATATCTCTTTCTACTTCTCTTTTTCCTTCCATTCGAACTTGTCGGAATTTCCGACAAGTTGCTTTTTGTTCTAATTCCCCTTCTTCGAATGCGTTTGCTATATGTTCTGCCACAGTACTTCTGCCTTTGCCAAATAGTGTGGCCATTTGTTCTTGTGTCAGCCATACAGTTTCCTCTTCTAGCCTAACATCTATTTTGATGCTGCCTTCCGTATTTTGATAAATTATTATTTCTCCAGTATTCATATTCTTAAATAACTACGACAATTTTTTACAATATCATTTTCTTAGTATTCTAAGCCACTCTGCCATGAAATTCATTCATGTATTCTTTCACCATTAGGCCATTTATTACTTTAGCTTGTTCAGCATTTAATGGTAAATGATGTTTATTCTTTAATTGTTCGATGACCATTTTCACCATCATTCTCTCAACATAACTCTCATTCTCCATCATTTTGGAGTTTTGTAATACTTGAGCATCAACCTCTCTTTTCAAACTTTGTAATGCCTCAAACAATTTGCTCTCGCTATCAGTCAATGGGTCTTTCTCCATTAATCGTTTATGTAAACGAGCATATTTTGCATCGTTATCATATTTGGCTTTAAGTAGTTGGTTGGTACGTTCCAATTCCTTAGAAGCATTGTAAATGGTTTCCAGCTCTCTTATGTTGGCCTCCATCTCTTCCTTGGTTACTTCGTTTAAGTTTTTCTTTTTAAACAAGCGTTCCAGCTCTTCTTTCAGCGAAACAAAGATCGGGTCTTTCGGGTCAAAATTACCACCTAACGATTCACGAGTTTTTTGCAAAATATCTTTCAGCTGATCAGCCAATACCATTTCCTCTTCTTTCACTTTCACGAAGGCAAATATCACATCTTCTAATGCGATGTTTAAAAGGTTACTGGTATCTACATTGTTTTCTAATGCTTCTTTAGTATTGATAAGTGTTAAGCGGTTATTGGCTTCACGTGACAATTGGGTAAGTTTATGAAAGTCTAATTGATCCAGCAATTCATAATTACCCGATAAACGAATGATATTATATAAATCTCGGGAGTTGTTTAACACCGTCACAATATCCAACATTTGCTTACGGTCACTTATTTGAGTTATTTGTTGCGAAAAGACCTCAGCATTTTTTGTATCATATTTAAACAATACATCTTTTATTTGTTGAATCTCCGCAGTGATTTCTTCAGCACTTTTAAAAAGGTTGGAGTAATGCTGCATTTCATCCCCAAGTTCAGATTGAAGTTCATCAAAATAAGCACGGTTCGTTTTATCAAATTCTTTTTGAATATCAGCAAAATCAACAACGTATCCGTATCTAAAGTCTTTGTATGTTCTATTTACTCGTGTTAAAGTCTGTAGTAGGTTATGGGCTTTAATTACACGGCCAATGTATAGTTTCTTTAATCGAGGGGCATCAAAACCCGTTAAGAGCATATTGAAAACGAATAAAAAATCTATTTTACCCTCTTTAAAATCTTCTACCTTTTCTTTGCGTTCATCTTTGGTTCCGATGTCATGCAGAATAAGAGCTGCGGATTTTACTTTGCTTTCAATTTTCTTTTTATCACCATAGCTACTTGATGTTTCAGCAGCCATTAAAAGGCTTTCCTCTTGGGATATTGCATAGTTCGATTCGAAGATCTCAAACATCATTTTTGCTTGTTCTGATGAATCGCAAACCACCATGCCGCCAATTGAATTATCAATCATGGTAATTCGTGCATTTTCAAAATCTTTCACGATGTAATCAAGCATTGGTTCAACAAATTTAGGATGTGCATATACCATCTTTTTTTTTGCATCACCTTTCAGTAGTTTTATATCTTCCAATGCTTGTTGTAAACTTAGCTTGTATTTGGTTTCAATTTCTTCTCTTATCAAGCGTAAAGTATAGCCATCCGCAATAGAAGAATTGTAGTAGTATTTGTGAATGTAGCCGCCAAATAATGATTTCGAATTAAAATCAGTTCCAAGCAGTGGAGTACCAGTTAATCCGATTTTTATTGCATTGGTATCTGATTCATGCAAGTTAGCCAAAAAGCTACCCTTGGGATTGTAACTTCTGTGAACTTCATCCAGAAAGTAAACACGTTGGATATTTAAGTTGTAATCATTATTTCTAATGACGTCAGAATCATCCTCAAATTTTTGAATGTTTACAACAGTAATTTCAGGCTTTCCTGAGTGATTGTGTATAACACTAGTTGATTTAATATCACGAGAAAATTCTTCCCTTGAATTTATGTTATGCACAACTAAACCTCTACTTTTAAATTCCCTCCCAGCTTGGATTAACAGGTCAATACGGTCAACAATAAAATAAAATTTAGGAACAACCCCTTTAGATTGATAATAATCAGTGAGGTACTTTACGCTGTAGTATGCTAAGGCAGTTTTTCCACTTCCTTGCGTATGCCAAATAATTCCTTTTTTAATTCCTTCATTTAAATTTTTTTCAATAGCTTTGGTCGCAAACATTTGCGGATAACGCATGATGTGCTTTTGAAGTCCATTTTTTTCTTTCACATAAGCTAATCCATATTGCAACAAAAAAGATAAACGTTCACGTTGAAACAATGAAGTACAAATTCTATTAGTGGGTGTATCGGGGTTTTTATTGGTAATAAATTCAGCGGAATGTTTAATTCCTACTAAATTGGTATCTTTTAAAATAGCGGATTCAATATCGTCGGGTATGTCAGATAATAATTTAGCCAGATCAAATTTTTCTTCTTCCCTAAAATAGTTAAAGCCTGGTTTTTGATAGGAAGCGGTGGCATAAAATGCACCTTCAATAGGTAAAGGTGAATTATTGTCATACTCCATGTTATTGGAGAAAACCATTAACTGTGTAAGGTTTACAAACTTTCTAAATTTCTTATTCTCAAATCGAGTTTGTATGCGTTTATGTTCAGCTAAAATACCATCTTGGTTATTAGGTTTCTTTACTTCAATAAAAGCCAATGGCATTCCATTGATTAAAATAATAATATCGGGACGAAACTCATCATCATCTTTCTTATAGGTAAGTTCAGTAACAACATTGAATGTATTGTTATCGAAATTTTCAAAGTCAATAATTCGTTTGCCAGATGTGGCAGTTAATTTTTCGTAAAATACTTTACCTAAATCTTCATTTTCCAAACTAAGTGAAACTTCATCGTATAAGCGCTTCAAATCGCCATCTGTAAAATCAGGATTGAGACGTTTGATGCTTTTATAAAAAATTTCCGTAAAAATATTGGTAGTTTCATCCCATGATTGTCCTTTCAACGAGAGGTACTCAAAACCCAAGCGCACAAGGTGCAGTATAGTTGGGATTTTTACTCTAGAATCTTCGTTATGTACCGCCATGAAATTGGTAATTAATCTAATAGATTTATTTGTAAAGATAATATAAAAATTCCTTTGTCTTTTTTCAATTATTTGATTTCTGATATTACCCAGAGCCCCTCAAAAACCTTTCAACTGGAGACAAATCATTTAATTCTTTTTTTTTATATAAACTTTTTGAAGAAAACTAATAAAAGGCAAAAGAAGCCATAACAATTACAATCGTTGAAGCTTTCTTTTTTTGGTTTTTAAATTAAATAATTTACTTTATTATGAATTTATCCGCATTTATCCGCATTTATCCGCATTAATTTGGATTTATCCGCATTAATTCGGATAAAAACGGATTTTTTTGTTTTGTAAAACCCTAAAAATTATCCTAAAAAATAAAACTGTAATTATTAAAAATTGTAACTAAAAATAAAATATTATTTTACAAAATAAATTTATTCATCAATTCCTTTAATTTATAAAGAGTATTTTTATTTAATCCAAGCGGAAAATAGTATTATATTTGAGTGCAACAAAACTATGTTAAAACATCTTTCTTTTGATGGAGACCGAACCACTTACCTTATTCAAGGGCAAGAATTTGTGCTGAATTTTCATTTTACTAAATGTCTTTTTATTTTAGTTTATTACAATAATGGGAAATACCCAGACACACGTTTTCATTTTAATAAATTTTGGAATAAAATTTCTTTCATGTCTCCAAAAGGAGCTTTTCAATCAATAACGAATGTCTATCATCCCGAGATTACATTCATTACTTTTGGTTATGGTTTTAAAATTCATCGTGTTGCCTTAAAGATAAATTTTTTGAATACATTTCAACCCTCACTGACCATAATAGAAAGTATTTTCAAAAAAGCACCTGTGGTTAAAATAAATGAAAATAGAGTAGTTTTGAATCCCATCAAATTCAACAAAAAACAGCATGATCCTACCTTGAATATTTTGGAAATTGAGTTGAACAATAAGTCTGAATTAAGTTATACAAATTTTAAATTAATGAATTATGAGTCAAATTGATTATTTAACAAAAGAACCAAGTTGGACATCTAGATTTTTATGGTGGTGCGCAGGAGCGGATGAACATTTCCTAAAGTTGTCTCCCATGCAAGATCGAGTGAAATATGCCGGTATAGGTGGAATAGTGCTTTGTACGGGCTTATTGGCAGCCTTTTCTGGAGGCTTTGCTTTTTATACAATATTTGGTCCAAAAGGAGATGCTATTGATGATCTGGTAGTAAGTTTAGGGACTAAATTCGGAGCATTTATTTTTGGAATTGTTTGGGGTTTAATCATTTTTAATTTGGATCGATTTATTGTATCTTCAACTGGTAAAGGTGATGGAACTGATAAAATAACATGGAGAGAAGTTGGACAAGCATTACCCCGAATTATTATTGCACTAATATTAGGATTTGCTATATCTGCTCCATTGGAGATCAAGATTTTGGAATCAGAAATCAACTCCGAGCTGAGTAAATACCAAAAAGAATACACTCAAAAATTGAATGATGCAACTGATGTAGTCTTTAAGCAAAATTTAGCAAAACTTGAGACTGATAAGCAACAATATGAGACTAAATTATTGGGGTATGAAAAAGAGTTAATAAATTTTAATGATGACCAAATCAATAAGAAGTCTGATGATTTAAGAAAATCATATAAAGACAATGAAAAAAAGGCGCATGGTTATGACGGCCTCTTAAAGCGTATTCAAATAAGTCACGAAATTGGTGGAATAATTCCTTGGGTGATTTTATGTGTATTTCTTTGTATTGAAATGGGGAGAAGAAAAACTGAAAAAGATTGAGAAACAAAAACAAATCAACGAATCAGTAATTGATCAGTGGTCAACAAAAACGTTGAAAGATGTAAAAGATAATCCTTCAGCTTACTATACTGAAGGAAAGGACAGTGAGACTAATAATCCAGCTTAATCTTTTAGACTTTGAAGCGATTAACAATTGAAATATTAGGTTTAGAGGGTGATATTTTCTCCTCACTTTCAGCTCGTGAAAGATCTTTGTATTCGCTTGTTACTATATGCTTTTTGGGGTTTTTCTTACTTTCAATTTTTTCTAGTTTTTTTATAGCTTTTCTAATTACAGGATCATATTTTCTTTCTTTTATTATAGGAATATTTCTTGTTTTTGTGATCAATTCCGTTATTCGGTTTTCATTATTAATTATAAAAAGACCTGTTTCTAAGGTGCTTGAAGAAAAAGAACCAATTAGTGATACTGTGGCAATTGTTTCACCTATTGTAACTCCTGTAACTACTATCCCAGCATCTAAATTCTCAACCTTTCTAAATAAGTTTGAATTTAGTAAAATATTTAATTCTGGCCAAGTTCCGGGGTTTAATTTTATGTTACGGACATTCTTCTCCTCAGTTTTCTCTTTAATATTAATTTTTCCTTTAACTGCTTTAATAAATAAATCATCGGTCAATTCTTTATTGGAGCAAAAAAGAACTGAGTTGTATCAAGAAAATCATAAAATTATTTACAAAGACTTTCAACTTAAAGTTAGTCGTCAGCAAGAATTGATTAATACTGCAAGTATCAAATTGAAAAGAATTTCTGAATTTACTCAAATGAATAGCATTAGTTATAAAAATCAAGTAATTGAAATAGCTAAACTAAAGCAAGAATTGCAAGAGATTAAAGAGGAGTTTTATAATGGAATTTCACAGCAACTATCCCTTTATAAAAGATCTTTGAATGCATCTTATTTCCCAATTTATATATTCAGAAATTGTACACATTTCAATGGCTTTCTGTTCATCTCAGTACTTATTTTTACCCTTGTGTTTTTTCCTCAAATTCTATTAGTAAGGTTGAAGAATAATCTTGCCTTTAATTATGCAAAACTTTCTAATGATTACTACCATGAAAGAATACATGGGCAATATCAAAAATCAAAAACCTGGGCGGAAGATTCTTTGTCATCATTGAATAGCTCGAAATCAAAAGTTGTTCTCAATTCAAAATATGAAGATCCACCATACAACACCAAAAAAATAAAACAAATACGTAAGTGTTTATCGGAGCTTGAATTTATCAATCAACTAAAAACAAATTGAGCAAAATAACCAAATATTACAAGGGTTATTTAAAAGCCCAATTTTCGACTGATTCAAAAGAGAAAATAGGATCGGCAAATGATGCACAATCTAAAATTATTTTAGAACCCCGATTTTATTGCTTCAATTTTATTGAAGTTCAGCAAACTGATTATCCAAGCTCTGCATTATTATCCAATACTCCTCATCTTTATCAAAATGGCCGTTTTGATATTGAATGTTATCCTGGAGTTGATAAGAAAAAGGGTGTTAGAAGAATTGCTACTTCAATAACGCTACTATTGAATAAAAAAAATCCTGATAATGCAGAACTTTCGAATGAATTAAGCTCCTGGCATGAATACGACTTTAAGGAGTCGAAAGATAAACATTACGATAGCTTTCTTTCCAATAGTCAAGTAATGCCTCATGGAAAGATTGAGGGAAATGCTTATTTCATTACTGAAGAATTACTTGATGTAAATGGTCCACCATCACAAAGTGGATCTATGCCTTCGGGATGCTTTGGTTTTTTTGGTAAAATTACACAAGCCATTTATGGGTTTAATTTACGATTGAAGAATTGGTTAAATGGCTTATTTGGTAAAACTTTTGGATCGAGTTTAATTGGACAAGAGCCAAATGGATGTATGCCATCTATGTTGCCAAGTGGTTGCTCTGGTCCTGGTTGTTCTCGTTTTGGATGTGGTTTTTTAGCATTATTACTATCCTTACTTCTTTTATTTTCCTTTTTAAAAAGCTTATTTTCTCCCGATCCTAAAAATTCAACAGGAAATTCAGAAACAATTATTCACGATACCATTTATGTAAATAAAGAAAAGCCAGATACGCTTACTTATATTGATGAAACTACCAATACTACAGTAAAAATGTTGAGTCTCCCCAATGTGCAATTTGAAAAGAATAAATCGAAACTCCTCTCAAGCTCATTGAGTGATTTAAATTCATTAGCAGATTATTTATTAGAGAATGAAGAAATTAGTGGAGAAATTATTGGTCATACCGATAGCGATGGTGATGCTACAGCAAATAGGTTATTATCTCAATCAAGGGCAGAAGAAGTAAAAAGATATTTAGTGAGTTTAGGAGTTCAAGAATCACGTATTAAAGCCACTGGAAAGGGTGAATCTGAACCAAGAACAGAGAACGAAACTGCTGAAGGTCGCGCAATGAATAGAAGGGTTGAAGTGAAATTATCTCAGAATAATTCAACAAAAACCACAAGAACTAAAAAGGAACGTTGATGAGCAGTAAAACCAATATTTTATCGGATACGATTTATTGTAAAGGTAAGCTCTTAGGATATTCTGAGCCTGGTAGGAAATCACTTACTATTGGTAAAATAAATTTTTCTGAGTTTTCATGGAAATACATACACATTGATGATGTAAAAGTCATAGATCAATACAATTCAGAGGAATTAAAAGTTGGTGATTTTTGGTATAAAAAAGTACTTAAAGGACGAAAAAATTGGTTTTTTTCTCGTCAATTTGAGCTTAAATCGCCAATTAGTTTTAGCAAAAAGTTTCCTTGGGTTGCAATTCATTTTGACTTTATTCGATGGCCTAAACGTCCGGAGATATTTATACCAAGAGGTGATTCTGAATTTTTCAACGGTACCTTATACGAAGTCATCATTTCAGATTTCAAAATTAGTGACAAAAGAAGTCCGGCTGATCCTTCAGTTCATTTATCTGCAGAAATTTATTTCCAAATAAAGAAACCTCCAATTAAAGTAATTCCAGAAAATAATATCATTGTTCCTGAAACTACTGCTCCAGTAATTAATGAAATTAAAACGGTAGGGGATGGTTTAAATATATTGCCTGAAGATATAAGTTCAACAACAACTGCTAGTGATCCAGTGATTGATATTGGACAAAATACGGTTGCAGCGCCTTCTAAATCTAGATCGACCATAATGAACTTACTCATTTGGATTGCAGCTTTATTTATCGCCTGGAAGGTTTTTCCTTTATTGGTTTTACCTATTTTTTTAATAGGGCTTTCAACGATGTTATTTAGGTTTTTTAAAAAATCATGCCTTCTAATTTTATTTTCTCTATTTGTATTTATTGTTGGAGGGTTTTTACTGCTCTATTTTTTATCAAATAACTATAAAACAGTTATTCCTCAAGACAATCGAAAGGGAACAATTAAAATTAGCCCACCAAAAGCCAAAAAAAATAAGGATGGAACTACTGATTTCACTACAGAAAAAGAAATTCATTGGAGGGATTTTTACAATGCTGATTATTGGGCAAGATACAATACTAGCAACACTATATTTTATGAGAGTCAACAAAGACATCAAAATATAGTATCCAATGAAACTACAAATAACAGTATTCAATTTTTTACAGAAGTGTACGGTCAAATGAACAAGATGGACAATTACCATATTGATTCGTTGACAGAAATATTCATTACAAATGCAGCTAAGTTAAATTTGAGCCCTATTCGAACGGCTGAAATGGTAACTACTTTTATTCAAGAAATTCCCTATTATCTTGTACATGATTTGAGTTGTCAAGAATCCTGTAAGCAAGGAGGTTTTACAGCACAATACCACCGTGAAAATAAACCATGTTTACCAGATATTCCTGCTGGTGTGCAATCCCCGTATGAGTTTATTCATAATTTAAAAGGTGATTGTGATACACGCAGTTTATTGGCGTATTCAATTCTTAAAAAAATGGGTATTTCTTGTTCAGTTTGGGTTAGCGAAGCCTATGGCCATAGTATTTTAGGTGTGGGTTTACCCATTGGAACAGGAACATACAAGCAAATTAATGGCGTGAAGCATTATGCCGTTGAATTAACCGCTAAAGGCTTTAAAATTGGTATGATTGCCCCAGAACATACCAATACTGATAATTGGGACATAACTCTTTTTTATAATAAATACTAAACTTTAAAACTATGAACGCAATCATTATTATTCAATTACTCGTTGCTTTTGTTATCGGGATTATTTCATTATTTATCATTTACAGAGCAGTTAATTTTGTTATGTCTAAGTATTTTGGCTTGAAAGACAAGGACAATACTTCTTTTACTGTTTTTCAAATGGGAATCATTATTGCTGGTGCGCTGATATTATCTACTATTATTGATCCTGCAATTAATGCTATTCGTATTCTAAATCCTCAGGGAAGCTTTAATATTTCTCAGGTTCTTACTTCTTTAGCATATGTGGGACTCTTTTCTGTAATTGGTATCGTTTGCACACTTGTTGTAATAGCAGCGGCCTTAGCTACCATCTTCCAGCTCACCAAAATCAATGAAATTGAGGAGATGAAAAACAATAAAATCAACGCTTCCTTAATTATCGTTGCATTAATAATTGGTCTGTCCTTGATTATCGACAATTACTGCGGACAAATGTGTGAAACTTTAATTCCTTATCCAGAGGTGTTACAAATTCGTTAAGATGCTATCTAAAAATAAATCTGACTCTGAAACAGTTCTAACGGAACTGATGATTCCAAGTTATGCCAATTTTGGAGGGAAAGTTCATGGTGGTATTATTTTGTCTTTGATGGATAAAGTCGCTTACGTAACAGCAGCCAAGCATTGTAGCGGATATGTGGTTACCGTTTCAGTGGAAGGAGTAGAGTTTCTTAGCCCCATTGAAGTTGGAGATCTTGTTAGTTTGAAAGCAAGGGTAAATTACGTGGGTAAAACTTCCATGATTGTAGGTATTCGTGTAGAAGCTTTAAATCCTAAAACAGGGATAGTACGACATACAAACTCCTGTTATTTCACAATGGTTGCAAAAGATGAGTCTGGCCAAGTAACCGAAGTACCAGGTCTGCAGATCTCAGATGAAGAAAGCCTTCGCCGTTTTGCCGAAGGGAAAGCACTTAAGCTACTCCTTAAGCAAAAACATCAGTTACTAAAGGAAAAATTTCATAAGATGAGCATTTCAGAGATTTTGAAAAGTGTAGAAGGGGAGAAGCTTATTTACACACCTCAGGAAAAATAATAGAAAATTCTATTTAAATTTCTCTTCAAATTCTTTAGTCCTAAGGATTGTTTTTTTGTTCATTATAATCGTTGCAAACGCTACCCATGAAGAAAGCCCTAAACCAAAAAATATTAAAATACATGCTGCAATCATAAAATTGTTAGCTTGTTGTTTGAAAATTAAAATACCTAATTCCATTATAGCAATACTACCAAATAGAAATCCCTCTATCCATAATTTTTTATTTTCCTTCATTAATGTTTCTATTTTTGACATGACTAAATAATTTAATTGGTTATTTTTTATAACGCTTAAGAGAATAAAAAGTAACAAGTATATCTAAAAAAAACTTCAGATAGATTCTTGTAAAAAGACTGATCTTTACAATGAAAGCTGAGAAAAATAAATTTTTAACACTAAATAAATGGGGATTTGGGGATTAAGTTCCCTGAAAATGCATTATATTTGGGGATTATGATAAAAAGAGATTTATACACAACGCTAATTGCTAAGTTTAATAAAGGGAAAGCCATTGTGTTGCTTGGACCAAGACAGGTTGGGAAAACGACCTTGATTAACGCATGTCTGGAGGGAAAAGATTTTCTATTTCTAAACGGAGACGATCCTGAAATTAGAGATTTATTAGAAAATGCGGGTGTTTCTAAATTAAAAGCCATCATTGGAAAAAATCGCATCATTTTTATCGATGAAGCACAGCGGATCAAAGATATCGGACTCATTGCAAAAATGATTACCGACCAATTTTCAGATGTGCAATTATTAATTAGTGGTTCATCTGCGCTGGAAATCAGTCATTCAACCCAAGAACCTTTAACCGGAAGAAAGTTTGAATACCAGTTATTCCCAATTAGTTGGGAGGAATTTGAAAATCATGTTGGATATGTCGAGGCAAGTGTTCAACTTGAAGAAAGATTGATTTATGGGATGTATCCAGATGTATTGAACAATCGTTCCGACGCACGTGAAGTATTAAAGCAACTTACCTCAAGTTATTTATACAAGGATGTTTTGTCTTTAACTGGAATTAAGAAGCCCGATTTGTTGGATAAATTATTGAAAGCATTGGCCTTGCAACTAGGAAGTGAAGTATCCTATAATGAATTATCCAATATGCTGCAAATTGACAAAGCGACAGTTTCTAAATACATCGATCTTTTAGAAAAAACGTTTATTGTCTTTAGGTTAAATAGTTTCAGTAGAAACCAACGCAATGAAATCAAAAATAACCGTAAGATTTATTTTTACGACAATGGCATTCGCAACATGATCATCAACAACCTCAATCCATTGGATTTACGGGCTGATAAAGGTGCTTTGTGGGAAAACTTTTTAATCGCTGAACGCATAAAATTGCAACAATACAATCAGATGTACACCAACAACTATTTCTGGCGAACGGTACAAAAACAAGAGATCGACTTTGTAGAAGACTCAAATGGTCAATTAACTGCCTTTGAATTTAAATGGAAAAGCAAAGGTTCAGCCAAAATCCCTACAGCATTTTTGCGTGAATACGATGCAACTGGCAGCCTGATTGACAAAGATAATTTCCGAGAGTTTGTTAGAAAAAATCAATTATAATCTTGGCTATTATCGAAAAAGAATAGAAGTAAAACTATTAACCTGAGTTCGAAAGTAAAATCTGAATCTAATTTTAATAATCGAACTCTGGTTATTACTGATTATCCCAAAATTAGCTTAATAGATACCTTCAAGGTGTTACTTTATCAGCTAAAAATAATTCCAAAAACTTTCTATTTGGCTTTATGCTATTTTAGAAAAATCAAACATAATGTCATACAATCATAAAATGTTGCCATTCAGGGTGCGATTTATTTTGCAAAACAAAGTAAAATGTCAGTTGAAATTTATATATTCAACAAATTAACAGTTGATTGTAAAAATAGCGAATATTTAGTATGCCCCAACTCGAACCCACCTATCTCCGCTACATCTACGATGGCCTTCTCAAAGGAAGCATCCATCCAGAAAACGCCGCAGAATTGCCCGATGGTTTGATTGGTCTTTATGATGAAGCCTTCGACGAGCTTATTTCTGTTGTGGAACGCCAAAAACTATTGCAGCGCTTTGCAATTTGGGCACTTTTGAAAAAAGAAGTAAGCGCGGTATTTGTTGCTGAAGTATTGGGTAATTTAACTGATAATGGATTTGAAAAATTAATAAAGGAATATGCCAATACATTATATAAACATTACTAAAGAGGAGCTTTTGAAGGAATACAAAAGAATTCATCATCATACAACTATAGATCGTTTCACAAGTATGTTAAATACGAATAAGTTAACATTTGTGAATCCAGCTAGTTGGAATGATCCATTTGAAAAGTTTTTTTACGAAAGAGATTACATTTTATCAGGAAAAAAAATACAATTACCTGTTAGAGATAGACTATTTGCTTTATGTTTTACTGGAACCAGCAGCAGTGAAGCTTTTTGGAAAGTTTATTCCCCTTTGGAAGATGGAATACGTCTAACCTTTAAAACGGAGGATTTTATTAATATATTTCTTGATAAAATTTATAATGTTGAAATTTACATAGGAAAAGTAAATTACAAGAGCACAAAGGAGTTTTTTGAACTAGATGCTAATAAACAAGAACTGATTTCTGAATTGAAAGAGTCTTCTATTGGAAAATCCCAAATCGATTTGATGATTCAAAAACGAAAAGCTTTCGAATATGAAAATGAATTGAGAATCATGATTATACCTAAAGAACAAAAAACTTCAAAAAAATTAAGTATTCGAGCTGATATCAGAGACTTCACCCAAAACTATTCGCTTGATCCTAGGATAGGAAAAAATCAATCTAAACTATTTAAAGAGTTTTTTAAAATTCAGTTTCAGATAAAACTTTCACAAGCAACACTTTATAATGAAATAAAAAGAGGTCCAATTATCTTAGACTAAAAAATTATATCGAAATAATGAAAAAATAATCTAGTCATGAGTGAATATATCTGCATAAATCCAACTTGCGCAATTTCCATATCTAAGGCTACATTTCCTATGAGTATGAATTGCCCAGTTTGTCAACAAAATCTTATTGAACTCATTGAAAAACCACTTCTATCGGAAGAGGACGAACAATTGATTTCAAATTTACCTTATGTCATTGCTTATCCCTTAAAGCGAACTTTAATGGAAAAACATGCATGGACAAAAATCAACTTACTCAAAGATACTTTTCTGAATTTTCTTAAGTACTTGGGTTTGATTGCAGCATCTGAGTTTTTCATTAGTCCTTTAAAGGATAAAAAAATGGTTGCATTGTTTCAACAAGCATTGGCCGAGCCTTCTTTCGGATCTTGGAACCAGTATATTAGAGAAACTTTATCTTATCTGAAAGAAAACAATCATTCGTTTTTCTGCTCAGATTTGCTTAGTTATTATGATTTGATCGAGTCCGGGAAAAAAAGGAAGCTTTTTAAAGGCGAGATTGAAATTATTGATGCTAATGGTGACATTCAATTGAAGAAACAAGAAGCAACTGCAATTGGAATGTTAATTAATTTCAGAAATCGTTTTCTTGGTCATGGGCTTACCCTCGACGAAAGTGAAGCTGTTTATCATTGGGAAATGTATTTTCCAATTTTCAGAGATCTTCTTGCGCAAATGAAATTCCCCGAAGAATACTCAATGTTTAAATGTGAGCACGGAGAAAACTATTTATTGAAATCAGCAGAAATCAGTTTGGTGGAAAAGGGCAACCAAATATCTTCTCGAGTTTGGATTGAAAACCCAGAAGGCAATTCCATGGACATATTGCCATTTTTTGTTGTTCCTGGTGAAGTTTCAATAGGAAAGGAGGACAAAGAGCAACTATTAACCTATGAATCTTACACAGGTAAAACCATCAAGTTTTTTAGTCCTGAAGGAACAGAAAAGCAAACTTCAGGTAAAATTCTTGAAAAATTAAATTTATTACTTCGTGATAAACAAAAGGAAACTCCATTCGCTCCAGAAGCTTTTACAAAAGATGAATTTTTAAAGCGAATTGCAGAGGAAAATAAATTATTGTTAAATACACTTATTTCTGAGAAAAAAATCATTCCTGGTATTTACCAACACCGGGAAGAAATGGAAATCAAGTTGCGCGAATGGATTGGAGCAAGAGCCAACATCTTTTTTATTGTGGCAGAGGCGGGAAGTGGTAAAACTAACTTGCTTGTGGAGATACAAAAGCAATATGCCGAGCGCGATTTACCAAGCCTTCTCATTCGAGCAGGACGAATGGAAAAACACTCCTTGAAAGAGCAAATTGCCTATTTACTAAACATCGATGTACAACAAGGATTAGAAAATTATGATTCTATTGCAGGAACACAGTCAGAACCTACTTTTATTTTAATTGATGGTTTAAATGAAGCAAATAATGCAGAAGAAATTTGGAGGGAAATTATTGATCTCAGTAAGCTATTTATTCCAGGAAGTATAAAGTTTGTTGTGACAAATAGAGCAAATACAAAAGCCGAATTAAATCGCTATATCGTTTCTGAAAATGACTATAACTTACTTTATGGCGAAAACAAGGACAATGAAACAGAATTAGGCGATTATTCCTTCTGGTTAATAGCCCTTGACATGAAAGAAATGAAAGGCGCTTGGGAAAGATACAATCAGAAAGACAAGAATAAGTATAAACCGCTTTTTTCATTTGATGACCTTTCCACTTATGACAGGGCATTGTATACTCATTTGAGTAATCCACTTGTTTTACGTCTGTTTTTGGAGACTTATCATGGTAAATCATTACCTAAAAAAGGGAACAAACATCTAAATATTTGGGAGGATTGGCTCGAAACTTTCTCGGATGCCGAATTAGAGTTTTTAGAAACCATTACAGATGAAATTTGGAATCAAGGAAAAAATGAGTTACTGCTTGATGACTTGTTAAAAAACAAGAAATTTAAAGATTTCTTTACAATTGATCTAATAAATTCACCTTACCCTAGATTAAAAAATATAGGTTGGATTAGTCGTTACATCAAAGATTTGGATGTATACATTTCAATGACAGTTGAAGGAGCACTATTTCATTTATTAGGAAAACTTTTGTTGTTTAATAAAAAAGTTTCAACAGTAAATGAAATCATTGAAATATTACAAGAAGGTAACAAATTAAAGAGAACATCCATCGAGGTGTTTTTGAGTCAGAGAGCAATTACCGGAGATTTGTCATTAACAACAGAACTAATTGATCTAGGGGAAGAATATTATAATTTATGTTTTAAACCTGTACTTATTTTCATTAAAACATATGATAGTCAAGTTACCATTCAAAAGTTAATGCAAGAACCAACAAACAATGATTGGCATTTTTTATGGAAATTGATTTCAACCTTAGATGAGTTGCAAGAATTTGAAAAAGTAAAGAATATTCTTCTTGAATTAAAAAAAATAAACACCCTTAAATCAAAACAAGAAATTCTTATCGCTTTGAAAACTTTAAATGATTTATTCGGAAGCGATGAAATTCAATATAGAAAAGAAATAGATTCAATTTTCATAATGAATCATGATGATCATGAGATATTAAATGAAATTGCAAGAATTGAGACTAAACAATCAAATTATAAATCAGCCCTACACTATTATAAAAAATGTTATGAAATTAGAGTAAGCCAATTAAATACATCCAAAGATTTAGTTGCAAAGGTTTGTAGTAATATTGGAGTTGTATATGGTAATTTGAAAGATTTTGATGAAGCTATTATTTGGAAAGAAAAAGCTTTGAAATTAAATAAAGAATTATTCGGCGAAAATTCTATTGATGTGGCATTTGTAATGAATGGTATTGGAGTAATTTATAAAGGAAAAGGTGATTTTGAATTAGCACTTGAGTATTTTGAGAAAGCATATTTCATCTTTTCTAAAGAGCAAGGAGAATTTACTTTTTTTATAGCAATGATTTGCCATAATATTGGAAGCACCTACTTTAATTTGAAAGAAACAGTAAAGGAAAAAGATTATTTTTTTAAAGCATTATCCATTGCAAGGAAAATTTTTAACTCGTATGATTTTAGATTAGTAAAATTTATTTATACCTATGCATCCTGTTTATATACAAATGGTTTTCATCAAGATGCTCTTGCTCTTTATGAAGAAACACTTGAAATAGACCAACGAAATAATGAACTTAAACGCCTCCTTTTTTATTATGATGGAATTGGAAACTGCTTTTTTTATTTGAATGACTTTGGAAATGCAATCGAGAATTATAAACTTGCGCTAAATGTAAAAAAAGATGGTGAAGTATTTTTAAAACTTGGAGAAAGCCAGGAGAAATTGGGCTTAATGAATGAAGCTCTTTTATCCTATATTGAATCGGCAGAATTTAGAAAAGACAATTTGGAAGGAGGAATAGAGAACTTGAAATCAATCGAATCGGCTAAGAATGTTGTGCGTCTAGCGAAAGAAATGAAGCAATTAAAAAATATTCCAAATTGGATTAAAGAGTTAAAATTCGGATAAATCAAATTTTGTAATATACTCTAAATAAAAGAACCTAAATATCCACTGACATGAAAGCAAAAACCTATCAAAGCACAAATGACTTTACTGCACCTCAATCAATTAGTACTTTTGGCATTCCTGTCAGAGTAAAAAGTAATTTTAAATATTTAGGTTTAGAGGAATTTAATTTCTGTAAAATTCTGAGAGATTTCAAGTTTAATAATTATCACCTTGCTTACATACCATGCTATAGTACTTGTGGGAGACCTACTCTCGACAAGTTAGACTTATTTTTTAGCGCGGGAAATGGAGTTACGATTCATTACGCTACATTGTATGATGTTCAACAACTACAATTAAATGATAAGGAATTCAAAGAATTAAGAGCTTCTCTCTTAAATGTTGGATTTCAGAATTTCGTAGAAAACAGTTTCGATTTTCAAAACAATTATCAAAATTTGTTCGAGCCCGCTTTAGCAATATGGAAAAATAATTTCAATCAAGATAAAATTCTTGCAAGGGGGCATGATCCAAGATTTGTATTAAACGTTAAATATAAATCAATTCAATTTCATTCAATTGAAAATAGGGTACCTTGGTCTAATTTTAAACGAGCGCGAGCATTATATCTTTAAATTATTTTATTATGGCAATACCACAGAACATTACTCGAAATCATATCAATGAAGTTATTAATCAGATTAATAATGGCATTTTAATTTCATGGGGTCATGAAGTTTCAACAGGCCAAGAGTTGCCTTATAATTTGTTTGTTTCTCAAGAAGCAGTAAGATTTTTAACTGCTTTAGGTTTTGAAATAGTAAATATTTAGTATGCCCCACTACGAACCCACCTATCTCCAAGCCATTTACGATGGCCTTGTGAAAGAAATTAAATAATATAACTATGGGATTTTTTAATACAATAAAAGAGGGTGATACCTTCACAGCCGTTTCCGATGGTAGCGGAGGCTTTAATTTTAAACCTAAAGGTAGTACTGATGGAGGCGGGGGAGGATTAATACTTCTGGCATTTATCTTATTGGCTTTGTTGATTGCAGTAATTTGTCTTCCTTTAGTTTTGGCGCTTTATGCATTGATGTTAGATGATTATTCTGCAAGAAGAACTAGAATAATAGCTCTTATTATTTCAGTGGTTCTCTTATTTGCGTATTTTTTCGGTCAACATGTGGAAAGTGTAAAACCTGTATTTGAATTTATATTAGGATACAAAAGACTATTCAAAATGGCGCTAATATTAAATGCTTTTGGAATCATCAGCGCGGTCTTGGGTTTAATAAAAGGTGCCCCGAATAAATACAATGCCATTTTCACCATAGTAGGTGTGGTCTCTTTTGTCGGGTCTACGATATACATGCATGGCGGTGATCTTTTTAACAAGTCCGTAGTGGCAGTTTTTTCTGAAGAACAACTAAATCAAGCTTGTGAATGCAACGAAAATAGCTATACTAACAAACCAATAGCTTTCGATAATATGACTTCAAGTGATCAACAAAAGCGGACCAACTGTTTCGAACTTTTTAAACCAAGTGATTACAGAATTGGAGATAATGTAGACACATTAATGATGATTGCCTGTGATCAAAAAAGTTTAAAATAAATCGATGAAAAGACAAATCAACATATTGGCATTCGCATTTATTGGAATTACGATCCTTTCTTCTTGTCATTCTAATACCCTTGAAAATAAACCAGGCATTTTGAAGGAGAATGAGATTCCTCAAGTAACACAAATTGATGTTAAAGATTCATTAATTAAACCAATGTCAAATCCTGTCATGATGAAAGGTTCAAACATTGGCTGTTTGTTTAATGCATACTATAGAACTGGACAAACACTCAAAATGCTAGAGCTATTAGACGCCAATACAAAGCAAAATTTTTCGCCACTTAAGTTAAATAATTTACTTCAAAAACTTGATTATGGTTTTGATATGAAGTTGTCAGGAATGAAAGTAGAGGGAACGTATAAAATCTTAAATTATACCTGTCTCATTCAACAAACAAAGGTGATAAAGCAATTAAAGGTTAAAATTGAAAATGATACAGCACGAATTTGCCCAAAGAATTTAGCACAAGGAATAATATTTCAATAATTATTCAATCCACGTTCCCTTAGAATTACTTATTTGCCATTCATCGTCTTTAAAAAACTATATTGTTTTTTTTACCAGACTCCATTCTCGGAAAATGGATATGATTGTAAATTACAGTTCGCTCTAAATGTTTACCAAGTGGTAGGTAGATGTGATTTAGTTAAACTTATAATCTAAAATCAATTGAACTGATATTAAAATACTTAAAAGTTAAAAGTAAGTGCATTGCTTTATTGAATAATAAAAACATGATCCTCCCAAAACCGCGAACATTGCTCAAATAAGGCTGCATCCATTGTGTCTTTTGGGAGTGGGGGAGCGTATGTTCCTGGATAGGAAGTGATAAGATTTACCCCCTCAGTTACCACAACCAGCTGTTTCGTATGTTGAGCTTTCATTTTTATGCATCGAATGCTATACCCTAATCTATTGTCTGTAATAATTTGGCTTTTTTGAAGGGTGCTTAACGCTCTTGTGTTTTGAATGAAATCAGTTCCGATTTCATGGTTAAATTTAAAAATAAATGCCTTTCTTCCATTGATTTGTTCAATGACATCGTCTGGTTCATTAGAATTGATTAATTCTAAAAGTTGGCGGTATCCAGAAATGTGTGCGCTATCAAATTTTGAACCAATAACTCTAAATTGCTTGTTAATATCATCAATAAGTTTACCTGCTTTTTCAAGTTCTTCAAGTTCTTCAATAGTAATCCCATCAAAGTGCTTTAATAAATAAAATGCGCTATCAAGACTTATTTGGAATTTATCCTTTGCTTCCATTTTTTCGTTAATTGTTTTTTCTTTTCAGGAAAAAGATACATTAATATCGGTAAAGCAATTGCAATCGCGATAATTCCAATAATTAAATAAAAAGCAAAAGGATTTAATAGAAGATTATTTCTAAATTTTTCAATGAAATTAATGATTGGTCCAACGCTACTTATGGAAGCCAAAACACTCACAATTCCTAATAGTAAATTAGATCGTTTTTGTTGTTTTTCTTGGATTGCTTGAGAAATACGATTGATGCGATCTTGAAATTGTTTTAATTCATTGTCAATTTGAAGGCTTTTCCGTAATCCATGATAGATTAGATTAGGCAAGAAATTATAGGAAATATGACTGATGTTATAGGTATTTAAAAATCCCTCAAATTCATCTCTAGTTTTAACGGAATCAGCATTTATTTTAGAATTATAGCGGAATAAATTGTATTTTAAGAACAGGTTGTATAAGTAAATTCTAAAATACATGTTAGAGAAAGTATTGTATTTTCCTTTCTGTTGCCCCTCATTACCGTTTAATAAATTATAGCCAACTGTGGTAAAGGAATCAAACAATGGTAACATAGCATAATTTTGAAATACATCTATTTTATCCGCCATTAGCTCATCATAATAAGCTATGCTAGGTGATTGCTGCTCATTTCCTTTTGCAGTATTAATACGGGAAACAGTTCCAATATCAAAGAGTAGTTCACTGATAACTTCATGAGATATAATTTCATCACTGTTTACTAAATCTACTACTGTAAATAATTTAAATTTCGAACCTGAAAATTCATCAACACTCACTGGTGCTTCAGTTGGGCTTGAACTTATTTTTATGTTATTTAAACAGTTCTTTTCAATCCAATTTACCCATTTTATTGTTTCACCCTCAATAATTACTTTTTTTTCAAAATCTCGTGCGCAATTTGTCAACTCTGAAATTTCCGATAAGCTCAGAACAGGAGTATAGAGTTCAATACTAAAGAAATGTAAGCCATTTGGAAATAAAAAGACCTCCAAGTTTTTAATTCCCGCTTGTACTTTAACACTCGTGTTTGTTTTTTCATCTTTAGATTTAATAAACTCTATTTTTTGATCGATGTTTTTGGATAGGTATGTTGCAGCTGCATCACCTTTAAATAAGAAAAGTAAGTCTCTAAATTCTTGATACCAGTAATTTTTATAGAAACCTAAAGTATCATCATCTAATGAATCGGAAGTATAACCAATAGATTTAAATCCTGAAATGGTTTTTTTAACATTCACAGATTCGAAAATCCCGACTATTTTAATAATGGAACTACTAACTTTTAGTGTTTTTTTATCTAAGGGCATAATTAATAACTTTGAAAATGAAAGGTAAGCAAAATTTTAAAGAATGCTAGTTCCCTTTTTTGAAATTTTATGCAGGGGGTAAAAACTGATTCTTTAAAAAAAAATAAAGCTATTTCCTGTTATTTGACACATTCAATACTTTGATTTAAAATGCTAAGCATTTTCTATATATGGATTTCATTTTAATAGAGTTAATAACTATTTAACTAAAAGTAATTTCATTAATAATAATTCTTAAAAAAGTTAAATTTATTAATCTTACTTTTGTTTTAAAATGACGAAAGAAGTGATAAATAGAAATGTTAAAACAGATGTAATAAGAGGTTTAGCTTTATTACTCATGTTTTTCGCACATTCAGCTCCTTATATAGAAGATAATTCCTTAACTTCATTGACTATATTTAGAATTATTTGCTCTTTATCAGCTCCAATTTTTTTATTTTTAGTCGGTTTTAATTTAAAAAAAGGATGTAATTTAAATAATCTAAAAAAAGGTTTGTTTATTTTATTATCTGCTGTTTTAATTGATTTATTTATATGGAATATACTACCTTTTTATTCATTTGACGTTTTATATCTCATTGGATTTTCTATAATTTTGTTTCCACTTTGGTTAAGGTTAAATAAATATTTATTGTTTGGGCTTATAGTCTTTTTATTTACTACTACCTTCATATATCAAGTTAATAATTTATATGAGTTTAGTTTAAATGAAATTTCATTAAGTCAATTAAAACAATTTAGTACTGTTGCCCTTTTGAAAAATTTATTTTTTGACGGATGGTTTCCTTTATTTCCTTGGTTTTCAATTGTTATTTTTGGGTATTTAGTAAAAAATAATATTGTTCAAATTACTAAAATCATTTATATTGGGATTAGTTCATTTTTGTTGGGTTTATTTTTAATATTTTATAATAAACCCACATATTTAAGAGATTTTGCAATTGAAATATTTTATCCTTTTAGTTTTAGTTATTTGTTAATTGCGTTCGGTTGGATTATAATTCTTTTTAATATACCTTTAAATTATAATTCAAAATTACTTTCACCTTTGTCTAAACTAGGTAAAGTTAGTTTATTTATTTATGTATTTCACTTGACATTATATCATATTTTTTTTTCCAAATTACAAAATCAAACTACTAATTTTTATATAAGTAATTTGGTTTTTATAGTATTATTTTTTAGTGTAGCTTATATTCTAGAGTCTATTAAAAATAAATATAAAATAAACAACATCCTTTTTAATTATATTTTTGGTAAATAATATCAAGAAAATACACCTTTAAGAATGAAGTAAAATGAAAAGCATATAAAAAGAATTGGGAAAAACCATCTACCCAACAGTTCTAATTTTATCGCAAGTTTCTCATTGTCATTTTTAACAAGATTATAAGTCCATACAGTTTGAACCATCGCGAGCATTATTAACAAATAAGCTAAATAAAATATCTTATCAACTGTTGTTAGATATCCAATATTAGGTAAATCATCTGAAATAGTCCATTGAAATGCTATTGCTGCTAAAAGTGATGTTACTGTTAAACTACATGCTAGCTCTAAAGATTCAGCAGGGATATAAAAAACTAAATAGGATAAACTTAGAATGATAATTATTGGAATCAAAAATTTAAAACTATAAGGAATATAATTCCTAGAAAAATCTATAAAATACGACAATCTAGAATATGAACTTTGTTTATCTTTCAAACTTATATCTCCAAAATCAGTTTCATACACCCTATGATCTATGTTAAAATAAGATTTATTAATTATAATATCTTTAGAGTCTAAATCTTCTGATATCCCCCAAAAATCTCTATTAGTATTTGTTCTAGAGTAAGATATTGTGTCTGGTATAAGTTCAATTTGGTCAAAAGTGTAGTAAGCATGTTCTATTTGAATTAAAATTTTTTGCTTATCAAAGGGATAATTTGTGTAATCAAGTGAAAAAGAAAAATCACCTTTTATTCTGCCATGTTTATAAAATTGATTACCTATTTCTTTCTCTTCATATATTTCATCCATAGAAATATCACCATTAACATATTCTATGTCACAATATTTACTAATATCTGCTTTATTTTTAGGTAATTTAAATCTGTACCAATAATAAAAGTCAATAGAAACAAGCTCTTCTTTTATGTCAGTTTTTAATGATTTAATATAAAAACCTACATATACTTTTGGTTTAGATGAGGCGAATAATTGTAAACTAGAAAAGAATGCAATTATTAATATAAATAATAACTTAAAGAATTTGAATTTCATATATTTAGACTTATTATTTAACTAACTGCTTATTTTAGGGCAGAGCTAATTCAAATATAGGTTTAAATTTCTCTTTATAATTTTTTTTAGGTTCATTAGATTAGTTATTTTAGAAAAGTAATACTAAATTTAAGATTAAATCTCCTTTTTAATCTGACTGCTGTTTCTATTCGTTGTAAAAAAAGATATCATAAATGAAAAAAAATTATGAAATTAAAGAAATAGGAACTGATTTTTGGGGCAGAAAAAAGTATGATGTAACCGAAAGTTCAGACAGTTCAAATAGTGGGGGCGGACCTATAGGATATTTATTTTTATTTTTAATAGTCTTAGCTATATTGGTATTGCCTTCTGGAATTATAGCTATGGGAATATACATTATAATTTATAGAATATATTATAGGGGAAATGATGAAGATATAAGTTTCGAAGACAAAGCGATTCATCAAAATAAGAAAGAGAACTTAGCATGGATTTCAATAATAATTAGCATTATTAGCAATGGCCTATTTGCAGTATTTTATATTTATTATTATGAATTTGTAACACTTGGGGTTTATTACTATTTTGTCTTATGTTTTTTAGGAATTGTTTCTTATTTTGCTCTTTATCAATTTGTAAACTGGAGTACATATGAACCAGACCAAAAAAATAGATATAAAAAAAAATATTTTTCTTATTTAGTCTCTGCTATTGTTATTCCTAGTTTCTTATTTATTTATAATTCGTATAACGAATATAAAGTAAAAAAGTGCCTTATTAGTGATAAATGGATTTGTACTATCTCAGATAATTACACATTTGTTTTCAAAAGTAATGGAGAATTTGAGGCAACTTATGATGGTGGTAGTCGGCATGGAATTTGGAAAATAACTTTTTTGGAAGGTAATGTAATTTTGACTGACAAAGGTGGTAGCAACTTCGAAGAAAAAAAGAAGAATGGGAAAAGTGAACAGATGTTAGATTACATTACGTGCGATCAATTTAAAATTGGAGAGACTATCTATCAACGACGCCCTTGATTAATTAATATATAAGTCGGTAATTTCAATTAACTTTTTTTTGTCAGCTCCATATAAGATAAGAATATTGACTTTAATTTTTTTTATCTTCACTTAGATCGCATTAATTTTTTTCTTAGCTTTAATTTAAATTCTAATTTTAATTCTATTATGAGCGATTCTCTTGATAAATTAATGGATGCTTGGTCAGATGAATTACAGTTCTGGCTCTCGATGCGATGTTTCCCTATATCTATACAAAAGCAGCTAATTATCTAGAAATTGGTCCGGTACTTTATAGCGAATCTGATGCCTTCAAGCAACCAAAAAGTCAAGACCCACAAATACTTGAGGAATTGAAAAAAGGATGTTTGCAAATAATTGAAGGGAAGGGGTTTAGCAAAGATGCGCCAATTGAAAAAATTAGTGTGGCAGCGTCTTACGCATTAATGGAAATGTTTCACTTTCGCTTTGTTTCTAGAAAATCAAGCTATTTTGTATTTATAGCGGAGCAAAAAGGAGTTATTGACCACATGAACTTCGAACATTTGATGCAAAGACAGCTGGTTACTTGGCATTTTTTTACACCGCAAACGACATAGTAATTTAGAGTTATATAATTTATTTATTTTTTTTATTGGATGATGTAAAGATCTATATGTTCACTGAGTTTGGTCAAACTTCCATAGTATTAAATTAAAATAAAAAATTTGATTTCTAATACTCTTATTTGAACGCTGTTAGATAGATGTTTCCTTTAACTTAGTTTCAATGAATATTTCTAAGTCCTTTATAAAATTCTTGTTCCCAATGTTCAGCTTAAACAACTTTTCAATAAGTCGAATAGGCAGTTCTTTTCGCGCTACTTTTTTTGTAAAGTCCATATTGCCGAATACAAATACTCCATTTATTGCATGGTCACGACAAAAGGAAATTAAAATTTCACTTACGTACTTTTCGCTAGACAATTGTATTTCTCTCCTAATTTCATCTAAATTATTTTCAAGTTCTGGATAGTCACTTGAAGAAAAATTAGCTCTTGCTTTAATATTTTTCTGAAGTTTAGATACATTTTTTGCCATGCCTTTTGTTTAAGTATTTGTTCTCTTCATTTAGCTTAAAATAGGTATTTTCAAGTAAATGAAGTTTAATATATAAAATAAATCTAGACAAACATGTAAATAATTTTATTGGTTAGGTAGGAACAAATTAATTTTTTGTATTCTAAAATGGGAGGCAAGAAATTTTCAATTAGAATGTCTTGGAGAGAGAATCTTTTTACTTTTTTATATGCCAATCTTTCAGCTTATTTAGATCCTTATAAAAGTTTGATTTTTCAACCTTTGTGGTCACAAAGGCAGAGTGAAAAACAGAGCGAAAGCGATGATTAATCACCTGCCTTTTCTTCATTCTCACACTCATTCTCATTCTTTTCATCCATGCGATAGCGTCATTCTCGTTTTTGTTTTTCTTCGCTTTCGTTCTGTTTTTCGCTCTTTATCTTGTAATGCCCAAAATATAATAGATCATTATGTCATCATTACGTTGTCACTCAAGCGGAGATTTGGTCAAAATTGATCGGATCTCCGTTTTTTATTTTCGATAAAGCCTTTGATATTGAACGAATCAACTCTCACAAAAAACCAGGACGCATGTACTGGTTTTTTTTATAGTGATTTCTTAAAAATCAACCGCTTACGCGGTGAGCAAAAATATGTTAATATGGTCGTTGCTCATAAGATCCTAACTGTGAGTTAAAATCATAAACAGCATAGTCGCTAGCGTCAACATAAGAGTCACCATTTAAGTCTCCATCTAGTAAATATAAACTACCGTATGCTGATGAATACACATCTGATTCGAAAGCCGCATAATCCACACCATCTAAATACCCATCTTCTATCAACTCTCCCAATCTTGATGCATATAAACCTGAAACTAATGTTTTCATTGGGGATATTGAACCGTTTGTATAAACATTTGTAATATTATTGGAAAAATTAAGTGCTGTTGAAACTGACATAGTTACAGGATTTGCACTCCATAATCGTAATGAAGATCTATGGTTAACTACAATGTAATATGTAGCACCTATAGCAGCCGCAGGGAAAACACACTGCACACTTCCATTTGCTTGTAAAATAGGTGAAACACTGTATGCTACAACATCAAGGTTTGAAGGACTTCGTAATTCTACTGTGATAATATCAACATCAGTAGAGGTCCCTGTATTTGTAGATCCAGATGCTACAAGGTTGTTATATCTAGCAGGACGCATTGAAGATGGGTTTGAGTTAATTACATAATATCCATCCAAGAAAACATGTAGTGAAAGTGTAGCAGTAAGTGGTGTAATTGTAAGATTCAATACTTGTGCTATACAATTTTCAACAACTCCTGTATATGTACCTGATGCAGTATATGTTTGACCATTATTTGACCATGTATATGAACCCATTGCTGTTTGAGTGATTGTATTAACAGATTGTGTGCCTGTTACATCCCAATCGCAACTTGTTGTATTGAATGTTGCTGTCTGGTAACATGCAAGTATTGGTTGTACTGCTTGTGTACCTGTTATAACCCAAGAACATGTTGCTTCGTTAAAGCTTGCTGTTTGCCAACAAGAAAGTCCTGTTGGTTGTGCTTGTAGAGGAGTTATTGTTAGGTTCAAAGATTGAGTTACACAATTTGCTGTTGTTCCTGTATATATTCCAGATGCAGTATACGTCGTCCCATTCCATACATAAGAGCCACATGCTGAAGCTGTTGTTGTATTAATGACAGCTGTTCGTGGTATTCCAGGTGAAAATCTATGATTACAGATAACACCATTAATAAGAGAGTTAGAATTAAAGAAGTCATTTGTATTTACTTCTGGGCAGGGTCCATTAACAATAAACTTTAATTCCATTATGTTTGTATTTGCTGGAATTGTATTGCTTATAGATGGCATAGATGCCGTTGTACTTAAATAATGATTATTTGA